>JAJYHN010000106.1 GCA_021784765.1 Actinomycetes bacterium
GCGGGCCGCCGGCCTTCGCCTGGGCCTGCGCGAGGTACTCGGTCGCCAGCGGGTGCCCCGGGTACAGGGCGAGGACCTTCTGGAACAGCGGGACCGACGCGGTGTAGTGACGGCCCCAGAAGTAGCTCATGGCCTTGGCGAAGGTGGTGTCCACCAGGCCGCGGGACACGGTCACCCCCGCCGCCCGCAGCGCGGTCCGGATGTCGTCGACCGTCCGCAGGAAGATCTGGCCGCTCTGCCCGTTGGACTGCGTGAGCGTGAACGAGGTGAGCCCGATGACCTGCCCGGCCGAGTCGATGACGGGCCCGCCGCTCATGCCCGGCTGGACGGCCGCGTCGATCTCGACGAGGTTGCTGGATCCCTGGGCGACCACGTTGCTCACCTGGCCGAAGATCTTGGTCGGCTCCGTCACGCCGGTCTGCAGCGCGTCGCGCGAGGTGCCCGGGAATCCGATCGCGACGATCTGGTCGCCGCTCTGCAGGTTGCCCGCGGTCGTCGCGAGGGCGGCGGTCGGCATGTCGGAGCCCGCCACCTGCAGCACCGCCACGTCGGTCGCCTGGAACCCGGTCGAGGTGAGGACGCGGGCGGGCATGCCCTTCGGGGTCTGGGTCCCCGCGATCTCGACCGCGGAGATCACCGTCACCTGCGGCGTGATCTGGAACGTGCAGTCGACGCCCTGGTAGCACTGCTGCAGGAGCTGCGTGTACGCCGGGTGGCCGGGGATCGTGTACTGGCCGTACGGATCGCCGTAGCGATAGCCGAGTCCCCCGAGGATGAGGTTGTTGGCGGCGTAGTTCTGCATCTCCTGGGCGGGTGGTTCGACCACGTGGCTCGCGGTCACGATGGTGCCGCCGGGATTCACCACGAACCCGCTACCCGTGGCCCAGTCGATGTTGTAGGTCTGGCTCAAGGACCCGAGCCCGGAGATCGCCCCCGAATCCTGATAGGTGAGCCGCACCCCGATCTGGACGGCCGTGTCGATGAACACGACGCTCGGATCGGTCAGCGCGATCGAGCGCTGCATCGGGGTCGGGCCGGTCGCCGTTGCCGCCCAGGCAACGCTTGGCAACAGCAGGGCTGCCGCGAAGGCCACGACCAGACTGCCGGTGATCCTCCTCATGGGAGCCACCTCCTCGTGCCGCGGCGAGGGTCCCCACCCTCCTCGTCTCGGCTCTGCCGAACGGTGATTTCGTATCGACCATGGGGGGACATGCCTTTAGTCATCTCGGATGAGAAGCCCTGGCCGACGCGCGGGACCCGGACGATCGACCGAAGATCCGGTTCTGCGTGGCGGTATGTCCCGACCGCGGCGGGTCAACTCGATGTCAAGCAGCGGTCTCGATTCCATTGCGATCGGCAACCTGCGCTGTCGAACGGCCTCCGCGATGCCGACCCCGAGCGCATGGAGGATCAGGTTCGGTGGCGTGCGCCCGAGGTGAAGGGTGAGGCACAGCCCGGTCACGAGCTGCCTCACGAGCGGGGCCTGCTCGGCCTCTTCCTCGAACGGGCGATCTCACTTCGAACCATGGACGGTCCCCTGCGCCTGGCGATGGGCCTCGCACTGGCACAGCTGCTGGCTGCGGCCGTCCTCATCCCGCTGCGCGGCGTGGACCCTCGCTCCGTCGGGCTCTTCGCGCCCGGGACCCAACCGGCATGGATCCCGCAGGCCGTGTTCTGGTTCTCGGTCGGCTCGCTGGCCATGGCGTGGACGTACCTGCTCGGCGGCGCGCTGGAGAGTCACCCGGGGATCGGCATCCTCGGCCTCGCGCTGTTCACCGCCTCGCTGTATCCGGGCTACGAACAGGTGGCCTCGGTCCCCGCCCTCGTCGCTCCGGCCCTCGCCCTGCTGGTCGCGCTCTGGGCGGTGGGCCTGATCCGAGCACGATGGAGCCACCGGGAAGCCGCGGCCTCCGCAGGCCGGCTCGGGCACGGGGGGATTGCCTCCCTGGGAGCGTTGTTCGCGCTGGTCCTCGGGATCCACCTCGCGATCTGGAACTCGGTCCGCGCCCCCGATCAGGGCCGGCTGTTCGCGCTGGGCTTCACGGTGGAGCTCGCCTCCCTGTCCCTGTTCCTGGTCCCGGTGCTCACGCTCGTCGGGGGCGACTTCGGCGAGTGGGCGGACCTGGTGGGATCGCGGCTCGCGGGCCTGACCGACCGGATGCGAGGTTCCCTCGCCCTTGCGGGCGTCGCCGCGACGGTCGCCGCGGCGCTCTGCGCCTGGGCCCTCCTGCAGCTTCGCTGGCGGGCGGCGCCCGAGCTCATCCTCGCGGTCATCGCCGCCGGGCTCATCGCCCTGGCGGCCAGGGCTCCCCGGGCCGCGCGTGCCAGGGAGGCCAGGGTCCCGTTCGCCGCGCTGGTCGCCGTGGCGGTGGCCTTCTTCGCCCTGAGCTACGGTCTGGCGGCGCGGGCGAACGCGGGAGCGTCCTCGGGCGTGCAGCTCGGGGCGACCTACCGCCATCCGGGGAGCCCGTCGTTCCAGATCGCCTACCCGTCGGGCTGGCATCCGACCTCGACGAGCGCCGGCGGCATCTCCGTGACCACGTTCACGAACGGGTTCGCGGCGTTCTGGGTCGTCGAGGTCCCTCCGGGGCAGCACGGTTCGCCCGTGCCGGCCCTGAAGGACTGGCTCGGCATCGTCGCCCCGAAGCTTCACGTGCACGCTGGGCCGACCGCAGCGCGTGGGGGGTGGACCGTGACCGCCTTCACCGCCGCGCAGGCGGGAGGCCGGGCGACCTACGCGGGAACGGGTTGGGCACGGGTTGCGGGCGGCAGGCTCTGGCTCCTCTACGGCCAGACCTCCGGGGCTCTCCTTCCCGTCGTGCTCCCCTACTGGCGCAGCATGGTGGCGAGCTGGACACCGACGCGGGGAGGGGTCGCCCCCGGCGGTGGGGCCCTCGGCCGGACGGCGTCGAGGTCCGCGGAGGACTGGCTTCTCGGGTGGGCCGCGGTTGCAGCGCTGATCGTGGTCCTGGTCCTGCTCCCGGCCCTGGTCCTCGGCCGCGTCCCGGAGAGGTTCCGCGGCGCGGCCCTGTTCGCGTTCGTCGCGAGCCTGCTGTTCGCGCTGAACGAGCTGCCCTCCCTGGGCAGCCTCCTCGGCAGCCTCTCCCTGCCGGCACTCAGCCTCGTGGGGCTCCAGGCCTTCGTGGCGGCGGCGACGCTGGCGTTCGTGGGGTGGCGTGCGGTGCGGCGGCGACTGGCCGACAGCGCGGAGTCGCTGGCGCTCCTGCTCACGTTGAACATCGCCCTGCAGGTGCTCGCCTGGCTGTATCGCCTGTACTCCCAGGGCGAGAGCCTGGCCCGGCTGTCGATCGCCCAGGCGCTGGTCATCCTGATCGCGCTCGTCTGGGACGTCGTGGTCTCGGGGGAGCGGATCACCAACCGGCACGGCCGGCTCGTCCCCCGTCACTCGCGCGTGCTCCTGTACCTCGGCTACATCATGCTGGTCGCCACGGCGGTGCTGTTCTTCTCCGCGGTTCGGGGCGGCGCCGGCGGGAGCACCCATCCGCTGTTCGAGAGCGAGATGTGGCCGCAGATCGGCCTCGTGCTCCTCGGGGTGCCGTTCGTCGTGACGCTCTGCGCGTCCCGCCTGGTGGGCAGGCCGGTCCAGGGCCGCGAGCCGGGAGAGGACCGCGGCGCGTGACCCGCGCCGGAGACGCGACGGGGCGGCGCCCGCCGGGCGCCGCCCCGTCGCTCGGATCCCGATCGACTCGGGCCGCTACTTGACCTCGACGGTCGCGCCGGCGGACTCGAGCTGCTCCTTGGCCTTCTCGGCCTGCTCCTTCGGGACGTTCTCCAGGACCGGCTTCGGGGCGCCGTCGACCAGGTCCTTGGCCTCCTTGAGACCGAGGCTCGTGAGGGCCCGAACCTCCTTGATGACCTGGATCTTCTTGTCGCCGGCCGCGGTCAGGACGACCGTGAACTCGGTCTGCTCCTCGGCTTCCTCGGCGGCAGCCGCCCCGGGCGCGGCCGCGACGGCGCCGACGGCCATCGGCGCGGCCGCCTGGATCCCGAACTCCTCCTCGATCTTCTTCGAGAGCTCGGCGGCCTCGATGACCGAGAGCTCCTTGATGGCGTCGAGGATGTCGTCGACGGAGAGCTTCGCCATGATGTGGTCCTCCTTCTTCCTAGGCGGCCTGACGCCCGCGCTCGGCGAGGGCGTACGCGATGCGCTGCAGGGGCGCCTGCAGCAGGTAGGCGGTCCGCGACAGCGGCGACTGCAGGAGGCCGGCGACCTTGGCCACCGAGGTCTCCTTCGAGTCGATCGTCGCGAGCGAGCGCGCCGATTCGGCGCCGAGGACGTGGCCCTCGACGAACGCGCCCTTCACGATGACGGCCGGCATCCTTCGGCCGAGCTCGAGCAGGACCTTCGCGCCCTCGATCGGGTCGCCCCTCATGAACGCCACGGCGGTCGGCCCCTCGAGCAGGGCGCCGACGCGCTCGTCGACGCCGGCCTCTCGGGCTGCGAGCTTCGTCAGCGTGTTCTTCGTGACCGCGAACGACGCGTCGACCTTTCGCAGGCTGGCGCGGAGCTCGGTGGCGTCCTTCACGGTCAGGCCGCGGTAGTCGACGAACACGGCGCCCTTCGCCTCGGCGAATCGCTTCGTCAGCTGGTCGACCTTCTCGACCTTCTCCGGCTTGCGCATATCACCTTCCCTTCGATGCCCGGGCACGAAAAAAGCGCCCCCGCAGACACGCGGGGACGCCAGGCGTCACCTCGGTGCCTCGGCAGGTACCCCGGTCCGGGGATTGTGCGCACGCCCCTGCGGTCTGCGGCGCGACAAGGCTACCAGACGTGGCCCGGTGCCTCCGGCCCGGCTTCCGGCTCCGCCTCCGGCTCCCGGCGCGGGTGCCGCTCGATCGCCGCCAGCAGCTCGCGGACCCGCGCGCCGAGCGCCTCCAGGCCGGGTGCGTCGAGCGCCAGCAGGCCGTAGCGGGCATCGTCGTAGGCGCGGGTGAGGGCCGCGATCCCCGCGGCGCACGCGGGAAACGCGCGCCCGGCCGCAATGGCGAACTCATCGGGCGTGGCGGAGCGCGGCCTCGAGAGCCCCTTCGCCTCCAGCCGCACCAGCGCCTCCGCGTACCACCGGCGAACGGCGTGCTCGGGAAGCTCTCGCGGCCTGCGGCGCCCGCCACCCCGGCGAAGCTTCCCCGGCACGGGCGCCAGGGGTCGCACCTCGGTCTCGGGCTCCGCCTCGTCCGCCTGGTCGTGCTCGGGCCACATGCCGGAGAAGCGCCGGCGCAGGGCCACCGCGATCGCGATCGCGATGGCCGCCAGGACCAGCACGCCGAGGAGCCGCTGGAACGGGCCCGGGACGGCCGCCCGGTGGGCGAGCGAGATCGGCCGGAGCGCCGACCGGCGCGCGCGCAGGACGTTTCGCTCGAACGCCGCCAGCAGGTCGACGTGGAACCTGGAGGCGAGCCAGAACACCGGCCGCATCGCCCAGGCGAAGACCGTCAGGAACGCCACGACGACGACGCCGAGCGCCGACAGGGCGAGCCGCCCCAGGGCCCGCAGCGCCGAGCCGCCGAGCGCGATGCCGGCGAGCATCAGCCCGGCGAAGGCACCCAGCAGGCGCAGCGCCATCCGCGCCGGGGCCGCCACGAGCCCCGTCGCCGGCCCACCCTCCCCGGCGGCCCGGACGCTCGCCGCGCGCGAGGCGAGCCCGGCGACGAAGAACAGCGGGACGACCAGCGGCAGCAGGCGCGCCCAGACGCCCCCGATCGCGTCGCCGACCAGCACCTCCGCCAGCAGCGCGATCGCGGCGATCGCGAAGGCCCCCTGATAGGGATCCCGCCAGTCCCTGGTCGAAAGGGCCAGCGCCCGCCAGGCGAGGACCAGGGAGAGGATCACCGAGACGATGGCACCGGCCGGGCCCGCCACCCCTCCGAGCCTCGCCTGCACCAGCCCCACCACCACGGCCCCAGCCACGACCGGCAGGGCCGGGCTCCGGACCCGCCGGAGCCCGGCGGCGACCGCCACGGCCCCGGCGAACAGGACTGCCATCGTGGGGAAGCTCGCCAGCGGGCCGTGGCGACGCCCGAGGGACTCGAGCGCCAGCCACACGGGCGGGTACAGCACGCACGCCTCGGCCGCGGCCGCCGAGATGGCCGCGGCCACCTGCAGGCCGCCCGTGCTCCGGGGCCGGGCCACAGCCGGCTGGAGCCGCGGCGAGGGGGCACGGATCACCGGCTCGCTCATCGTGCACCGCCCTCCCACGGAGTGACTCGCAGCGGGGAGAGCTCCACGACCTGTGTCCCCCGCCGGCGAAGGCGAACGACCTCGTGGCGGAGCGCCGGCCCGGGGCGCGGCGAGACCAGGACGACCGTCGCCTGTGGCCCGAGGGCGCGGCCGAGGTCGTGCAGCACGGGGGCCATGTCGGCCGTGGGCTCGTTCGGCATCCGGGCCAGCGCGGCGAACAGCATCGCCTCGTGGCCCCTGGCCGAGGAGGGCGGGACCCGCAGCGCGCCGCGGTAGCGCGTGAGGTGGGTGTTCGCCGCCAGGCCGACGCGCCACCCCGTCGAGACGGCCTCGCGCGCGAGGAACGCCCCCCAGGCGATCGTGTCCTCGGCGATCTGCGGATACACCGAGTCCCAGAACGGCTCCCCGACGGCGAGGTCGAGGGCGATCAGCACGTCGGCCGACCGGGTCGGCTCGAAGAGCTTCGTCTGCAGGTCTCCGGCATGCGCCGTCGCCCGCCAGTGGATCCGGCCCATGGGGTCCCCCGGCTCGTAGGGACGGACGCCGGCGAACCGCTCGCGCTCCTCGAACATCCGCGCGGCGCGCGCCGGCGCCCCGAACGGCAGCGTCGCCCGCACGCCGGCCGGGACCGCGATGCGAGGGTCGGGCATCACCAGCAGGTCGGCCTGCGGCCGGAACGGGCGGCGGACCGGCGCCAGCCCGAAGGGATCGGAGAGCTCCACCTCGATCCGCTCCACCGGGAACTCCCCCCGCCGGGTGACCCGGACCGGGAGCTCGAGCACCGCCTCGGACCGGCCCGCGACCGAGAGCCGGCGGCGGTAGCCGCGGATGGCCGCCGAGACCTCGCCCGGCTCCTGGTCCTCCGGCAGCCACATCCCCCGGTACCCGGCCCCGGCGCCCTCCGCTCCCTGGACCGGGAACAGCCCCGGCGGCAGCCACACCCCGAGGTTCACGAGCGGGAGCGGGACCGGCTTGTCGTTCACCAGCCGCACGGTCAGCACGACCGGCTCGCCCAGGAACGCGCGGTGCGGCGCGAACGAGGATTCGACGCGAACCCCGCGCCAGGCGGCCCGCGTCCACCACGCCGTCGCCGCGGCCACCCCGGCCACGGCCATCCCCCACAGCAGCACGGTCGTCCGGCCGGCCGCCGCGGCGATCACGCCGACCACGAGGCCGATCAGCAGCGCGATCTGGCGTCGCTCGACGGTGTCCGTGCCGCCCCCTAGGGCCCGGAACGCTCCGGCTCGAACTCGACGGGGACCGGGACCCGCTCGAGCACCTCGGGCAGGATGTCGGAGGCGCGGCGGTCGCGGATGCGCGCGTCGGTCGAGAGGACCAGCCGGTGCTCCCAGACGGGTCCGGCCAGGGCCTTGACGTCGTCGGGCAGCACGTAGTCGCGCCCCTCCAGCAGCGCCCGGGCGCGGGCCGCGTCGCCCATGTGCTCGACCGCGCGGGGACTGGCCCCGACCGCCAGGTCGGGGTGCTCGCGGCTCGCCCGGGCGAGGGCCACGACGTAGCGGCGGACCGGCGCCTCCATGCGCACCTCGTCCACCCGGACGCGCAGCGCGGCGAGGTCGACCCCGACCGGCAGCGGCCCCGGCCGCGCCGCCCGCTCGGCCCGCGGGACCGTCAGGATCCGCTCCTCGTCGTCCTCTCGCGGATACCCCATCGTCACCCGCAGCAGGAACCGGTCGAGCTGGGCCTCGGGCAGCGGGAAGGTCCCCTCCAGCTCGACGGGGTTCTGGGTCGCGAGGACGACGAAGGGATCGGGCAGCGGATGGCGAATCCCGTCGACCGTGACCTGCCGCTCCTGCATGGCCTCGAGCAGCGCCGACTGGGTCTTCGGGGTGGCGCGGTTGATCTCGTCGGCCAGGAGCAGTTGGGCGAAGACCGGGCCCGGCCGGAACTCGAACTCCCGGGTCTCGAGGTCGAGGACCGAGCCGCCGGTGATGTCCGACGGCATGAGGTCGGGGGTGAACTGCACGCGCGCGAACGACAGCCCGAGCAGCGCGGCGAGGGTCCGGACCAGGGTCGTCTTCCCGACGCCCGGGACGTCGTCGATCAGGACGTGCGAGTCGGTGAGCAGGCCGATCAGGACCAGCTCGAGCGGCTCGCGGACGCCGAACAGGCGCTCCCCGACCCGATCGGCGATCGCGTCGAACACCTCCCGTGCCGAGGCGCGGTCCACGTCCGGAAGGATAGCCGCCCGCCGCGCCGGTCGCGACGCGGAGTCCGCAGACGCCGCGAGCCCCGGAACGGGGCTCGCGGCGGGACGACGTCGGACGGCTCCGGCTACTGGGAGGCCGCCTCCGCGACCTCGCGGACCCGGCTCGTATCGATCCGGATGCCGGGGCCCATGGTCGTGGAGATCGTCACCGACCTCAGGTACCTGCCCTTGGCGGCCGAGGGCTTGGCGCGGACGATCTCGTCGACGACGGCGAGGTAGTTGTTCTGCAGCTTCTGCCCCTCGAACGAGCGCTTGCCGATCAGCAGGTGGACGTTCCCCTGGCGGTCGACGCGGTACTCGAGCTTGCCGGCCTTGATCTCGCGCACGGCCTTCCCGATGTCCTGCGTGACGGTCCCGGTCTTCGGGTTCGGCATCAGCCCGCGCGGGCCGAGGACCCGCCCGGCCTTGCCGACGAGGCCCATCATCTCCGGCGTCGCGACGGCGGCGTCGAAGTTGATGACGCCCTTCATCACCTCGTTCACGAGGTCCTCGCCCCCGACGACGTCGGCGCCTGCCTCCTCGGCCTCGCGCGCCTTGTCGCCCGCCGCGAAGACGGCGACGCGGACGCTCCTGCCGGTGCCGTGCGGCAGCGACACGGTGCCCCGGACCATCTGGTCGGCCTTGCGAGGGTCGACCCCGAGCCGCATCGCGACCTCGACGGTCTCGTCGAACTTCGCCGACGGCAGCGACGTCAGCAGGTCGAAGGCCTCGGCCGGCGTGTACTCGCGGGCCCGGTCCACGTGCCCGAGCGCCTCGCGGTAGCGCTTCCCGGCCTCGCGGGTCATGCCGACACCTCCACGCCCATGCTTCGCGCCGTGCCCTCGATGATCCTCATCGCGCCCTCGACGTCGACCGCGTTCAGGTCGACCATCTTCTGCTCGGCGATCTGGCGCACCTGGTCCTTCGTGAGCTTGCCGACCTTCGTCCGGTTCGGGATGCCCGAGCCCTTGTCCAGCCCGGCCGCCTGCTTGATCAGCTCGGCCGCCGGCGGCTGCTTGGTGACGAAGCTGAACGAGCGGTCCTCGTAGATCGTCATCTCGACCGGGACGACCTGACCCATCTGGGCCTGCGTCGCCTCGTTGTACTGCCGGCAGAACTCCATGATGTTCACGCCGTGCTGGCCGAGCGCGGTGCCGACCGGCGGCGCCGGCGTGGCCTGGCCGGCCTTGATCTGGAGCTTGACGATCGCGAGGACCTTCTTGCGCCTGCGCGGCGCTGCCTCTGCCATTCCCGACTCACCTCCTGCGGTGCGTGCGGCCACCCGTGGGCGGCCTCCCGCGGTCGTGGTCCCTTGCGATGCCCCGGCTAGGCCTTGGCGACCTGGTCGAAGGCGAGCTCGACCGGGGTCTCCCGGTCGAAGATGTTCACCAGCACCTTGAGCTTGGACTGCTCGAGGTTGATCTCGGCGATGGTCCCGGTGAAGTCGGCGAAGGGGCCGGTGATGATCCGGACCACGTCGCCCTCCTCCCACTCGAGGCGGAACTGCGGCTTCACCTGAGTTTCCTTCTTCACCGCGAGGATCTTCTCGACCTCCCGCGACGAGAGCGGCGTCGGCTTGGTTCCGGTTCCCGACGAGACGAACCCGGTCACGCCCGGCGTGTTGCGCACGACGTACCACGAGTCGTTGTCGTAGACCATGCGAACGAGCAGGTAGCCGGGGAAGACCTTGCGCTGGACGACCTGCTTCTTGCCGCCCTTGATCTCCATGACGTCCTCCATCGGGATGACGCACTCGAAGATCTTGTCCTCCATCTGCATGGAGGAGATGCGCGACTGAAGGTTCGCCCGGACCTTGTTCTCGTAGCCGGCGTAGGTGTGGACGACGTACCAGTCGCCGGGGGCGCGCAGCGCAGACAGCGAGGGCGCCTCCTCGGCCTCCTCGGCCTCCTCGGCCTCCTCGGCCGACGCCGTCCTCTCGGCTTCCTCGGCCTCCTCGGCCGACGCCGTCCTCTCGATGTCCTCCGCCGTCACCGTCGCCTCCACCTGCGCCTCCCGGGCCCCGCCCGCGTCCTGCCGTGACCCCCGCACCCCCTCGACCGCGTCCGGGTCCGCGATCGGGGCGGGATCCTCGGACGGCACGCGAGAGGCCACGGGGACGTCCTGCTCGCTCATCTGATCGCCGCTACCTCGTCAGCCACCGGTCATCAACCGGAGGATGCTCTTCGAGAACCCGAGGTCGAGGGCGAACACCAGCGCCGTCAGCACGACGACCGACACCAGCACCACGACCGTGTACCCGATGAGCTCGCGACGGCTCGGCCAGGCCACCTTGCGGAGCTCCGCGCGAACCTCCTTCAGAAAGGATGACATTGACGTCCGCTCGCGTCGCTCACCGCCGCCCAGGGCGGCGCGCCGCTGGCGCGCGGCCTCCGCGCGGTCCTGCGGGGCCGCACGCTGCTGCCTCGCCATCATCCTCTTGGCCTGACGGTTCATGCGTTCTCCTTGCAGGGCCGGAGGGACTCGAACCCCCAACCGCCGGTTTTGGAGACCGGTGCTCTACCAAATTGAGCTACGACCCTCCGGCGCGGCCGAGATCGACGGTCAGACGCTCGACCCCCGCCAGTATAGGGTGCCGGGAGTGAGCCGCACAAAGGCCCGAACCGGGCAGAGGGCCTCTCGTCGGTACTAGGCTACCGCCCATCGTTCGAGCCCAGGTCGGACCGACCAGGCTCCCGGAGGGGATATCCGTGGCAGAGGCGCTGCAGAACTACATCGACGGCGAGTGGGTCGAGGCGGCCGACGGGGGCCGCTTCGACATCACGAACCCGGCGACCGGCGAGGTCATCGCGAGCGCGCCGGACTCGGGCCCCCGCGACGTCGAGCGTGCGATCGAGGCCGCCCGCCGGACCTTCGACGAGGGCCGGTGGTGGCCGCGAACGAGCGAGCGCGAGCGCGGCCGGATCCTGCTGCGGGCCGCGGAGATCGTGCGCCGCGAGCACGAGCGCCTGGCCCGCATGGAGACCATGGACTGCGGCAAGCCCCTCGCCGAGGCCCGGGGCGACATCGCCGAGGTTGCCTTCATGTTCGAGTACTACGGGGGATGGGCGACCAAGGTCCACGGGGAGATCCCGCCGGTCGGGCCGGGGGCGCTGTCGCTCGTGGTCAAGGAGCCGGTCGGGGTCGTTGCGGCCATCACGCCCTGGAACTACCCGATGATGATGGCCATCCAGAAGCTCGCCCCGGCGCTCGCGGCCGGGTGCACCGTGATCCTGAAGCCGGCCGAGCAGACCCCGTTCACCGCGCTCGAGATCCCGAGGATCCTCGAGGAGGCTGGGCTCCCCCGGGGCGTCCTGCACGTGGTGACCGGCTTCGGGGAGAGCGCCGGCGCGCCCCTGGTCTCGAGCCCGAAGGTCGACAAGGTCGGGTTCACCGGCTCGCGCGAGGTCGGCCGGATCATCATGCGCGCGGGCGCCGACACCTTGAAGCGCGTCACCCTGGAGCTCGGGGGGAAGTCCCCGAACATCGTGTTCGCCGACGCCGAGTTCGAGGCCGCGATCGAGGGGAGCTGCGTCGGGATCTTCGGGAACCAGGGTGAGGTCTGCTCGGCCGGCTCGCGGGTGTTCGTCGAGCGGGCGATCTACGACCGGGCCCTCGAGGCGATGGCCGAGCGGACGCGGGCCATCCGCCTCGGCGACGGCCTCGACGAGGAGACGACGATGGGGCCCCTCGTGAGCCGCGAGCAGCAGGAGCGGGTCGAGCGCTACATCGAGATCGGTGGCGGCGAGGCGCGGCTCGCGGTGATGGGCGCCCGTCCCGAGGACCCGCGCCTTTCGGGTGGCTACTTCGTGCCGCCGGTGATCTTCGCCGACGTCGACAACCGGGCGAGGATCGCCCGCGAGGAGATCTTCGGCCCGGTGATGTCGGTGATCCCCTTCTCGGGCCTCGACGAGGTCCTCGCGCTGTCGAACGACAACGACTACGGCCTGGCGGCGGCGGTGTGGACCCGGGACATCACCAAGGCGATCACCACCGCCCGTGCGCTGCGGGCCGGGACCGTGTGGATCAACGACTCCCAGCCCGCCCCGACCGAGGCCCCGTGGGGCGGCTTCAAGCAGAGCGGCATCGGCCGCGAGCTCGGGGCCCACGGCATCGAGGACTTCCTCGAGACCAAGCACATCTACGTGAACCTGTCGCGGTAGGCTCCGGCCGCCGGAGCCCGATCCAACGAAGGGAGCCCGATCCGCCATGCCCGCAGCGCCGTTGACCCCCGAGGAGTCCGCCCGCCTCGACCGGCTGATCGAGGACCAGGAGCGCATCTTCCTGGACCGCCAGCCCGGCTCCGCCCAGCTGCTCGATCGCGCCCGCCGGTCGCTGGCCGGCGGCGTGACGTCGAACTGGCAGATCGCACGGCCCCGCCCGGTGTGGCTCTCGCACGGCGAGGGCTCGAGGATCTACGACGTCGACGGCAAGGAGTACGTGGACCTGCACGCCGGCTATGGCGTCATGGTCGTTGGCCACGCGCACCCGAAGATCGTGGAGGCCGTCTCGGCGCGGGTGCGCCGGGGCACGCACTTCGCCCAACCGACCGAGGACGCCATCGTCGTCGCCGAGGACCTCCAGCGCCGGTTCGGGCTGCCGCTGTGGCGGTTCGGCAACTCCGGGACCGAGGCGACGATGGACGCCGTCCACCTCATGCGCGCCGTCACCGGGCGGCCACTGATCCTGAAGGTCGAGGGCAGCTACCACGGCCACCACGACTCGGTGCAGGTCTCGGTCTACCAGCAGCCCCCCGCGATCGGTCCGGCCGACCGTCCGGTGAGCGTCCCGGCGTCCGGGGGGGTTCCGGCCCAGATCGCCGAGCTCACCGTGGTCGTGCCGTTCAACGACCTCGCGGCCGTCGAGCGGGCGCTGGAGGAGCACGCCGGGCGCATCGCCGGGATGATCATCGAGCCGCTCATGATGAACATCGGGATCGTGCCCCCCGAGCCCGGCTACGTGGAGGGGCTGCGCGACCTGCTGCACCGGCACGGCGCCCTGCTCGCCTTCGACGAGGTGAAGACCGGCCTCTCGATCGCCCCGGGCGGCGCCACCGAGCATCTCGGCGTGACGCCCGACATCGTCTGCCTGGCCAAGGCGATGGGCGGCGGGCTGCCGTGCGGCGCGGTCGGGGCCACCGAGGAGGTGATGGCGTTCGTCGCCGACGGCCGCTACGAGCAGGTCGGCACCTTCAACGGCAACCCGCTCACGATGGCAGCCGCACGGGCCACCCTGACCGAGATCCTGACCGACGAGGGCTACGCCCGAATCGGCGAGGTCCGCTCCACGATGGCGGGGGGCGCGGAGCGGATCCTCGAGGCCCACGGCCTGCCCGGACACGTCGTCGCCATCGGCGCGAAGGGCTGCGTGGTGTTCCACCCGACAAAGGTGCGCAACTACCGCGAGTTCCTCGCGGTCGACGACCGGTTCAGCCACGGGCACTGGCTGTTCCAGCACAACGGCGGCGTGTTCCTTCCGCCCTGGGGCAAGTCCGAGCAATGGACGATCTCGGTGCAGCACACCGGGGAGGACGCGGAACGGTTCCTCGTGAACCTCGAGGCGTTCGCGCGGGCGCTGCGCGGCTGACCCGGCAGCGGGCGGGCCCACCCGGCCGCCCGCTTCGCGGGGGCCGGGGGCCGAGGGCCTCCCCTCGATCAGTGCCCGCTCGCGTGCTCCTCGAACTGCTCGTTCTCCGTGGAGCCGGCGAGCGCCAGCGTCGAGGCGGTCCCGCCGCTCACGATCCCGGAGACCTCGTCGAAGTAGCCGGTCCCGACCTCGCGCTGGTGCCGGGTCGCCGTGTAGCCGAGCTCCTCCATCGCGAACTCGTGCTCTTGCAACCGCACGTAGGCCGTCATGCCCTCCCGCGCGTAGCCGTGGGCCAGCTCGAACATCCCGGCATTCAGCTGGTGGAAGCCGGCCAGCGTGATGAACTGGAACGCGTAGCCCATCGCGCCGATCTCGCGCTGGAACCGAGCGATCTGACCGTCGTCGAGGTTCCGCTTCCAGTTGAACGAGGGCGAGCAGTTGTAGGCGAGCATCTTCCCCGGGAATTCGGCGTGGACGGCCTCCGCGAACCGGCGCGCCTCGTCCATGTCGGGGTGCGAGGTCTCGAACCACAGCAGGTCGGCGTGGGGGGCGTAGGCGACGCCGCGCGCGATCGCCGCCTCGATGCCGGCACGGACGCGGAAGTAGCCCTCGGGGGTCCGCTCGCCGGTCACGAACTCGCGGTCACGCTCGTCGACGTCGCTCGTCAGCAGCGTGGCCCCCAGCGCGTCGGTCCGGGCGACGACGATCGTCGGGACCCCCTGGACGTCGGCCGCGAGACGCGCGGCCGTCAGCATCCGCACGAACTGCGAGGTCGGCACCAGCACCTTGCCGCCGAGGTGCCCGCACTTCTTCTCCGAGGCCAGCTGATCCTCGAAGTGCACCCCCGACGCCCCGGCCTCGATCATGGCCTTCATCAGCTCGAAGGCGTTGAGCGGCCCGCCGAATCCGGCCTCGGCGTCGGCGACGATCGGCACCATCCAGTCGGTGGCGTCGTCGCCCTCGGCCCAGTGGACCTGGTCGGCGCGGCGCAGCGCGTTGTTCAGGCGGCGGACCATCGCGGGGACGCTGTTCGCCGGGTACAGGCTCTGGTCAGGGTAGACCTGCGCCGCGGCGTTCCCGTCGGCCGCGACCTGCCAGCCCGACAGGTAGATCGCCCTCAGCCCGGCCTTCACCATCTGCACGGCCTGGCCGCCGGTGAGGGCCCCGAGCGCCGGGACATACTCCTCCTCGCGGAGCGTGCGCCACAGCCTCTCCGCCCCCCGCCGGGCGATCGTGTGCTCCTCGACGAACGACCCGCGCAGGCGCACGACGTCCTCGGCCGTGTAGCCCCGCTCCACGCCGCTCCATCGGTCGCTGGTCGCCCAGTCGCGGAGCAGCGCGGTCGCCTGCTCCGCCCTCGTCGTCCCCCCACCCCTGCCGTTCATCGCACGCCTCCCGTGGTCGTCGGTCCGCTCGCTCAATCGATCTGCTCGTACGCCGGAATCGTCAGGAACTCCACGAAGTCGTCCTCGAGGGATACGCGCTCGAACAGGCGACGGGCGTCGGCGAACCTGCCGGCCGCGTAGCCCTCGTCGCCGACCGCGGCCCGGATCGCCGCGGTCTCCTCGTCCGCCACCGCCCGGACCAGCGCGCGGTCCACCGCGCGCCCACCGCCGAGGCTCGCGCCGTGGCGGACCCACTGCCAGAGCTGCGACCGCGAGATCTCGGCCGTCGCCACGTCCTCCATGAGGTTGTTGATCGCCGCGGCCCCGCCCCCCGTGAGCCACGACGCCAGGTACTGGATGCCGACGCTGACGTTGGTGCGGATCCCCGCCTCGGTGACGTCGCCGGGCGTGTCGGGGACCGAGAGCAGGTCGGCGGCCCCCACCGTCACGTCCTCGCGGAGCCGCTCGAGCTGGTTCGGCCGCTCGCCGAGCACGCGGTCGAACTCCTCGGTCGCCGTCGGCACCAGGTCGGGATGGGCGACCCAGGTCCCGTCGAACCCGTCCCCCGCCTCGCGGCGCTTGTCCTCCCGGACCCTGGCGAGCGCCAGCTCGTTCGCCGCCGCGTCGCGTCGGCTCGGGATGAAGGCGGCCATGCCTCCGATCGCGTGCGCCCCGCGAGCGTGGCAGGTCCTGACCAGGAGCTCGGTGTAGGCGCGCATGAACGGGACCGTCATCGTCACCTGCGCGCGGTCGGGCAGCACGAACTCGGGGCGCGAGCGGAACTTCTTGATGATGCTGAACATGTAGTCCCAGCGCCCTGCGTTCAGCCCCGCCGAGTGCTCGCGAAGCTCGTAGAGGATCTCGTCCATCTCGAACGCCGCCAGGACCGTCTCGATCAGCACCGTGGCCCGGATCGACCCGCGATCGAGGCCGAGCCGCTCCTCGGCGAACGCGAAGGCGTCGTTCCAGAGCCGGGCCTCGAGGTGGCTCTCGAGCTTCGGCAGATAGAGGAAGAGCCCGGTGCCGCGCTCGGCACGGCGCCGGCCACAGTGGAAGGCGTACAGCCCGAAGTCGAACAGGCTCGCCGAGGCCGGCCGCCCGCCCGCCAGCGCGTGCTTCTCGTGCAGGTGCCAGCCCCGGGGCCGCACGAACAGCGTCGCGACCTCCTCGCCCAGGCGGTAGGCCTTCTCGGGAGTCTCGAGCGAGATCGTGCCCTCGACGGCGTCGACCAGGTTCGCCTGACCGTCCACCACGTTCGCCCACGTCGGGGAGTTGGCGTCCTCGAAGTCGGCCATGAACACCCGCGCCCCGGAGTTGAAGGCGTTGATCATCATCTTGCGCTCGACCGGCCCGGTGATCTCGACCCGCCGGTCGGCGAGCTCCATCGGGGCAGGCGCGACCCGCCAGTCGCCCGCGCGCACGCCGGCCGTCGCCGTGAGGAAGCCGGGCAGCTCTCCGGCGTCGAGGGCGGCCTGCCGCTCGGCCCTGGCGCCCAGCAGGGCCGCGCGGGCCGGCTCGAGCTCGGCGCAGAGGTCGCCGACGAACCCCAGCGCCTCGGGCGTGAGGATCTCGGCCGCGCGGGCCGTGGCCGGCCCCGCGATCGTGATGTCCACCGTCCTCGTCACCGCATCGCTCCTCGCTCGATCGTCCTCGATGCTCTCCGGCCGGCACCCGGTCCGCGGTCGGTCGGAACCTGTCGCCCGCCGCCGGGAAACGAAAAGCCCCTCGCGCTCCCGCGCGAAGGGCAAGGGCGCGCACCGGCCCACGGCCGGTCCGCGCCGTCAGCCGGCGGCTACGTACGTCGCGCGCGCGCCGATCCGCTCCTTCGTCCACCCCACGGTGGCAGGGTGCCGGACCAGCCGCGGACTGTCAAGCCCGCGTGACGAACCAGACTGTTCTCCCCAACCCAGACGCCCCAGTCGGGACGGACCCCTGGCCGCCACCGGCCGTGGAGTGAACCTCGCCGCCCGGCGCGGGGCGGTGCCCGTCGCGACCTCCGACGGCGTTGCCGAAGGTGCGTGAATCCGCGGGTGACCTCCTCTACACTGCCGCCAAGAGCCTCGTGCCGGCCCCGGATTGCGAGCTCGCCATGCAGCGAACGACCGATCCACACCAGGCCGCCCGCATGGGCAGGCTCTGGCGGATGTTGATGGGTGAGGAGCTGCCCGCCGGCGAGGCGGCCGCCACCGAGCCCCCCGCCCGTGCGGGGAGCCGCATGGATGCCGCATCGAAGTTCGTCGACCTGCGGCCGGCCCCCGATCCCCGGGCGCTGGAGGCGCGTGTGGCGCGCCTGGAATCGGGGCTCCGCCTGGTCGCCGAGACCCTGCGCGCCGTCGGCAAGGAGCTCACCGGGGCCATCCGCGACCTGCAGGTCGAGGGGCGGGAGCGCGACCGCGTCGTCTGCGCCGAGGTCCAGCGGGCCCTCTCCGAGTCGCTGGACCTGCTCACGGCGGCCGTGGAGCGCCTCGCTGCCGAAGCGACCGGCCGTGCCGCGGGTGCCGCGGGTGCCGCGGGTGCCGCGGGTGCCGCGGGTGCCGCGGGTGCCGCGGGTGCCGCGGGTGCCGCGGGTGCCGCCGGCGTCGTGAGCGAGGAGGCGGCGATGCCCGAGGCACGCGCCGGCCTGCCGGCCACGCCGTTCGAGCTCGAGCCGCTCGCCCCGACCGCCGGCCAGCAGGGGCCGAGCACTCCAGGGGCAGGGCCGGGGGCCTAGCCCCAATACCGTTTACTTAGGTTCTTGGGGGATCGGGTGGACCTG
>JAJYHN010000197.1 GCA_021784765.1 Actinomycetes bacterium
GGTGGCGCGGGTGCGCGACGCGGTCGACTGGGTCCACGTCGACCTGATGGACGGGCACTTCGTGCCGAACCTCACGATCGGGCCGCCGGTGGTCCGGTCGCTGCGGCGGCACACGGATCTGTTCCTGGACTGCCACCTCATGGTGAGCGACCCGGCCAGGTGGCTCGAGGGCCTCGCCGAGGGCGGTGCGCAGCTCTGCACGGCGCACGTGGAGGCCGGCGACCAGCGACCGTTCCTCCGACGGGCCCACGACCTCGGGATGCAGGCCGGCGTCGTCGTGGACGGCCCGACGCCGTTCGACGAGGTGGCGCCCTACCTGGATGAAGGCATCGACCTGCTGCTGGTGATGACGATCAAGGCCGGGTTCGGGGGCCAGCGGTTCCAGCCCGAGCAGCTGGCGAAGGTCGAGCGGGCGGCGAAGCTCCGGGCCGACCGGGGCCTGTCGTTTCGCATCGAGGTCGACGGCGGCGTCGACGCGTCGACGGCGCCGGAGGCCGCGCGGGCCGGCGCGGACGTGTTCGTCGCGGGCACGGCGATCTTCGGGCGTCCCGACCCCGCCGCGGCCGCCGCGGAGCTCCGGGCGGCCGCCGAGGGCTGAGCCGGGCGCCTCGCGGACGGCGCGGGCGGACGGCGGCGGGTCAGCGGAGCAGCGCGATCGAGGCCGCCCGGTCCTGCATCCGCCGGGCCGACGGGGCCCGCCGGGCCGGCGGGGTCCCGCGGGGGAGGACCCGGGTGCGCAGGACGCCGAGGCCCTCGACCTCGAGGTCGACGACGCATCCGTCGGGCAGCCGTCGCCCGAGGTCGGCGCCGCAGCCTCCGGCGAAGGCGCCCGACCCGTAGACATCGCCGGGCAGCACGTCCTCGCCGCGGGCGGCGTGGGCGATCATCTGCGGGAAGCGCCACCGGGCCGCGCCGAGGTCGCCCTCCGACCAGCCCTCGCCGTCCACCCGCGCGACCATGCGGGCCGCCGAGGGGTCGAACTCGTCGGGGGTGACGATGCAGGGGCCGAGGGAGGTGGCGAAGTCGGTGCTCTTGCCCGGCCCGAGGCAGGCGGCGAGCTCGTCGCGGCGAAGATCCCGGGCCGACCAGTCGTTCATGATCGTGTAGCCGAAGATCATGGCCCGCGCGTCCTCGGGGCGGACGTCGCGACCGGCTCCCCCGACGACGCACGCGACCTCCAGCTCGTAGTCCAGGGCGCGGGTGAACGCCGGCCACGCAAGCTCCTCGCCGGGGCCGAGGACGCTGCGATGATTGCCCTTCGAGTACGGGGGGAACGTCGGGACGCGATCCGGACGCCGACCACCCGTCTGCCCGGCGTCGCGGCCCGTCGCGAACGCGTCGAAGTCGCGCAGGGACGCGGGCAGGATCGGCACGAGCAGCCGGGCTCGTTCGACGGAGCACCCGGCGACCAGGTCGGGGTCGGCGATGGCCGTCCGCGCCGCGTCGAGCGTCGTGCCGCCGTGGCGGGCGACCAGCGCCTCCATGGTCGTGGGGAAGGCCGGATGGCCGACCGCGTCGGGCAGGTCGACGACAGTCCCGGCCACCCACGCACCGAGGCGCCGCGCGCCCCCCCGGTCGTAGGTGACGAGCTTCATCGGGGGCCGGATCATACGCCCGGCTCCGGTGGCTTCCGTGGAGGCCCGGTGGGAATCTTGCCCGGGGCCGCCGGGCGGGGCGGCGCCGCCCGGGAACGTAGGATGAACGCTCTATGGCCATCCGCCTGCCGCCGCCGCCGGGCGCCCCGCCGCCACGTCCCGACGCGGGAGACGAGGTTCCCCAGGCGACCTGGAGCCCCCTCGAGGCGATCCCGGTCTTCTTCCTCGCGCTGCTCGTCGGGGTCGGCGGCGGCCTGGCGGCCCGCGCCTTCCCCTCGTGCGGGCCCCAGACGTTCGCGACCACCCTCGTCGGGGAGCTCGCCTTCGGCATCGTGGTCGTGCTGTGGGTCCGGTTCGTCAGCCGTGGGCCGCTCCGGGCGCTCGGCGTTCCGCGACGGCCGCTCGGGGACCTCGCCGTCGGCCTCGGCGCCGGCGCCGTCCTGGTGGTCGTGAGCCTGGTGTTCGGCGAGCTGGTGATCGCGATCGCCCGGCTGCTGCTCGGGCACACCCCGGTCGAGCCGAACCAGGTGCCGACCTGCGTGCGGGGGGGATGGCTCACGGCGCTCGCGCCGGTCGTCGTGATCGCGGCGCCGCTCGGCGAGGAGACGTTCTTCCGGGGGTTCCTGTTCAAGGGGCTCCGCCGGCGCCTGCGGTTCTGGCCGGCGGCGCTGATCTCTGGGGCGGCCTTCGGGCTGGTGCACGTCTACCCGCTGCTGATCCCGACGCTCTTCGTGATCGGCGTCGGGCTGGCCTGGGTCTACGAGCGCCGGCAGAGCCTGCTGGCCTCGATGGCGACCCACGCCGCGTTCAACCTGTTCGGAATCATCGTGATCGCCCTCTCGCGCCGATGAGCCGGGGCTCCTGGATCGACCTGTTCCTGTTCCTGCACGTCATGGGCGCGATCGCGGGGGTCGGGCCGTCGCTCACCTACGGCATGTGGGTCGCGCGCACGCAGCGCCTGGCCCCGGAGGCGACGGCCTGGGTCCTGCGCATGGTCCATGTGATCGACCGGCGCCTCGCGACCCCGGCGCTCGCGGCCCAGGCGGTCACCGGCACAGCGCTGATCGTGCTGGAGCGATGGCGCCTGGCGCACGCCCGGTGGCTGGATGTCGGAATCGGCCTGTACGTCGTGGTCATGGTCGCGGCGCTCGCCCTCGTCGGCCCCCTGGCGCGCCGCCGCCTCGCCCTCGCCGAGCGGGGTGGCCGGCAGGGCCCACCGGAGGTGGCGGCCGAGTTCGAGGCCGCGTCGCGCCGGCTTCGGCCGCTGCTCGGGGTCGTCAGCATCCTCACCGTGACCATCCTGTACCTGATGATCGTGAAGCCGTCGCTGTAGGGTCGCGCGGGAGGTGGTGCACATGTTCGAGTTCCCGAGCCCGGAGTGGATGCAGGACTACGTCGCCCGGATCAACGCCAGCCCCGAGTACCGGGAGGCGGCCGCGAGCTGGGAGGGCGACCTCTCCTACGTGTTCGAGGCCGAGCCCGACCGGGGCGTGCACGAGGACGTCTGGGCGTGGTTCGACCTGTGGCACGGGGCGTGCCGGGACCACCGTCTCGGCCTGGCGCCGGAGGAGGGGGAGCGGGCCGCGTTCGTCATCCGCGCGCCGTACACGCGCTGGAAGCAGGTCATCCGCGGCGAGCTCGACCCCGTCCGGGGCATGATGCAGGGCAAGCTCCGGCTGAAGGGCGACCTGCCGACGATCGTGCGGTACGTGAAGGCCGCCAACGTCCTGGTGAACCTCGCCGGCAGCGTGCCGACCCGGTTCGTCGACGAGGACTGAGCGGCCGTGCGGGCCGTCGTCTTCGGCGACGTCGGGCGGGTCCTCGTCGAGGACGTCCCCGAGCCGGCGATCGAGGAGCCGGGCGACGCGATCCTGCGCGTCGCCGTGGCGGCGATCTGCGGCTCGGACCTGCACCTGTACCACGGAAAGGCGCCGGTGGAGCCGGGGGCCACGCTCGGGCACGAGGTCGTCGGTGTGGTCGAGGAGGTCGGATCGGCGGTGGCGCGGTTCCGGCCGGGCGACCGTGTCGTCGCCTCGTTCGCCGTGGCCTGCGGGGCCTGCTGGTTCTGCCGCGCGGGGCAGACGGCGCTGTGCGAGGACCTCCGGATGCTCGGGCTCGGCGTGTTCGGCGGGGGGCTCGCCGGGGCACAGGCCGAGCGCGTGCGGATCCCGGTGGCCGACGTGAACCTGCTGTCCGTTCCCGAGGACGTGGACGACGATCGGGCGGTCTTCCTCGGTGACGTGCTGAGCACCGCGTACTACGGGGCGGCC
>JAJYHN010000185.1 GCA_021784765.1 Actinomycetes bacterium
CGGCCGCGGTCTTCGAGCGGCCGGCTCTGCTCTTCTCGGGCGGCAAGGACTCGCTCGTCCTGCTGCGGCTCGCCGAGAAGGCCTTCCGGCCGGGCCGCTTCCCGTTCCCGATCCTCCACGTCGACACTGGCCACAACTTCCCTGAGGTCCTCGCCTTCCGTGACCGCCGCGTGGCCGAGCTCGGCGAGCGGCTGATCGTCGCCTCGGTCCAGGAGTCGATCGACCGGGGACGCGTCAACGAAGAACCCGGTCCCGACCCGTCGAGGAACCGGCTCCAGACGGTCACGCTCCTTGACGCGATCGTCGAGCACCGTTTCGACGCCCTCTTCGGCGGCGGGCGGCGCGACGAGGAGAAGGCCCGGGCGAAGGAGCGGATCTTCAGTCATCGTGACGCGCGTGGCGTCTGGGACCCGCGCAACCAGCGTCCCGAGCTCTGGAGCCTCTACAACGGCCGGCTCCGACCCGGTGAGCACATGCGGGTGTTCCCGATCAGCAACTGGACCGAGCTCGACATCTGGCAGTACATCGCCGCGGAACGCCTCGAGGTCCCGTCGATCTACTTCGCCCACCGCAGGCGCGTCGTGTGCCGCAACGGCATGTGGCTGGCCGTGTCCGACGCGGTCCACCCGCGCGACGGCGAGGTCGTCGAGACCCTGACCGTGCGCTTCCGGACCGTCGGCGACATGAGCTGCACCGGGGCCGTCGCGTCGACCGCGCGGACCCTCGACGAGGTGATCGCCGAGGTGGCCGCGGCGCGCATCAGCGAGCGCGGGGCGACACGGGCCGACGACGCCTATTCCGAGGCGGCGATGGAGGATCGCAAGCGCGAGGGCTACTTCTGACGATGAGCAGCCTCGCCCCTACCCCCGGCACCCATCGCGCCCACCTGCCGCGCCCAACGTCCGAGCTCCTCCGATTCTCGACGGCGGGCTCGATCGACGACGGCAAGAGCACGCTCATCGGCCGCCTCCTCCACGACACGCACGCGATCGCGGACGACCAGCTCGCGGCGCTCGAGCAGGCGAGCCGGCGGCGCAGCGCCGCCGGGATCGACCTCGCCCTCCTGACCGACGGCTTGCGGGCCGAGCGCGAGCAGGGGATCACGATCGACGTCGCCTATCGCTACTTCGCGACCCCGCGTCGGAGGTTCATCATCGCCGACACCCCGGGGCACCTCCAGTACACCCGGAACATGGTCACCGGCGCCTCGACGGCCGAGCTCGCAGTCGTCCTCGTCGACGCCCGCCACGGTGTCCTGGAGCAGACCCGCCGTCACGTCGCGATCGCGGCACTCCTCGGCGTGCCCCACCTCGTCGGGGCCATCAACAAGATGGACCTCGTCGGCTACGACGACGGTGTCTTCGCCCCCATTCGAGAGGAGCTCAAGGCCCTCGCCGGGCGCCTCGGCGTGCCCGAGATGACCACCATCCCGATCTCCGCGCTCCGCGGCGACAACGTCGTTCAGCACTCCGCGGCGATGCCCTGGTACGGCGGCCCGCCGCTCCTCGAACACCTCGAGACGGTCGAGCTCGAGTCCGGTCACGACCTCGTCCGGCGCCGCTTCCCGGTCCAGTGGGTGATCCGGGGCGACCGCTCGCTCGCGCCCGACTACCGCGCCTACGCCGGACGGGTCGAGGGCGGCAGCTTCCGGCCGGGCGACCAGGTCGTCGTCCTGCCGTCCGGGATCCGGACTCGGGTCGCCGCGATCGACACGTTCGACGGACCGATCGCCGAGGCGTTCCCGCCGCGCTCGATCGCGATCCGCCTCGTCGACGACGTCGACCTCGGCCGGGGTGGCCTCCTCGTGGGGCCTGACGATGTTCCGTCGGCGCGCTGCGAGCTCGACCTCCTCGTCTGCTGGCTCGGGGACGCGCCGCTCGCCCGGGGCGCACGCTACCTGCTGCAGCACACGACCCGAACTGTCCGAGCGCTCGTCGCGGACATCGTTCACCGGCTCGACATCACCACGCTGGCATGCGAGCCGGAGCCCGGATGCCTGGGCCCAAACGACATCGGCCGCGTTCGGTTGCGGCTCGCCGAGCCCGTCTTTGCCGACTCCTACCGGCACAACCGCTCGACGGGGGCCGCGATCCTCATCGACGAGACGACGAACGGGACGGTCGGCGCGGCGCTCGTGGTGGCGGACGGGGAGGACTGGCCGTGACGGCCAACGGCACGCTCGCGCGGTGGGCGATGGCCACCGTCCCGGCCCTGCCGTGTGCCGCGAGCCCGTGCCGTGGATTCCCGCCATCGACGCGGCCGAAGCGTCCACCGAGGGCCGTGCCGCCGTCGCCGTGGGGCTCGCGGCCGCGAAGTCCGGCGGCTCGGCCGGCTCGTGCATGCGCCGTGCAGGCGCGTCGAGGTTGCCACGGGACATACCGCGGGGGTGCGCCCGTCGGCCGGCGAGGCCGTCGTCCGCCCGCCAGAGAGAGGAGCACGTGATGGGAGACCTCTTCCGTGGTCCGGACGGCCCGGCCGAGGTGATCGCCCGGATCCGCGGGGCCGGATCCCGGCGCTGGGAGGACCTCGACCCCGGCATCCGCTCGCTGGGCGTGGCGAAGCTCCGCCTGGCAGGCGTGTACGACGACCGCCAGGACGGGTACTTCATGCTGCGTACCCGGATCCCGGGCGGCCGGCTGCGGGCCGACCAGGCCGAGGTGATCGCTGGGATCGCGCGTGACTTCGCGGTCCGGCCGCCGGACGAGGAGGGACCGGATCGCTTCGTCGAGCTCACGACCCGCCAGGACGTCCAGCTCCACTGGATCCGTTTCGAGATGCTCCCCGAGGTGTGGCGCCGCTGCGCGGCGGTGGGCCTCGAAACCGCCCAGGCGTGCGGCGACACCCTGCGCAATGTCACGAGCTGCCCGGTTGATGGGCTCGATCCAGCAGCCATGCTCGAGGCCGGGCCCGCGACAACCGCGCTCGCCCAGCTCGCCCGGTTCGAGTCGACCCTGACGGCCCGGCTGCCGCGCAAGTTCAAGGTCGCCGTCAGCGGCTGCCCGACCGACTGCGTGCAGGCCCGTCTCCACGACCTCGCCTTCACCCCGGCCCGGCGCGGCACCGAGGTCGGTTTCAACGTCCACGCTGGCGGCGGCCTCTCCGACTCACCGCGACTCGCTTCCCGGCTCGACCTGTTCGTCCCCCCCTGGCGCGTCGTCGACGTCGTCCGCGCGGCGCTGGAGCTCTACGCCGAGGTTGGCGACTACCAGCACAAGGCCGTCAACCGCTTCCGGGTGCTCGTGCATGGCCTGGGGCCGGCGGCCACGACGGCCGAGATCGCCCGCCGCCTGCCGCTCCGGCTGCTGCCCGCCGGCGAGGACCTTTCGACCTGGCGGTTCGAGGACCATCTCGGGGTCCACGCCGACCGGCGTGGCCGATCGTGGGTCGGGCTATGCGTCCCGCTGGGCCGCCTCGAATGGGCCGACCTGGCGGAGCTGGCCCGGCTCGCGCGCGAGCACGGCGACGGCGGGCTCCGCATCACCCAGCGTCAGAACGTCATCCTGACCGGCGTCGGCGACCGGGAACGGGTCCTGGCCGAGCCAGTTCTCGAGCGGTTCTCTCCGTCTCCGGACCCGTTCTCGCGGGCGGTCCTCGCCTGCACGAGCGCGCCCTTCTGCAAGTTTGCGGTCCTCGACGTCAAGACCTGTGGCGCCGAGCTGATCGAGTACCTGCGTGGCCACGTGCCCGAGGCGCGCTGGCCGGAGATCAACGGGCTACGGCTCCACCTGAGCGGGTGCAAGGCGTCGTGCGCCCAGGTCCAGGCCGCGCACGTCGGGCTCCGCGCGACGATGGCGCGTGACGAGCGTGGCTATCGCCCCGCGTTCGACGTGGCGATCGGGGGCGACGTGGGTGCCGGGCGG
>JAJYHN010000152.1 GCA_021784765.1 Actinomycetes bacterium
GGCGTCGTGAAGGACCTCATGATCCAGAAGGGCGACGTCGTCCAGGCCGACCAGCCGCTCGCCCTGATCGAGTAGCCGAGCCGCACGGCGTCGGCGGCGCCGGCCAGGCGCGGCCCGCCCGGGTCCTACCGGCTCGGCTCGTACGTACCGAACACCGACCGCAGGGCCTCCGAGACCTCCCCGAGCGTCGCCCGCGCCGACAGTGCCTCGCGCATGGGGTGAAGCAGGTTCCCGGTCCCCCGTGCCGTCTCGGCCACCGCCGCGAGCGTCCGGTCCACAGTCGCCTGGTCGCGGCCCGCGCGCAGCGCGCGGACCCGTTCGATCTGCGCGGCCACCTCCGACTCGTCGATCCGCAGGAGCTCCGGCGGGGACTCGGCCTCGTCCTGGAACCGGTTGACGCCGACGACGATCAGCTCGCCCCCTTCGATCTCCTGCTGGATGCGGTAGGCGGACTCGGCGATCTCGTCCTGCATCCATCCGGCCTCGATGGCCGCGACCGACCCGCCCATGCCATCGATCTTGTCGATCAGCTCGGTCGCCCGCACCTCGATCTCGTTCGTCAGCGACTCGACGAAGTACGAGCCCCCGAGCGGGTCCACCGTGTCGACGACGCCGGTCTCGTGGGCCAGCACCTGCTGGGTCCGCAGCGCGACCTTCACCGCGTGCTCGGTCGGCAGCGCCAGCGCCTCGTCGTAGGAGTTCGTGTGCAGCGACTGGGTCCCGCCCAGCACCGCGGCCATGGCCTCGTAGGCGGTCCGGACGATGTTGTTCTCGGGCTGCTGCGCGGTGAGGGTCGCCCCGCCGGTCTGCGTGTGAAAGCGCAGCATCATGCTCCGCGGATCCCTGGCCCCGAACCGCTCGCCCATGATCCGCGCCCACATCCGCCGGGCTGCCCGGAACTTCGCGACCTCTTCGAAGAAGTTCATGTGGCAGGCGAAGAAGAAGGAGAGGCGTGGCCCGAACTCGTCGACCTCGAGGCCGGCGTCCACGGCCGCCCGCACGTAGGCGATCGCGTTCGCCAGCGTGAAGGCGACCTCCTGCACGGCCGTCGCCCCCGCCTCCCGGATGTGGTAGCCGCTGATCGAGATCGTGTTCCACCGGGGCAGCCGCTCGCGGCAGTAGGCGAACAGGTCGGTGATCAATCGCATCGAGGGCTTCGGCGGGTAGATGTAGGTGCCCCGGGCGGCGTACTCCTTGAGCAGGTCGTTCTGGACGGTCCCACCGAGCGCCGAGGCCGGGACGCCCTGCTCCTCGGCCACCAGCTCGTAGAGCAGCAGCAGGATGGGAGCCGTCGCGTTGATCGTCATCGAGGTCGTGACCCTGTCGAGCGGGATGCCCGCGAACAGGCGCCGCATGTCGTCGATCGAGTCGATCGCGACGCCCGTCTTCCCGACCTCGCCCTCCGACCTCGGATGATCGGAGTCGTAGCCCATCTGCGTGGGCAGGTCGAACGCGACCGACAGCCCCGTCTGCCCCTTCCCCAGCAGGTAACGGAACCGGCGGTTGGTCTCGGCGGCCGTCCCCATGCCCGCGTACTGCCGCATCGTCCAGACGCGGCCGCGGTACATCGTCTCGTACACCCCGCGGGTGAACGGCGGGTCGCCGGGCCGGCCGAGATCGCGCGCCGGATCGAACCCCTCGAGGTCATCCGGGCCATAGACCGAGCGAATCTCGACGCCGGCGTGGGTGCGCCGGCGTCCCTCGTCCGTGGCAGCCCCCATGGTGCAGCAAGCCTACCGCCCGGGTGACGGACGGCGCGAGGGCCCGGGACCCCGACCGACCCCTCGCCCGGGGGCCGTTCTCCCCTCGGGGTCGTGCGACACCGGGGGTACGGTGATGACGGAGGCGGGACGCCGGGAGCGGCGGCCGCCGACGGAACGCGGAAAGGGGGAGCCATGCTCGAGAAGGTCCTCCTGCCGATCGATGGCTCCGAGCATTCGATGCGGGCGGTGGAGACGGTGAAGGAGCTCAGCCACGTCGGCGGCGGCGAGGTCATCGTGCTGCACCTGCGCGAGCGCGAGATCAGCCGCGCCGGCGCCTACGACCTCGAGACGCCCGACGAGGCCACCGACCTCGTCGACCGGGTCGTGCGCGACCTGAAGGACGCCGGGGTCTCGGCCCGGGGCGAGGTGCGCACCACGATGTTCGGCAACGCGGCGCGCGAGATCCTCGCGCAGGCCGAGGCCGAGCGCGTCGGGCTCATCGTGATGGGCTCGCGCGGCCTCTCGGACTTCGGTGCCCTGCTGCTCGGCAGCGTCACGCACAAGGTGATCCACCTGGCAGGATGCCCGGTGCTCGTGGTGCGTTGACACCGCCGGACGCCCGGCGTGCGACGGCTCCACACAATCCCCACGGGCATCGGGCCCCAAGTGGCTGCGGGCGTTCCTAGACTCGGGCCCGTCGGCGGCAAGGCCGTCGGCGCCAGATGACGACATCCTCCGGAGTTCATGCCGATCCCACGCTCCCCCCGACTTCGCCGCGCTCGCCTGCTCGCCCTCGCCGGGACCCTCGCGCTCGTCGCCGCCTCCTGCACCGGCGCGCCCAAGACGAGGGCCACGTTCCCGCCGATCCCGACGCCCTCGCCGTTTCGCAGCGCGACGCCCTACGCGGTCCCCCCGGGCATCCACAAGATCAAGCACGTGATCATCGTCATGCAGGAGAACCGGTCCTTCGACAACTACTTCGGGACGTTCCCCGGCGCCGACGGGATCCCGTTCCACCACGGCGTGCCGACGGTGTGCGTGCCGAACCCTCAGGCGCACACCTGCGTGCGTCCCTTCTTCGACCCGCACCTGGTCGACTCGGGGGGGCCCCACACGCCGCGCGCGGCCTACGTGGACATGAACGGCGGGAAGATGAACGGCTTCATCCACTCGGCCCAGACCGGGCGGACCGGATGCATCGTGGCTCTGGACCCCACCTGCCGGGTCGGCAACCCCGTCGGCGTGATGGGCTACCACGACGCCCGCCAGATCCCCAACTACTGGACCTGGGCGCACGACTTCGTGCTCACCGACCACATGTTCGCCTCGAGCATCGGCTGGAGCCTGCCCGACCACCTGTACATGGTCTCGGCGTGGTCGGCCCGCTGCAGGGTGGCCACCGACCCCATGACCTGCGTGTCGAACAACATGCACCCCGGCGCGATCAGGGGGTACAAGGGGGCCCTGACGTTCCCGTGGACCGACCTCACCTACCTCCTGTACACCCATCACGTGAGCTGGCGCTACTACGTCGCCCAGGGCACCCAGCCCGACTGCGCCGACGGCGCCATGTACTGCGTCCCGAGGCCCCAGCGCGTCGGCACGCCGAGCATCTGGAACCCCCTGCCGGAGTTCCTAACCGTCCACCAGGACCACCAGATGAGCGACATCCAGCCCGCCTCGCGCTTCTTCGAGGCGGCCGCGGCTGGAAGGCTACCGAACGTCGCCTGGGTCGTCCCGAACCAGCGCAACAGCGAGCACCCGCCGGCGAACATCGCGACCGGGCAGGCCTGGGTGACCCGGGTCGTCGACGCCGTGATGCGCAGCCCCGACTGGAAGAGCACCGCCATCTTCCTGGCCTGGGACGACTGGGGCGGCTTCTACGACAACGTCGTGCCGCCGGCGCTCGACAAGGGCGGCTACGGCCTGCGCGTGCCCGCCATCATCATCAGCCCGTACGCGCGACGCGGCGTCGTCGACCACCAGACCCTGTCGTTCGACGCGTTCCTGAAGTTCATCGAGGACGATTTCCTGGGCGGGGCGCGCATCAACCCGGCTACCGACGGCCGCCCCGACTCGCGCCCGGACGTGCGCGAGAATGCCGCGATCCTCGGGAACCTGGTCACGGACTTCGACTTCAACCAGCGGCCGCGCCCGCCCGTGATCCTGCCCCTCTACCCGAAGCCCGGCCCCGCGTCGCACCCGTGGAACCAGCCCTGACGCCCCGCTGAGCCGGGCCGATTCGGGCATCGCGCGCACCTGTTAGACTGCGGGCCGCCCGGACCGAAGAGCTTGACTCCGGGCGCGCGATCACCGGAGAGTCACGAGAGTCACGATGGCCGATCGACAGACGAGGCGGCGGGACGAGGGCTACGGGCGGCTCTACAGGGGCAGCCGCGAGGGGCAGTGGTCCTGGGTCCTGCACCGGGTGACCGGCGTCGTCGTGATCCTCTTCCTGTTCGCCCACGTCCTCGACACCGCAGTGGTCGGCTGGGGACCCGCCGCCTACGACCGGGTGGTCAGCATCTACAAGAACCCGGTCGTGCAGTTCCTGGAGTGGATCCTGGTCGCCGCCGTCCTGTACCACGCGTTCAACGGCGTGCGGATCATGATCGTCGACTTCTGGCCGCGGGCGGCCCGCCGCCACCGCGAGCTGTCCTACGGGACGATCGGGGTGTTCGTCGCGGTCATGATCTGGGTCAGCATCGTCATGCTCCCGAGGGTGTTCCGCTGATGGCCGTCGACACGGAGCCGTCGTCCGAGCAGTCCGGCCACCGGGCCGACAGCCTCGGGACGCCGCTGCCCCGCGGGGTCGCGGGGCGCGCCCGGCCGGCCCGCGGCGGCGAGTTCTGGTGGTGGCTGTTCATGCGGGTGAGCGGCATCGTGCTGCTGTTCCTGGCCGTCGGCCACGTCCTGATCATGCATCTCGGCGGCAGCGGGGTGGAGCGCGTGAACTTCGGGTTCGTCGCCACACGATGGCAGAGCCCCCTCTGGCGGACGTGGGACTGGCTGCTGCTGTCGCTCGCGATCCTGCACGGCATCAACGGCCTGCGGGTGATCACGCTCGACTACGTGCGCCGTCCCGGCGTTCGCCTCACCATCAACGGCTTCTTCACGATCGTCGGGCTGGTGCTCTTCGCGCTCGGGACGATCGTGGTCGTGACCTTCGACCCGTCCAAGTGGCCGGGGGTCATCAAGTAGCGATGACGACCGTCCACACCTACGACGCGGTGGTGGTCGGCGCCGGCGGGGCCGGGCTGCGGGCCGCGCTCGAGGCCTCGAAGTCGGTCCGGACCGCGGTGATCTCCAAGCTCTACCCGACGCGCTCGCACACGGGCGCGGCGCAGGGCGGGATGTGCGCGGCCCTTGGAAACGTCGAGGAGGATTACCCCGAGTGGCACGCGTTCGACACGGTGAAGGGCGGGGACTACCTGGTCGACCAACCGGCCGCTCAGCTCATGGCCCGCGAGGCCGTCGACGCCGTGATCGAGCTCGAGCACTGGGGCTTCCCGTTCAACCGGACGCCCGACGGCAAGATCGACCAGCGGCGGTTCGGCGGCCACACCCGCAACCACGGCGAGGCGCCGGTGCGCCGCGCCTGCTACGCGGCCGACCGGACCGGCCACATGATCCTGCAGACGCTCTACCAGCAGGCCATCCGCAACGACGTCCGGTTCTTCAACGAGTTCTACGTCCTCGACCTGCTGCTCACCCCCGATGGACGGGCCGCGGGTGTCGTCGCCTACGAGCTCGCGAGTGGCGAGCTCCACGTGTTCCGCGCGAAGTCGATCCTGTTCGCCACCGGGGGCTACGGCCGCATCTTCCGCGTCACCTCGAACGCCCACACGCTGACCGGCGACGGGCCCGGCCTCGTCTACCGCCGTGGGATCCCGCTCGAGGACATGGAGATGTACCAGTTCCACCCGACCGGGCTCTACAAGCTCGGGATCCTGGTGTCAGAGGCCGCCCGCGGCGAGGGTGGCATCCTGCTGAACGGGCAGGGCGAGCGGTTCATGGAGCGCTACGCGCCGACCATCAAGGACCTGGCGCCGCGCGACATGGTCTCCCGGGCCATCTACCAGGAGATCAAGGAGGGGCGCGGCGTCGACGGCAAGGACTACGTCCTGCTGGACGTCAGCCACCTCGGGGCCGAGGTCATCGACGAGAAGCTCCCCGACGTCACCGACTTCGCCCGCGTCTACCTGGGCGTGGAGCCGAAGAGGGAGCCGATCCCGATCCAGCCGACGGCGCACTACGCGATGGGCGGCATCCCGACCGACATCGACGGGCGCGTGGTGAGCGGCCCCGAGGAGACGCCGGTGCCGGGCCTGTATGCGGCCGGCGAGTCGGCCTGCGTCTCGGTCCACGGCGGGAACCGCCTCGGGACGAACTCGCTGCTCGACATCGTGGTGTTCGGGCGGCGCGGCGGCGCCCACATGGCCGAGTACGCGAGGTCGGCCGCGCTCCCGGCGCTGCCCGACGAGCCCGAGCGGCCGATCGCGCAGCTCCTCGAGCACCTGCTCGGAGAGTCCGGCGACCAGCGGGTCGCCGACATCCGTTCGGAGCTGCAGGAGCAGATGTTCGACCTCGCCGGGGTCGTGCGGCGCGAGGATGGGCTGCGCAAGCTCCTGGACATCCTGCCCGGCCTGCGGGAGCGCTACGAGCGGATCACCGTGCAGGACAAGGGCCGGACCTACAACACCGAGCTGATGGAGGCCCTCGAGCTCGGGTTCATGCTCGACGTCTCCGACACCGTCGCAACGGGCGCCCTCGCTCGCGACGAGAGCCGCGGCGCCCACTACCGGGAGGACCACCCGCTGCGCGACGACGTGCACTGGTTGAAGCACTCGCTCGCCTACCGGCAGGACGACGGGTCGGTGAGGCTCGAGTTCAAGGACGTGAAGATGGGCCCGTACGTGCCGATGGAGCGCAAGTACTGATGGCCGGGCCCGGCATGGTCGACCTCACGCTGCGCATCCGGCGCTTCAACCCCGACGTGCGCCCTGACCCCTGGTGGGAGGAACACACGATCGAGGCCGAGCCGAACGACCGGCTGCTCGACGCGCTGCACAGGGTGAAGTGGTACCAGGACGGGACGCTCTCCCTGCGCCGCTCGTGCGCGCACGGGATCTGCGGCTCCGACGCCATGCTGATCAACGGCCGCAACGCGCTCGCCTGCAAGGTCCTCGTGAAGGACGTCGCACCGAGAGTCACCGTCGAGCCGATCCGTGGCCTGCCGGTCCTGAAGGACCTGATCGTGGACATGGAGCCGTTCTTCGCCGGCTACCGCTCGATCCTCCCGTTCCTGGTGAACGAGAGCGACCCCGGCGACCGCGAGCGCCGGCAGTCGCCGGAGGAGCGGGCGCGCTTCGACGACACGACCAAGTGCATCCTGTGCGCGGCGTGCACCACCTCGTGCCCGATCTTCTGGGGCGACGGCGAGTACGTCGGGCCGGCCGCGATCGTGAACGCGCACCGGTTCGTCTTCGACTCCCGCGACCAGGCCGGGAAGGAGCGCCTGGCGATCCTGGCCGAGAAGAGCGGCGTCTTCCGCTGTCGCACGACCTTCAACTGCACGGAGGCCTGCCCCCGGGGCATCAAGGTCACGCAGGCCATCCAGGAGGTCAAGCGGGCCGTCCTCTTCAACCGGGCCTGACCGCTCGTCCCGTCCGCTGCGCCGGCCCGGGCGTCCGCCAACGCCCTTCCCGCGTGCGCTAGGCTTCCCGCACCGATGAGCCACCGCGTGACCCTCATCCCGGGCGACGGGATCGGCCCCGAGGTGACGGGTGCCGCCCGCCGGGTGGTCGAGGCGGCCGGCGTCGAGGTCGAATGGGAGGTCCACGACGCCGGCGCCGTCGTCATGGAGCGCGAGGGGACCCCACTCCCGGACCGGGTGCTCGAGTCGATCCGCCACACGCGCACGGCGCTCAAGGGGCCGATCACGACGCCGGTCGGCACCGGGTTCCGCAGCGTGAACGTGGCACTGCGCCAGGGCCTCGACCTGTTCGCCGCCGTGCGCCCGGCACTCTCGCTGCCCGGCGTGCGCTCGCGGTTCGAGGGCGTCGACCTGCTGATCGTCCGCGAGAACACCGAGGACCTGTACGCCGGCATCGAGTTCCGGGCCGGCAGCTCCGAGCTCGACGCGCTGCGCGAGCGGCTGCGCGCCCTCGGGCCGTTCGAGGTCCCGCACGACGCCGGCGTGACGGTCAAGCCCATCAGCGTCACCGGGACGCGGCGTATCGTGCACTTCGCGTTCGACCTCGCGCAGCGCTTCGGCCGCCGGCGGATCACCGTCGGGCACAAGGCGAGCATCATGCCGCACTCCGACGGGGTGTTCCTGGCGGTGGCCACGGCGGACGCGGCCCACTACCCGGACGTCGAGTTCGAGGAGCTCGAGATCGACGAGATGGCGCTGACGCTGGCGTCAGAGCCCGAGCGGCTGGACGTCCTGCTGCTGCCGAACCTCTACGGCGACATCGTGAGCGACCTCTGCGCCGGCCTCGTCGGCGGGCTCGGGCTCGCCCCCGGGGCGAACATCGGCTGGGAGTACGCCGTCTTCGAGCCGGTCCACGGCAGCGCGCCCGACATCGCGGGCAGGGGCCTCGCGAACCCGGTCGCGACGATCCTGTCGGCGGCGATGATGCTCGACCACCTGCACGAGCCGGAGGGCGCCGGAGCGGTCCGCGCCGCCGTCCGGCAGGTGCTTGCCGCCGGCGAGACCCGCACGCCCGACCTCGGCGGCACCGCCGGGACGGAGGCGATCGCCGACGCGATCGCCGGCGCCGCCGCACGCATCCGCGAACGCGGCGGGGACGCCGGCGACGGCTAGACCGTCCTTCCCCGCCCCCGCGCGGGTCCCCCGGAGCTCGTCCCGGCCCCCGACCGGGGACCTAGCCCTGCACCTGTCAACAGCCGGGCTCGCCAGGGTGCCCGCAGCATCCCTTGACGACCCGGCTGGGCTTCAGCAGGTTGCGGGCCGCCAGCGCGAGCTTGCGTGCGGCCGAGCCCTCGTGCTCGTTCCAGTTGGAGAGGAGAGCACGGGCCGAGCGGCGCCCCGGGCCGGGCCCGTGCTCGTGCTCGTGCCCGTGCCCGTCGCCCATCCTCAGGTCCCCAGGTTCGCGAGGTCGGCGCACTTGGCGCGGATGCCCTCGGCCGCCGCGCGGAGGGCGGCCAGCTCGTCCTCGTTCAGGTCGAGCTCGACGATCTCCTCGACGCCGCCGCGCCCCAGGCGCGCGGGGACCCCGACGTAGACGCCGTCGATCCCGTACTCGCCGGTGGCCCACGCGCACACGGGCAGGACCTCCTTGGTGTCGCCGACGATCGCGTTGACCATCTGCGCGATCGAGGCCGAGGGCGCGTAGTAGGCGCTCCCCTTCTTCAGGAGCCCCACGATCTCGGCCCCGGCGTCCCGCGTGTGCTGGTACAGGCGCTCGAGCGTCGCCTCGTCGACGAGCTCCGCGAGTGGCTTGCCCTCGACCGTCGCGTGGCGCGGCAGCGGAACCATGGCCTCGCCGTGAGAGCCGAGCGTCATCGCCTCGACCGCGGACGGGGAGATCCCAAGGTCCTCGGCGATGAAGTAGCGCAGGCGCGCGGAGTCGAGCACCCCCGCCATCCCCATCACGCGACGCTTCGGAAACCCCGACAGCTCGGAGGCGAGGAACGTCATCTCGTCCAGCGGGTTGCTGACGATGATCAGGATCGCGTCGGGCGAGTGCTCGACGACCGCGCCGACGACGCTCCGCATGATCGCGGCGTTCTTGTCCAGCAGGTCCATCCGGCTCATGCCGGGCTGCCGCGGAAGGCCCGCGGTCACGACGACCACGTCGGACCCGGCCGTGTCTGCGTAGTCGTTGGTGCCGCGGATGTTCGGCTCGAATCCCTCCACCGGGCTCGACTCCCGGATGTCGAGGGCGACCCCCTGCGGCAGCCCCTCGACGACATCGACCATCACCACGTCGTCGGCGAGCCCCTTCTGTACGACGCGCATCGCGGTCGTCGCCCCGACGAAGCCACTTCCCACAACGGTCACTCGCATGCAACGCCTCCTGGAATGCGTGGGCAGCGCAATGCTACGCGCTTCGGCCGCGTGGGAGGCGGGCGGGATCAGTAGGCGACGGGGCGGGTCGGGATCCCGGCCTGCTCGAGCATCAGCGTGAAGTCGTGCGGGCGGGAGGCCGCCTGCAGCGCCTCCTCGACCTCGACGATGCCGCCGCGAACCAGGGCGAGCAGCGACTGATCGAACGTCTGCATCCCGTAGAAGCCACTCTCGGCGATGATCTGCTCGATCTCGGACGTCCGGTCGGGGTTCAGGATCCGGTCGGCGACCCGGCCGTTGTTGACCATGATCTCGAGGGTGGGGATGCGTCCTCCGTTCGCGCGGCGAACCAGCCGCTGGCAGACGATGCCGCGCAGCGCCCCGGACAGCGTCACCCGCACCTGGTGCTGCTGGTAGGGCGGGAAGAAGTCGACGATGCGGTTCACGGTCTCGGTGGCATCGACGGTGTGCAGGGTCGACAGCACGAAGTGGCCGGTCTCGGCGGCCGCCAGGGCCGCCGCGACGGTCTCGGCGTCGCGCATCTCGCCGATGAGGATGACATCGGGGTCCTCGCGCATCGCGGCCCGCATGGCCGTCATGTAGTCCTCGGTGTCGACCCCGATCTCCCGCTGGTTCACGACCGCGACCTGGTCCTTGTGCAGCACCTCGATGGGGTCCTCGATCGTCAGCACGTGCACAGGCTTGCTCGCGTTGACGTGGTCGATCATCGCGGCCAGCGTGGTGGTCTTGCCGGAGCCGGTCGGGCCGGTGACCAGCACCAGCCCGCGCGGCGAGTCGGCCAGCTCGCGGACGACCGGCGGCAGCCCGAGCTCCTCGAACGAGGGGCTCCCGAACCGCACCCGCCGCATCGCGATGCTGTAGGAGCCCCGCTGGCGATAGACGTTCACCCGGAATCGGCCGATCCCGGCCGCGGAGTAGGCGAAGTCGGCCTCGGTGAGGTTGCGCAGCCGCTCGAACCGGTCGGGCGGCGTGATCTCTCGGGCGACGCGCTCGGTCTCCTCGGGCATGACCTGCTCGTCGCCCACGCGCCGGAGGATGCCGTCGATCCTGATCAGCGGCGGGGATCCGACCTTCAGGTGCAGGTCGGAACCGCCCTGCTCCGCGAGCCGCCGCAGGAGCTCGTTCAGGTCGAACATGCGCACCTCGCCTCGGGAGTCCACGGGGTCCGGACGCCCCCTCCCGGTTCCTTCGGCGGGATCCACGGCCGCCTTGAGCGGCCCCGCCTGCGCGGGGCGGCCCGGCGGGGCCGGCCCGGTCAGGCGCCGGCCTGCAGCTTCTCGATGACGCCGTCGGCGACCTGGCTGGTCCCGACCGCGGTCGGGTCGTCCCGGGTCGGCTTCATGTCGTAGGTCACGTGCGTGCCCTCCGCGATGACGGCGGCGATGGCCCGCTCGAGGCGGTCGGCGGCCTCGCGCTCCCCGAGGTGGCGAAGCATCAGCACGCCGCTGAACATCATCGCCATGGGGTTCACCTTGTTCATGCCCTTGTACTTCGGCGCGCTGCCGTGGGTGGCCTCGAACACCGCCACGCCGTCGCCGATGTTGGCCCCCGGCGCGAGCCCGAGCCCACCGATGAGCCCGGCGCAGAGGTCGCTCACGATGTCCCCGTACAGGTTCGGCAGGACCAGCACGTCGTACTCCTCCGGCCGCTGTACGAGCTGCATGCAGAGATTGTCGACGATGCGGTCCTCGAACTGGATGTCCGGGTACTCCTTCGCCAGCTCGCGCATGGTCTGCAGGAACAGGCCGTCGGAGAACTTCATGATGTTCGCCTTGTGGACGGCGGTGACCTTGCGCCGGCCCTCGCGCCGCGCGTACTCGAACGCGTAGCGCCCGATGCGCTGCGTGCCGCTGACCGAGATCGGCTTGATCGACACCCCGGAGTCCGGGCGGACCTCCTTGCCGGACAGCTCGGAGACGAACTCGATGAGCTTGCCGGTCTCGGGCTTGCCCTGCTCGAACTCGATGCCCGCGTAGAGGTCCTCGGTGTTCTCGCGGCAGATCACGATGTCGACGTCCTCGTAGCGCGAGCGCACCCCCGGGTAGGACTTGCACGGGCGCAGGCAGCAGAAGAGGTCGAGCTCCTTGCGCAGCGCGACGTTCACGCTGCGGAAGCCGCTGCCGATCGGGGTCGTGATGGGGCCCTTGATCGCCACCCTGTTCGCGCGGATCGACTCGAGGACATGGTCGGGGAGCGGGGTGCCGTACTGCTCGACGACGTCGGCGCCAGCATCCCGCACGTCCCAGTCGAACTCCACCCCGGTCGCCTCGAGGACCCGTCGGGTCGCCTCCGAGAGCTCGGGGCCGACACCGTCGCCGGGAATGAACGTCACGCGATACGCCATGGTTCCTCCTCGTCGGGAGCCGCAGTTGGGCTTCCGCGCCATGCTACTGCGAAGCCCTGGGGCGCCGCCGTCCGGGTCAGGGCCCGGCCGGGGCGGCCGCGCGAGGGGCGAGTCCCGCGGCCTCGACGACGCGGCGAACGGCCTCCGGGCGGCCGAGCCCCATGACGTGGACCCCGGCGATGCCCTCGATGCGACGCAGCCGCCGCACCAGATCGGCCGCGATCCGCACCGCCTCGCCGGCCTGCTCGTCCGGCCCCGCCGCCTCCAGCCGCTCCAGCACGGCGTCCGGGACCACGATGCCCGGGAGGCGCTCGGCCAGGGTCCGCAACGCGCCGGCCGAGGCGGGAACCCCGACGCCGGCCAGGACCGACAGCCGGCCGAGCAGCCCCCGCGCCCGCGCCCGGTCGGCCCACGCGGCGAAGGCCTCCACGTCGAAGACCATCTGCGTCTGGACGAACTCGGCGCCGGCGTCGGCCTTCGCCTCCAGCCGCTGGAGGTCGGCGCCCTCGGCGAGCGGCGCCTCGGCGACCCCGACGAGGAACCGCGGCGGAGACGCCACCTCGGCGCCGGAGAGGGTGCGCCCCTCGTCGCGGAGCCGCCGCGCGAGCGACACGAGCTCGAGGACCGACAGGTCGTCGACGGCGGTGGCGTCGGGGTGATCCCCGACGCGGACGGGGTCCCCCGAGAGGCACAGGACCGCCCGGGCCCCGAGAGCCCACGCACCGAGCAGGTCGCCGGTCAGCGCGATCCGGTTCCGGTCCCGGCAGGTGAGCTGCACGATCGGCTCGAGGCCGGCCGCGGCGACCAGCCCGGCCCCGGCCACGGGCGACATGCGGGCCGACGCCCCGGGGTGGTCGGTGACGTTGACGGCATCCGCCGCGCCGATCAGGGCGAGCGCCTGCGCGGTCACCCCGGCCGGGTCGGCGGTCCGGCCCGGCACCACCTCCGAGGTCACGACGAACCGCCCGGCCCGGAGCAGCCGCGCGAGGCGGCCGGAGCTGGCGGATCCCTCCCCGGACACAGCTCAGGCCGGCGTCGCCGAGGTCGCCGGCGCGAGGCGCCGCTCGGCGGCCTTCAGCGTGTTCACCAGCAGCATCGCGCGGGTCATCGGCCCGACGCCGCCCGGGACCGGCGTGATCGCGCCGGCGACCTCGGCGACGCCCTCGAAGTCCACGTCGCCGACGAGCTTCCCGCTGTCCAGCCGGTTCACCGCGACGTCCACCACCGCCGCCCCGGGGCGAACCATGTCGGCGGTGACCGTCCCCGGCCGCCCGGCCGCGACCACCAGGATCTCGGCCCGCCGCGTGTGCTCGCCGAGGTCCCGGGTCCCCGTGTGGCAGAGCGTGACCGTGGCGTTCGCGTTCGGCGCCTTCTGCGACAGCATGATCGCGAGCGGCATCCCCACCAGGTTGCCGCGGCCGACGATCACCACCTCGCGGTGCTCGATCTCGATGCCCGAGCGGACCAGCATCTCCACCACGCCGAGGGGCGTGCAGGGAAGGAACGAGGGCTCGCCCCGCACCATGCGGCCGACGCTCACCGGTGACAGGCCGTCGACGTCCTTGTCGGGCGAGATCGCCTCGTGCAGCGCCAGCACGTCGATCTGGGGCGGCACCGGCAGCTGCACGAGGATCCCGTCGATCGCCGGGTCGTCGTTCAGGCGCCGGACCTCGGCCAGCAGGTCGGCCTCGGGGATGTCGCCGGGAAGGTTCAGCCGCTCGGAGTGGATCCCGACCTCCCGGCAGTCCCGCTCCTTGCCGTCGACGTAGATCTTCGAGGCAGGGTCGTCGCCGACCAGCACGGCCGCGAGCCCCGGCACCACCCCTCGGGCCCGGAGCCCCTCCACCCTCGAGGCGACCTCCCGCCGGACCTCCGCCGCGATCGCCTTTCCATCGATGATGCTCGCCGTCATCTTCGCTCCTTCGTTCGTCGGACGATGGCCGGCTTCCGGCGGCCGGCGCCGGCCGGCCCGCTCGCTCAGTGCCGGAAGTGCCGCCGCCCGGTGAAGACCATGGCCATGCCGTGCTCCTCGGCCGCCGCGACGACGTCGTCGTCGCGGACCGATCCCCCCGGCTGGATCACGGCCGCGACGCCGGCCTCGGCGGCGCGGTCGAGCCCGTCCCGGAACGGGAAGAACGCGTCCGAGGCGAGAACCGCCCCCCGGGCGCGCTCGCCCGCGTGGCGCGCGGCGATGTCGACCGAGTACAGCCGGTTCATCTGGCCGGCCCCGACGCCGACGGTGGCCTCCCCGCGCGCCAGCACGATCGCGTTCGACTTCGCCCTGGCCGCGACGCGCCACGCGAACAGCAGGTCGCGCCACTCGTCCTCGGCCGGCTGCCGGGTCGTGACGACCTTCATGTCCCCGCGCTCCTCGACCACGGCGTCGAGGTCCTGGACCAGCGCGCCGCCGTTCACCTGCCGGACCTCCAGGCCGCCGCCGGCCGGCGGCGCGGCGCGCAGCACCCGCAGGTTCGAGCGCTCGGCGAACGCTGCGAGGGCCGCCTCGGTGTAGCCGGGGGCGACCACGATCTCGGTGAACACCTGCGCCATCGCGCGCGCGGCCTCCTCGTCGACCTCGTCGTTGAACGCGACGATGCCGCCGAACGCCGAGACCGTGTCGCCCTCGAACGCCCGCTGGTAGGCCTCGGCGAGCGTCGACCCGAGCGCCACCCCGCACGGGTTGCTGTGCTTCACGATCACGCAGGCCGGCCGCTCGAACAGCGCCACCGTGCCCCGCGCGGCGTCCGCGTCCAGCCAGTTGTTGAACGACATCTCCTTGCCCTGCAGCACCTCGGCACCGCCGAGCGGCCCGGGATGCCCCTCCAGCCGGTACAGCGCCCCGCGCTGGTGCGGGTTCTCCCCGTAGCGAAGCGTCGTCCGGCCGTCGAGCGCTCCCGCCAGGCGTTCCGGGAGCTCCGTCCTGCCCTCCTCGGCCGGCGACGGGGCCTCCAGGCGGTCGAACCAGGCGGAGATCGCTCGGTCGTACGCGGCCGTGTGGGCGAACGCCGCGCGCGCCAGCCGGAGCCGCGTCGCCCGGGTGAGGCCGCCCTCCCGGTCGAGCTCGGCCACGATCGTCCCGTACTCGTCGGGGGACACCGCCACGCCGATCGACTCGAAGTTCTTGGCGGCCGCGCGCACCATCGCCGGGCCGCCGACGTCGATCTGCTCGATGACCTCGGCCGGCGGCGCGCCCGAGGCGGCGGCCTCTCGGAACGGGTAGAGGTTCACCACGACCAGGTCGAAGGGCTCGATCCCCTGTTCCTGCAGCTGCTCGAGGTGCCCGGGCTTTCGCTTGTCGGCCAGGATCCCCGCGTGGACGCGCGGGTGGAGCGTCTTCACGCGCCCCTCCAGCATCTCGGGAAAGCCGGTCACCTCCGCGACGGGCGTCACCGGAACCCCCTGCTCGGCGAGCGTCCGAGCCGTGGATCCGGAGGAGACGATCGCGACGCCGCGGTCGGCCAGGGCGCGGCCGAGCTCGACCAGCCCGGCCTTTTCGGCCACCGAGATCAGGGCCCGGCGGACGGGAAGGGTGTCCACGGCGGTCAGGCCTCCGTTTCGTGTCGGGGGGACGGTGACCGCGGGAGGGTGGGTGCGACGCCGGACGGCTCGGCGACGCGCACCTCTCGCCCCTCGATCCGCAGCCTGCCCTCGGCGAGCAGCCGTGTCGCGAGCGGCAGCAGCCGGTGCTCGACCTCCTGGATCCGGGCGTGGAGCGAGCCCTCGTCATCGTCCGGCAGCACCGGCACCGCCTCTTGGAGGACGACCGGACCGTGGTCGACCTCCTCGTCGACAAGGTGCACGGTGGCACCGGCAACCTTCACCCCCCAGGCGAGGGCGTCGGCGACCGAATGCGTGCCGGGGAACGCCGGCAACAGTGCCGGGTGCACGTTCAGGATGCGCCCGGCGAACGCGCGAACGATGCCGGGCGAGAGCACCCGCAGGTAGCCGGCCAGGACGACGAACTCGATCGCCTCCTCCTCCAGCAGCGACTCCATGGCGCCGTCGTGGGCCTCACGGCTTGGGTAGTGGCCGGGCTCGAGGACGACGGCCTTGACCCCTCGCGCGCGTGCGCGCTCGAGCGCGAGCGCGTCGGGCCTGCTGGAGACCACGAGGACCACGCACGGCCCGACGGTGGGATCGTCGAGCAGCGCCTGAAGGTTCGTGCCGGAGCCAGACACCAGCACCGCGATCCGTGCGTCCACGTTCCGCCACGCTATTGGGCGCGAGGAGCGAGCGTCAACCGCCCCGAGGGATGGGGGGTCTGCCCGGTGGCGCAGAACGGGCAGGAGTGCTCGCGCTCGGGGCAGTCGAAGTCCGATTGGGCCAACCCGATCCCGCACACCGGACAGCAGTAGCCGTGCTCGACCCGGCGACTCAGGAGCGGATCGAGCTCGCGATGAGCATGAGCGAGCCAGTCGTCCCGTAGGCGCCCGCCAGGAACATCACGTCGGGCGCTCGCCAGGACGCGGCCATAAGCAGCGCGGATCCCGACAGGACGAGGAGCATGAGGCCGGCCCACGCCAGGACGACGCGAAGTCGAACGACCTGCGTCGGCGCGATCACGATCGCACCGACGCGGGCTTGGGGTTGACCGGCGACCGCCGAGACCCCGGCGGACGAGCCGGCCGGCGCCGGGACGTCTCGGTCCCCCAGCAATGGATGCAGGACCGCCGCGCCGAAGCACGCGTAGGAGAGAAGCCAGGCGGCGTCCGCAGCGTTGCCCACCGTGTAGGTGGTGCCGAAGTTCGTGAGCGCGTAGCCGGTGTCCGCCACGACCCTCAGCACCAGGGCCGCCCCGAGCAGGCCGAAGACGCCCCGTCGCGCCACGGCCGCGCGCGCGGGCCGGACCAGGATCGCGAGCAGCCCGAGGTCCATGAGCGGGTAGCCGAGGGACACCACCCGAGCGGCGAGCGTCACGCCTCGCGTCTGCCCGGCCGGGACGACCAGGAACACCATGGTGACGACGCCCACGCCCGCGGCGACGACAACCGCATCGGTCAGCGTCGACTCGTTCCGACCCCCGGCCGTGGTCCTGGCCAGGCCCACCAGGCCGAGGGCGAGGAGCGGATACGCGCTGATGTAGAACATGTCGGCCAGCGAGGGGACCGGCTGGCTGGTCCCAAAGACGATGTCCCCGCCGGCCCACAGGAGGACGCCGAGGGCGAGCAGGGTCCACGCGAATCGGGGCTCCGGAAGGTTCCACGCGATGCCGGCGAACATCGCTGCCGCAGCGGCCACGGCGACGACGTCGTACAGGATGGATTGGACGCCGATCGGCAGGAAGAAGTACGCGAGGGTCGCCACGCCGATCGTGGCCAGGAACCAGCGCCAGGCCCAGGTCGGTCCGCGTTCCCCGTGCGCAACCGCGGGGCTTCTTCCGTCCATATGTGCCCTTTCGTTCCTCCTCATCGTTTCGGCCCCCGATCCCCCGACCTGTACCGCGATCCGGAGACCCGGACAGCCTGGGCGAACCCCGCCACCGGCGCCGCATCGATCCTCTGTAGCCTCTGTCCCGTGCTCGAGCACGAGGCGGTCGCGGCGAGGTTCGACGACCTCCGCTCGACCCCCGCCAGCGCGTTCCGGCTCGCTCGAGCACGAGGGGTCGTTGAGGCACGCACCCCCGAGGAGGTGCCGGCGGCGCTCGCCGAGGTCGAGCGTGCGGTCGCCTCCGGCCTGTGGGCGGGCGGCTTCGTGTCCTACGAGGCGGCGCCGGGCCTCGACCGGGCGCTCGCGGTGCGGTCCCCCGCGACGGATGGGCCGCCGCTCGTGTGGTTCGGCCTGTTCGAGCGACGCGAGGCCGCCCGGCCGCTGGAGGCCTCCCCGGTGCTCGAGCGTGCCGCCCCGCCCGA
>JAJYHN010000159.1 GCA_021784765.1 Actinomycetes bacterium
AGCGTACTGCAGGCCGGTCCACAGCGTGAGCGCCACGGCCAGGACCAGGAACGCGAGCTTCACCGCGTCCGCGCCCGGGCGCAGGGGAAGGATGTAGAGCAGGATCGCGAACAGCTGCGTCGCCGTCTTGACCTTCGCCGCCTGGGATGCGGGCATCGGGCGACCCCGGGTCCCGAGCCACGCGCGCAGGACCGAGATCCCGATCTCGCGCCCGATGATCAGCACGGCGGCCCACACGGGGAACCGGCCGAGCGCGCTCAGGGTGACGACGGGCGCGGCGACCAGCGCCTTGTCGGCGAGAGGGTCCAGCCACTGCCCGGTGCGCGTCGAGCTGTCCCAACGCCGGGCGAGGTAGCCGTCCAGGCCGTCGGTGACGGCCCCCGCGGCGAACACTGCCGCGGCGACGAGCAGCGCGTCCTCGCCGCCGTCGACGATCAGCGCGACGAGGACCGGCACCAGCAGGATTCGCAGGCCGGAGAGGATGTTCGGCCAGCCGAGGCCGAGCGGCGTCAGGGGCTGCTGCCGGGCGACGGCGACCCACCTCCCCGTTCGTCCTGCGGCGTGAACGACGCCGACCAGGGCGCCCCGGAGGTCCCCGGCGTCCCGAGCGACCTGCCGTTGACGGTGACGAGGGCGACGCTGCCGCGCGACAGCCGCAGCGTGATGCGCTGCAGGCCGCTCCACGAGCGGCCCTCGCCCCGCTGCAGGACGCCCTCGAAGGCGCGGGCGCCGTCCACGGTCACGATGGCCGCCACGGGCTCGCGCGTCAGCACGGTCACGACCACCCGCAGGGGTGAGGCCAGCGGCACCGACGGGGCGTTCGCGGGGGCGCCGCCGGCCGGCGCCGGAGCGCCCCGGAACATCCCGCCGACGGCCAGCACCACGATCACGAGCGCCGCGCCGGCGGCGACGAACAGCCACGATGGATGGCGGCTCCGCAGCGGGAACAGCCGCGGGTTCACCACCCTCGGGGCGCGTGGCGGGGCCGGCTCGGGATCGGGCAGCGTGGGCGCCGGCTCCCCGAAGTGGCGGTTGTAGACGGCCAGCACGCGGTCCGCGTCGAGCCCGAGGTAGCTCGAGTACGAGCGCAGGAACCCCCGCACGTAGACGTCGCCGCGGAAGGACTCGAAGCGCTCCCCCTCGAGGGCGTTCAGATACTCAGCTCGGATCCGGGTCTCCCGGCTCGCCTCCTCGAGCGACTTCCCTCGTGAGAGGCGCGCCCTGCGGAGGGCCGGGCCGATACCGGTGTCGGGCACGAACCACCCCTTCTCGCGGTTCCGGTAGGCCCCTGCGATTCTACCGGCCGGCCCGGCGGCCCCGGGACCCTCGCGCGGGCGCGGGCGACAAGGGGCGAGGTCCGGGGACGGGCGAGTTCTTGTCACTCTTTCTGCGGCCGGCGGACCCTCCCCGCTTTACACGCGGGCGGAGGCCACGATATGGTTCGGCAGTCACGAAGCCGCGCCGAGCCGCAAGGCCCCGGATCGGTGGAGTGGCCGAGAGAGCGGGCCTTCGGGTTCGCTCTCTCGCCTTCTCGGACCCGGCGGTCGGCGGCGAGGCCGCGCCCTGGGCGTCACGCGCCTCCGGCCGCGCGGCGCCGGGATTCCTCCCACTCCTCGAAGCTCATCAGCACGTCGCGCGCCTTCGAGCCCTGGCCCGGGCCGACGATCCCCCGTTCCTCCAGGAGGTCCATCAGCCGGCCGGCCCGGGCGAACCCGACCTTCAGCTTGCGCTGCAGCATCGAGGTCGACCCGAGCTGCGAGCGGATGACGAGGTCGGCCGCCTGCTGGAGCAGGTCGTCGTCGTCCCCGAGCGCCTCCTCCTCGGGGGTGGGCGGGCGGCCGAGGCCATCGATCGCCGCGTCGAAGGCCGCCGGCCGCTGGGCGCGGCACCAGTCGGCGACGCCGTCGATCTCCTGCTGGGTGACCCAGGCCCCCTGGATGCGCACGGCCTTGGAGACGTTCGCCGGCTGGAACAGCATGTCGCCGTGGCCGACGAGCTTCTCGGCGCCGCCGGTGTCGAGGATGACGCGCGAGTCGGCCTGCGAGGCGGTCATGAACGCGATCCGGGATGGGATGTTGGCCTTGATCAGACCGGTCACGACATCGACCGACGGGCGCTGGGTCGCGACCACCAGGTGGATCCCGACGGCGCGCGCCATCTGGGCGATCCGGCAGATCGCGTCCTCGACGTCGCGAGGCGCCACCATCATCAGGTCGGCGAGCTCGTCGACCACGACCAGGATGTAGGGCAGACGCTGGAACCCGGCCTCCTGGCCCGGCGGGATCCGCAGGGTCCCCTCGTCGAAGGCCTGGTTGTAGGCCACGATGTCCCGCATCCCGACGGTCGCCAGGGCCTCGTAGCGCATCTCCATCTCGCGGACGACCCACGCCAGGGCCTCGGCCGCCTTCTTCGGATGGACGATGACCGGCGCGATCAGGTGCGGCAGGTCGGCGAAGTGGGACAGCTCGACCCGCTTCGGGTCGATCAGCACGAGCTTCACCTCGTCGGGGGTCTCCCGCATCAGCACCGAGGCGACGAACGTGTTGATGAGGCTCGACTTGCCGGCGCCGGTCGCCCCGGCGATCAGGACGTGCGGCATCTCGGCGAGGTTCACCAGCACGGCACGGCCGTGCACGTCCTTGCCGAGCGCCACGTGCAGGGGCTTGCGCGACTCGCGGGCGACCTTGCTGCCGAGGACGTCGCCGAGCATCACGAAGTCGCGGACCCTGTTCGGAACCTCGACCCCGATCGCCGACTTGCCCGGGATGGGGGCGATGATGCGGATGCTCGGGTTGGCGAGGGCGTAGGCGATGTCCTGGGTGAGGCCGAGGACCTTGTTGACCTTGGTTCCGGCCTCGACCTCCACCTCGAACATCGTGACGGTCGGCCCGCGGTGCGCGGCGGTGACGCGGGCCGGCACGCCGAAGGTCCGAAACGTGCGCTCGAGCGCCTCGGTCGTGTGCTCGGCGTCGCGCTGGTCGGCCGCCGAGACCGGCGCCCGGCGGAGCAGGTCGAGGGGCGGCAGGCGGTACTCCGCCCCCGTCCGCCGCACGGGGAGCCTGACCTGCTTCGGCTCGTCCACCTCGACCGCGTCGGGCTCGGGGGCGATCGGGGCCATCGCCGGCGCGAGGTCGACGGCAAGGTCCACATCGGCCCCCGCCCCGGCGGCTCGCCGCCGCGGCGCCTCGTGCTCCGGCTCCTCGGCTGGCGCCGGCCGCGACGGGCCGTCGCCCCGGCGGCCGCCCATCACCCGGCGCGCGGCGGCGCCGACGGTCGACAGCGGGGTCGCGGTGAACACCAGCACGCCGACGGCGCCGAGCCCGAGCAGCACGACGATCGCCCCGTATGGCGACAGGCCCCGCACGAGCGGCCATCCCACCCCGAGCCCGATCAGCCCGCCGGCGTCGCGGGCCGAGCGCGCCAGCGCGAACGACGACGCGGGCGCACCCCGGAGCACCCCCAGAAGCCCGAGCGCTCCGAGCAGGAAGATCGAGAGGCCGACCAGCATCCGGCCCCGTTCCTCGGCCGCCGTCCCGCGCAGCAGCAGCATGGCCCACCAGGCGGCCGCGATGGGGAACGCGTAGCCGGCAACCCCGAACAGCCCCGCCATCGCGTAGGAGAGCGCGCGGCCGAACGGTCCCCCGGCGCCGACCCACAGCCCGAGCACGGTGAGGACGGCCAGCACCACCAGCCCGACTCCCACGAGGTCGGCCGCCCGGGGCGTCAGGTGCCGGGCGACGCGCGTGCCCGCCGCCCGCAGCGGCCCCGGGCCCTTCGGGCCGGCGGCGGCCGGGCGCCCC
>JAJYHN010000023.1 GCA_021784765.1 Actinomycetes bacterium
CGGCGGAGGACTGGCCCCGGAGGTCGCGCGGCAGGCGGCCGCGGCCGCGGACCGGGGCGCCGCGCGGGTGGCCCCGGTCGTCCGGGCCGGCGGCGACGCGTGGACGGCGGCCCTGCGGCATCTGCGCTCCGGCCGGGCCCCGCTCGACATCGCCCTGCTGCGGATGCGGGTGGCGGCATCGGTCGCCGGTCACGTCGGGGAGGTGCGGGCACGGGAGCGGCGTGAGCAGGCCAACGCCCGCCGCCGCGCGATTCGGGCGGCGGCACGATCCGCGGTGGTCGCCGCGGCGGGCAGCCGGGGCTCGGATGCGTGCCGAACCCGCAGGACGGCGGTAAGCTAGCGGGCGCATCAGGAGCGACCGGCGCACGCCGGTCCGGCAACCTGGGACGGACCTCCAAGGTGCCAACTCGCGCTGCGAGGATGCGGCCCTCACGGGCAACGAAGCGTCCGAGCCGCCGGTCGATCCCGATGCGTGACCGACGTCGGAGGCGGTGTGGGGGACGTTCGCGAACGACTGGAGCGGCTGCTGGGCGAGCGCGTCCTGGTGCTCGACGGCGCGATGGGCACGGCAGTCCAGGCCTTCGGCCTGTCCGAGGACGGCTTCCGCGGCGAGCGCTTCCGCGACCACCAGCGCGACCTCCGCGGGGACAACGACCTGCTGAACCTCACGCGCCCGGACGTCGTCGAGGTCATCCACCGGGGCTACCTCGAGGCCGGGGCCGACATCGTCACGACCAACACGTTCAACGCCACGGCGATCTCGCAGGCCGACTACGGGATGGAGCCGTTCGTCCAGGAGCTCAACCGCGCGGGGGCCGAGATCGCCCGCCGCGCCGCCGACGCGTTCGGCCCCGACCGGTTCGTGGCGGGATCCGTCGGCCCGACGAACCAGACCCTCTCGATCTCGCCGAAGGTGAACGACGCGGCGTTTCGCAGCGTCAGCTTCGACCGTCTGGAGGAGGCGTACGCGGAGCAGATCCGCGGGCTCGTCGACGGCGGCGTCGACCTCCTGCTCGTCGAGACGATCTTCGACACGCTGAACGCCAAGGCCGCGATCGCCGCCGCGAGGGAGGTCGCACCGGACATGCCGCTCGCGATCTCGGTCACGATCACCGACCAGAGCGGGCGCACGCTGTCCGGTCAGACGCTGGAGGCCTTCTGGATCTCGGTCGAGCACGCGCGCCCGTTCAGCGTCGGCGTGAACTGCGCCCTGGGCGCCGTGCAGATGCGCCCGTACCTCGAGACGCTCTCGCGGGTCGCTCCCGTCTACACGACGTGCTACCCGAATGCCGGGCTGCCGAACGCGTTCGGGGGCTACGACGAGCCGCCGGCCACGACCTCGGCGATCCTCGGCGAGTACGCGGAGGCCGGCATGGCGAACATCGTCGGCGGGTGCTGCGGCACCGGCCCCGACCACATCCGCGCGATCGCGGAGCGGGTCAGGGGCCTGCCGCCGCGGCGGATCCCCGAGACGTCGCCGATCGCCGGCCGGCCGCGCTTCAGCGGGCTCGAGCCGCTGGTGGTCGGCGAGGGCACCGGCTTCGTCATGGTCGGGGAGCGGACCAACGTCACCGGCTCGGCCCGGTTTCGCCGGCTGATCGAGTCCGACGACTACGTCACGGCGGCCGAGGTTGCGCTCGAGCAGGTGCGGGGCGGCGCGAACCTGCTCGACGTGAACATGGACGCCGACCTGCTGGACGGCGATCGGGCGATGACGACGTTCCTGAACCTCGTCGAGTCCGACCCCGAGATTGCGCGCCTGCCGATCGTGGTCGACAGCTCCAGGTGGTCGACGATCGAGGCCGGCCTGAAGTGCATCCAGGGCAAGGGCATCGTGAACTCGATCAGCCTGAAGGAGGGCGAGGCGGACTTCCTCGAGAAGGCGCGGCGGATCCACCGCTACGGTGCGGCCGTGGTCGTCATGGCCTTCGACGAGGAGGGCCAGGCGGTCACCGCCGAGCGCAAGGCCGAGATCTGCGAGCGCGCCTACCGGCTGCTGACCGAGGGGGCCGGGTTCGCGCCAGAGAACATCGTCTTCGACCCGAACGTGCTGCCGGTGGCGACCGGCATCGAGGAGCACGACGACTACGCCAAGGCGACCATCGAGGCCATCCCCGAGATCAAGCGCCGGTGTCCCGGCGCGCTCGTCTCGGGCGGCATCTCCAACCTGTCGTTCAGCTTTCGCGGGAACGAGCCGGTCCGCGAGGCGATGCACTCCGCGTTCCTCTACCACGCGATCGCGAACGGCATGGACATGGGCATCGTGAACGCCGGGCAGCTCGCGGTCTACGAGGACATCCCGGGGGACCTGCTCGAGCGCGTCGAGGACGTGATCCTGAACCGGGGGTCCGACGCGACCGAGCGGATGGTGGCCTTCGCCGGGACGGTCAGGGGTGAGGGGAAGAGGCGCGAGCTCGACCTGTCGTGGCGGGAGGGGTCGGTCGAGGAGCGGCTCTCGTTCGCGCTGGTCCACGGGATCCTCGACTTCATCGAGGAGGACACCGAGGAGGCGCGCAAGGCCTACCCCCGGCCGCTCGACGTGATCGAGGGGCCACTGATGGACGGCATGCGGATCGTCGGGGACCTGTTCGGCTCGGGGCGGATGTTCCTGCCGCAGGTCGTGAAGACCGCCCGGGCCATGAAGCGGGCCGTCGCCTACCTCGAACCCTTCATGGAGCAGGAGCAGGAGGAGCTGCGGGCGGTGGCCGCGGTGGCGCACGGGCCCCAGGCGGCGCTGCGCGACCCCCACGGCTACCACGGCACGATCGTGACGGCCACCGTGAAGGGGGACGTCCACGACATCGGCAAGAACATCGTCGGGGTGGTGCTCGGCTGCAACAACTACCGGGTGGTCGACCTCGGCGTGATGGTGCCCGCCGAGAAGATCCTCGACACCGCGCGGGAGCTCCACGCCGACGCCGTCGGGCTGTCCGGCCTGATCACCCCATCCCTCGACGAGATGGTGGGCGTGGCCAGGGAGATGGAGCGGCGCCGGATGTCGGTGCCGCTCCTGATCGGGGGCGCGACGACGTCGCGGCAGCACACCGCGGTGAAGGTCGCGCCCGCGTACTCGGGCGCGACGGTGCACGTGCTCGACGCCTCTCGCGTGGTCAACGTGATGTCGGACCTGCTCGACCCCGTCCGCCGCGAGGCCCTCGACCGCGAGAACCGGCGCGAGCAGGAGCGCCTGCGCGAGGAGCACGCAGGCCGGCTCGCGCGGCCGCTGCTGCCGGTCGAGGAGGCGCGGGCGAACCGCACGCCGATCGCGTGGCGCGCGAGGGACCTGCCGGCGCCGTCGTTCACCGGAGTCCGGACGGTGGAGCCGCCGCTCTCGACGCTGCGCCGCTACATCGACTGGACCTTCTTCTTCACGGCCTGGGAGATGAAGGGACGCTTTCCCCGGATCCTGGAGGACCCGGTGCGCGGCGCCGTGGCGCGCGAGCTGTTCGCGCACGCGAACGAGCTGCTCGACCGCATCGAGGCGGAGGGGCTGCTCGAGGCGCGCGGGGTCTTCGGCTTCTGGCCGGCGCACGCGGACGGGGACGACGTGGTGCTCGCGGTCGACGGCGGCGAGCTGCGCTTCCCGATGCTCCGCCAGCAGTCCGCGTACGAGGACGGCCGGCCGAACCGGTCGCTTGCCGACTTCGTGGCACCCCGCGAGACCGGGCTCGCCGACCACATGGGGGCGTTCGCCGTCACCGCGGGGATCGGCGCCGACGAGCTGGCGGCCCGATTCGAGGCCGAGCACGACGACTACCGGGCGATCATGGTGAAGGCGCTGGCCGACCGCCTCGCGGAGGCGTTCGCCGAGCACCTGCACGCCGTCGCGCGGCGGGAGTGGGGCTACGACGACGGCGAGTGGACGAACGAGGATCTGATCGACGAGCGCTACCGCGGGATCCGGCCGGCGTTCGGGTATCCCGCGTGTCCCGACCACCGGGACAAGGGCCGGCTGTTCGACCTGCTCGGCGCCCACGGCGTGGGGATCTCGCTGACCGAGTCGTTCGCCATGACCCCGGCCGCGTCGGTCAGCGGGATCTACCTGGCGCACCCGGAGGCCCGCTACTTCGCCATCGGGCGGCTCGGGCGCGACCAGGTCGAGGACTACGCGCGGCGCCGCGGCGAGCCGGTGGGCGACAGCGAGCGCTGGCTCGCGGGGAACCTCGCCTACGAGCCGGCGGAGGGCTGAGCCCGGACGCGCCGCCCGGTCGGGCCGGGCCGCCGGCGTCGGCGTCGGCGTCGGCGTCTCGAGGGCTCGCGCGTGTAGTCTTGAGCGCGGCGATGGGGCTCGCCGAACCGCCCCCCGAGGGCTGATGGCTCCTACCGAGAACGAAGGTGGGGGCGGGGCCAGATGGCGGCGGAGACCTACGCGGACCTGAAGGAACGGCTCCACGCCGCCCTTCGGGCGCTCGCCGGCGTGGCCGGGAAGCGCGACAGCTCCGGCGTCGTCGAGGGAGCCCGCGCCCTGGCCGCCAAGCTCGACGAGGAGCGGTTCAACGTTGTGATCCTCGGCGAGTTCAAGCGCGGCAAGACGACCTTCGTGAACGCCCTGCTCGGCCGCGAGTTGCTGCCCTGCGCCGTGGTGCCGCTGACCTCGATCGTCACGGCCGTGCGGTGGGGCCCCGAGGTGGGGGCCGAGGTGACGTTCGCCGGCGGTCGGGCCGAGCGAGTGCCGGTCGAGGAGCTTCGCCGCTACGTGACCGAACGCGAGAACCCCGGCAACCATCTCGGGGTCGAGCGCGCGCTGGTGACCTACCCCTCGGAGTATCTGCGGGACGGCGTGTTCCTCGTCGACACCCCCGGGGTCGGCAGCGTCTACGCTCACAACACCGACGCGGCTCGCGCGTTCGTGCCGGAGGCCGACGCGGCGATCTTCCTGACCTCCGCCGACCCACCGATCTCGGCCGGCGAGCGCGCGTTCCTGGAGGACGTTCGCGCCGAGGCCGCCCGGATGTTCTTCGTGCTGAACAAGGTCGATTACCTCGGCGAGGACGACCTCGCCGAGGCGCTCGCGTTCACCGAGGACGTGGTGGCCGAGGCGCTCGGGCGAGCGGTCCGCGTCTACCCCCTCAGCGCGCGGGGAGGCCTGCAGGGCAAGCTCGCCGGCGATCCCGGGGCGGTGGCGGGCTCCGGCCTTGCGCGGTTCGAGGAGGACTTCCGCTCGTTCCTGCTGCGCGAGAAGGGGCGCACGATCGTCGCCTCGATCGCCGGGTCGGCCCGGAAGCTCGCGGCCGACGAGCGAAACTCGCTGGCGGTCGAGGAGCGGGCGGTCGCGCTGTCGGTCGAGGACCTCGAGCGGACCGCGGGGGGGATGGAGCGGGCCTTCGCCGACGCCGAGCGCTCGCGGGACGATCTGAGGGCGCTTGTGCGCAGGGAGGCCCGCCGAATCCTGCGAATGGTCGAGGAGGACCTCGATGCGCTTCGGGCGCGCGAGACACCTTCCCTGCTGGAGGAGGCGGGTCGCCTCCTCGAGGGGTCGGGGCCGCGGCCGTCGCCGGGCGAGGCCGACGCGTTCGTCGCCGAGGCGCTGCGCCGCCGGATGGACCGATGGCGAGGCGACGAGGAGCGAAGGGTCGGCGAAGCGTTCGCCGAGGGGACCGCTCGCTTCGTCGGGGAGGCCAACCGCCTCGTCGAGCGGACGGTGCGACTGTGCGGCGAAGCGCTCGGGATCGAGCTGGAGCAGGTCGCGGCGCCGGGAGGGATCACGGCCGAGACGGAGTTCAGCTACCGGTTCTTCGAGGTCCCGACGATCCTCGAGTCGCTGCTCCCCGACACGGGGCGGCTGCTGCCGGCCGGGTGGAGCCGCCGTCGCGCGCGTGCTCGCCTGCGCGAGCGGGTCCCGGCGCTGGTCGACCGCCACTGCGGACGCTTGCGGTGGGACTACCAGCAGCGGCTCGACGCCAGCCGGATCGCCCTCGAGCGGCTGCTCGGTCGCCGGCTCGACGAGACGGTCCAGAGCCTGCGGCTCGGCCTCGACCGTGCGGCCGCCGACCGGCGCGCGGGCGAGGAGCGCGCGGCGATCGCCGTCGAGCGGGTCCGGGACGCGGGCGAGCGCCTGCGGGGAGTCGATGCGGCCCTGCTCGCGATCCTCGCGGCCGTCGAGGACGACGAGGGGGCTCGGCCCTCGTCCGGACGGGCGGTGGCGGGGCTTGCAGGTGGCGGCGATGGGTGATCGGCGGCCGCTCGGGGGCATCGAGGCGCACCGCGCGAAGGCGCTGGCGCTCCTGCGGAGGCTTGGATGATCGGGAAGCGGGACGAGGGCGCCGCCCGGGCGGCGCGGCGGAGGGGGCCGGCCGACCCGCTGGTGCGCGAGGTCGGCTACCTCGAGCTGCTGCAGGCGCTGGAGCGTCCGGGCTGCGCGGTCTGCAACGCCGCGGACCGCGCGGCCCGCCGCTACCTGGACGCCCTGCTGTGGGAGTTCGTGAACGATCCCGGTGTGCGAGACCGGCTTCGGAGCTCGCTCGGGTTCTGCGGGGCGCACACGGCGCTCGCCGTCGAGGTCGCCGCCGAGCAGGCGGGCGGCCTTGGGATGGCGATCCTCTACGAGGATTTCCTGCGCCACGCACGCGTGGCGGCCGAGCGCGCAGCGAGGCTGCTCGCGGCCGCCCCATCCCGGCGCCGTCGCGAGGCGGCCCTGAACGGGCTTCGACCGGACGTCGGCTGCCCGGCCTGCGAGGCGGCCGCGCGAGCGGCCCGGAACGGGGCGCGGCTGCTGTCGCTGGCCGGCGAGGAATCCCGGCTCGGCCGGGCCGCCCGGCAGGAGGGACGGGGCGTCTGCATCCCCCACCTGGCACTCGGCCTGGAGGAGGCGGGCGGTCCAGAGGAGGCCGAGCGGCTGATGGAGGTGTTCCGCCGCGGCGTCGACGAGGTTGCCGGCGACCTCCTCGAGCACATCCGCAAGCACGACTACCGGCACGCGGACGAGCCACCGGGGCGGGAGGCCGACGTGTGGCGCAGGGCGCCGTGGTGGGTCGTGGGGAGGCCGGGGACGGCGAGCTACGGGCGGCCGGCGCCGTAGTAGGCGGCCCACCACACCGGATCGACCCTGACCACGGTCCCCGTGTACGGCGCGTCGATCATCAGGCCGTTGCCGATGTAGAGGCCGACGTGGCCGAGGTTGTCGAAGAAGACGAGGTCACCCGGTTGCAGATCGCTCTGGGGCACCTTCGGGAGCATCGCGTACTGGGCGGCGGCGAAGTGGGGGAGCATGACCCCCGCGTGGGCCCAGGACCACATCGTGAGGCCCGAGCAGTCGAAGGCCGTCGGCCCGGCCGCCCCGAACACGTAGGGGTCCCCGAGCACCGACCGGGCGGCCGCGATGGCGATGCTGGCGCCGGCGCTCGGGGGAGGGGGCAGGCCGGGCGGGACGCTCGTGCCGTTGGGCCCGGTCGCCGGCGCCGGCGGCGGGAGGAGGGACTGCTTGTACTCGCGCTCGACCTTCTTGACGAAGCGCTGCTGGCTCGCGATCGACTGCTCCACCTGCGCCTTCCTCTGCGCGACCTCCCGAACCAGCGCGCGCTGCTGTACCACCGCTCGGGCGAGGCGCTGCGCGTCCTGCCGGTACCGCTCCTGGGCCACCGTGGCCCTCGCTGCGGCGTCGCGGTTCTGCTGGGAGAGGGTCTGCAGGAACTGCACCTTGTCGCTGAGCTGCGCGAGGGAGGTCGAGTTGAGCAGGAGCGCCAGCTCGGACCCGGTCGACTCGTACGCTGCCGTCGCCCCCTGGGCCACCAGCGTGGAGTAGTGTCGGGCCTGCGCCGCGTCGACCTTCATCTGCGCCTGGGCGTTCGCGAGCGCGGCTTCGACCTGCGAGAGGTGGTAGACGGCCCCATCGTAGGCCTCGACCGCCCGGCCCTGTTCGGCGATGAGTGCGGCGAGCTTCTGCTTCGCGGCGACGACATCGGCGTGGGTCGGCGCGGCCTGAGAGATCGCGGGGAGGCCAGCGGCGAAGAAGACTCCGAGGGCTGCGGCGGCTGCGAGCTGGAAGGCTCGCGCTCGCGTATGTCTCCTCACGCTCCGCATAGCAAAGGGGCTGCATCGCAGCCCGCCGTACCTTACCGGGCGCCAACCTGCTCGTCAACCACATCCGGGCTCATCGGACGGTTCGGCCAGCCACTTGAGCGGCGTGCGGCCGTCCGTCCCGCCGGCGTCCTCAGCCGCCGATCGACCGGTAGAGGACGAAGGCGGCAACCGCCAGGATCACGTAGGCGAACCAGCGCGTGAGCCGCGCCGCCGGGACCCGGCCCGACAGGGCGGCGCCGGCGACCGCGCCGACGAGGCCCGCGCCGACGAACAGCACCGTGATGAGCGGCGCGACGTGGCCGTGACCGAGGTGGGCGATGAAGGCCGCCGCCGAGTTGATCACGATCACGACGAGCGAGGTCCCGACGGCCGCCTGCATCGGGAGCCGGAGCAGCAGCACCATCGGCGGCACGATCAGGAACCCGCCGCCGACGCCGAACAGCCCGGTCAGGAACCCGACGCCGAGGCCGGAGGCGAGGGCCAGCGAGAGCCGCTCCGCGCCGGGGCCTTCCTCGTGCCCCGCGACGGCCTCGCGCCCGTGACGCAGGTCGGGGGAGGCGGCCGCCGCGACGACCCCTGCGGAGTCCCGGGAGGCCCCGGCGGCCGCGGAGGTGGCCACGACCTCGGCCGGCCGGGGTCCCTCGGTGGCCCGCTCGCGTCGCCCGCGGCGTAGCATCCCGACGGCGGCCACGAGCATCAGGAGGGCGAAGCCGATCAGCAGCATCCGGGCGTCGAGGTGCCGGCTCACGGCCGCCCCCAGGAACGAGCCGCCGATGCCCGTCGCCCCGAAGGGCAGGGCGGTCGCCCAGCGGACGCGTCCAGCCCGCAGGTGCGAGACGGCGCCGCCGGCGGCCGCCGCGCCGACCACGAGCAGCGAGGTCGGGATGGCCTCGGCGACCGGCAGGCCGATCCCGTAGACGAGGGCCGGCACGGCGAGGATGGACCCGCCGGCGCCGAGCAGGCCGAGCGAGAACCCGATGATGCCGCCGAACAGGACGGCCAGCGCGTCGTGCATCGTTTCCCCTAGGACAGCTGCAGGAACATCCGCTCGAGCTCCTGCTCGGTGTGCTCGGGGGTCCGTCCCGCGAGCTCGTCGTCGATGCAGGTGCGCAGGACGTGGGTGAGCAGGCGGAAGCCCGTCTGGTGCAGGCCCCGCGAGGCCGCGGAGATCTGCTGGACGACCTCGTGGCACTCGCGCCCGGTCTCGATCATCCGGATGATGCCGCCGACCTGTCCCTGGACTCGCTGGAGCTGCCGCACGATCGTCTCGCGGGTCGCCTCGTCGAGCTCGTGCCGCTCGTCGGTCGCAGCCGTCGCCATCGGGTCCTCCCTCCGTCTCGTGTCACTCGTGCCCGCGCGCGAGCGGGCGACCGCTCGTCCACCAGGCGAGCGTACCCCCGGCGACGTTGCGGACGTCCCGGAAGCCCGCCTGCACGAGCATGCGCGTGGCCACCGCGCTGCGGCTCCCGGTCTGGCAGATCACGTACGTCGGCCGATCGCGGTCGAGCTCGTGCAGCCGCAGGTGCAGCGAGCCGAGCGGGACGAGGACCGCGCCGGCGACATGGCCGGCGCCGAACTCGTCGGGCTCGCGGACGTCGACGAGCTGCACCGGCGCCTCGCGGCCGCGCACCTCCTCGAGATCCGTCACCGAGATCTCCGCAACCCCACCCCCGAACCAGAACGACATCTGGCCGCCCCCTCTCGTGCCGAGCGCCGGGCGGCCCCACGCCGCCGGACGTTCAGGCTACCATACTGGGTAGGGTATTCTCGGACAGATATCCGGTGGGGACCGGGGGATGCGAGACATCGGCGATCCGCCGCGGGGTCCGGGCCCGGCCGCTGCTCTCGGGCAGGGTGCCCGGCGTGCTGGCCGCGCGGGACGGCCTGCTCGGATCGGAGCCCGCGCTATCGCCGGGCGCGTGAGGAGCTCGAGCCGCCGAACCTCCGCACAATTCCCACAGGGCCGTGCCGGCCTGGCCGTCGGGCTGGGGTTACGGTGGAGGTCGTGGCAGCCGCGACCCGCCCCCGTCCGAAGGAGTCGCAGAAGCCGCCGGAGCCGCCTTCCCCTCCCCGGCGCCTCGGGTTCCTTCGGCGGGGGCGGCGGCGCCCGCGGCTCGCGAGGATCCTCGCCGGGGCCGTGGCTGCGCTGGTGATCGTGCCCGTCGGTGCCGCCTGGCTCCTCGGCCCCAACCCGTCGAATGAGGCGGCGCGGCTGCGCGCGTACCTGCGGGGAGTCCACGTCCACCCCGTCTCGCTGACCGGCGTCGCCCCGGTCCTGCGCGAGGCCGTCGTCGCCACCGAGGACGAGCGGTTCTGGCGCAACCACGGGATCGACCTGGTCGGCGTGGCCCGAGCTGCCGCGTGGGACCTGAGCCACCTGTCACTGGCTCAGGGGGGGAGCACGATCACGGAGCAGTTGGTCAAGCAGCTCTACCTTTCGGGGAACGACCACTCCCCGTGGCGAAAGCTCGAGGATGCCGTCGCCGCCCTGCGACTCGGGCTGCATGCGCCGAAGGACGGCGTCCTGCAGGACTACCTGAACGTCGTGTACTTCGGCGACGGGGCCTACGGGGTGCGCGCCGCCAGCCGCCGGTACTTCGGGGTGCGTCCGGCCGACCTGTCGCTCCCGCAGGCGAGCATGCTGGCCGGGCTGATCCAGGATCCCTTCCTCTACGACCCCTACACCGACGCCGACGCCGCCCGGCTCCGCCAAGCCGACGTCCTGAAGTCGATGGTCCGCGACGGGTACATCACGATCCCCGAGGGCGAGCGCGCCCTGCAGACGCCGCTCCCGCTCGCCGACGGGAAGATCGTGCCGCCCCTGATGGGAGTCTCGATCGCGCCGGGGCGGGAGCTGTCGGTCTCGCTCGCGCTCGCCGGGCTCGCGCTGCTCTGCGCCGCGCTGCTGGCGCGAGCCGTGCTGCGTCGCCTGCCGATCCCGCGGGTCGCGCGTCTGTCGTGGCTCGCGGTGGCGGCCGTTGGCGTGGTCGTCCTGGCGCGCTCGTTGCAGTTCGCCTGAGACCGCGGCACCTCGGCCCCGGACCGGGACCTCCGGGTCGGGGTACAGTGCGAGCATGGGACGGGTGCCGCGGAGGGCTGAGGGCCTCTCGCGGCCCCGGGGCGGCCCGCCGCCGGACACGATCGAGTCCCTGCCCTCGCCGCTGCGCCACCCGGAGCTGCTGCGCCTCCGGCTCGCCGAACGCCGTCCGGTGGTCTTCCTCGACTACGACGGCACGCTCACGCCCATCGTCGCCGACCCGCGGTCGGCGACGTTGCCCGCGGCGACGCGCCGCGAGGTCGAGCGCCTGGCGAGCCGGTGCCCCGTCGCGATCGTCAGCGGACGCGACCTGCGCGACGTGCGCGCCATGGTGGGCCTCGACTCCCTCGTCTACGCGGGCAGCCACGGCTTCGACGTCGGCGGGACCTTCGGCGGCCGGCCGCTGCACGCGGAGCGGGGGACTGAGGCCCTTCCGGCGCTCGACCGCGCGGAGCGCGCCCTGCGGGAGGAGCTCGCGGAGCTGCCCGGCGCGCGGGTCGAGCGCAAGCGGCTCGCGATCGCCGTCCACGTCCGTGGGGTCGACGCGGGCCGTGTCCCCGAGGCGGAGGCGGCCGTCGCGCGGGCGGCCGAGGCCGAGCCGGACCTGCGCGCGACGAGCGGGAAGATGGTCCTGGAGCTGTGGCCGGCCCTCGACTGGGACAAGGGCGCGGCGGTGCGCTGGCTGCTCTCGATGCTCGGGCTCGACCGCGACGACGTGGTGCCGGTCTACGTGGGCGACGACGCCACCGACGAGGACGCCTTCCGGGCGCTCCGCGACCGAGGCGTCGGGGTGGTCGTCGGGTCCGCGGAGCGGCCGGGTGCCACGTGGGCGCGCTTCGCCCTGCGCGATCCCTCGGAGGTCCGGGCGTTCCTCCGGGTGCTTGCCGTGGCGGCCGAGGGCGAGGAGGCCAGTCCACTCGCCGGCCGGCGCGAGCCCGGCCGCGGCCGGGACTAGGGGCGGCTAGGGGAGGGGATCGACCGCGGAGTCCGACCCCCTCGACGCCGGCGACCCCCTCGACGCCCCCAGCCAATCCAGCGCCTCCAGCGCCATGAGGTAGCTTCGCGCTCCGAAGCCGGCCACCACTCCCACGCAGGCGCCGGCCACGAGGTCCACGTGCCGGAACTCCTCGCGGGCCGAGGGGTTGGACAGGTGCACCTCGACGGCCGGGATCCCGGTCGCGGCGATCGCGTCGCGCAGGGCCACGCTGGTGTGCGAGTAGCCACCGGGGTTGATCACGATCGCGTCGGCCCAGCCGCGCGCGCCCTGCACGAGGTCGATCAGCGCTCCCTCGCCGTTCGACTGCGCCGTCCGCACGGTGAGGCCGAGCGCCCCCGCCCGCTCCTCGATCATCCGGTTCACCTCGTCGAGGGTGAGGGTGCCGTAGACCTCGGGCTCGCGGACGCCGAGCAGGTTGAGGTTCGGACCGTGGAGCACCAGGACGTTCATCGACTCGCGCCCTCCCGCTCGGCGTGGGGACCGGCCGCGACGCCGGTCCCGGATGTCCCGGCAGGGCGCGTTCCCTGCGGGAAGAGCGCGGCCAGCGCGCGGTCCAGGTCGAGCCCCTCGACGAGCTCGGCCCCCCCCGGCGCCGGGAGGACGAACACCGGCTGGCCGCCGCGCCGCTTCTTGTCGGAGGCCATGGCGTCGCGGACGCGCCGGGCATCGACGTCGGGGGGCGGCGCGGCCGGCAGGCCGAGGCGCCGCAGCAGCCGCTCGAGCCGGGCCTCTGTCCCGGGCGGGGCGGCGCCCAGGTCCTCGCCGAGGCGGGCCGCGGCGACCAGGCCGGCTGCGACGGCCTCACCGTGCGGGACCCGGTAGCCGCTCGCCGCCTCGATGCCGTGGGCGAACGTGTGGCCGAGGTTCAGCGCGTGCCGCAGCCCGGCGTCGCGGGGGTCCTCGGCGACGTAGGCCGCCTTGATCCGCACCGCCTGCTCGACGAGGAACGCGAGGGCGGCCGGCAGGCCGCCCTCGCCGAGGGGTGCGGTCTCCAGCCAGTCGAGGAGCAGGGGGGAGGCGAGCAGGGCGACCTTGACGATCTCGGCGAGGCCGTGGCGCACGGCCGGCCCCGGCAGCGTCGCGAGCGTCGCCGGATCGGCGGCGACCAGGCGCGCCGCGTGGAAGGTGCCGACCATGTTCTTGGCCCCGGCGAGGTCGATCGCGACCTTGCCGCCGACGGCCGCGTCGGCCATCGCGAGCAGCGTCGTCGGGACGTTCATCAGCGGCAGCCCGCGCGCGAACGTGGCCGCCGCGAACCCCGCGACGTCGAGAGCGGCGCCGCCGCCGACGGCGACGACGACGTCGGTCCGGTCGAGCCCGAGGTCCAGGAAGCGCTCCCACAGGCTCCGGAGCGCGTCGAGCGTCTTGCCGGCCTCCCCGGGGGGCAGATCGGCGCGCTCGACGGCGAGGCCGGCCGCGCGAACCGCGGCGGCCGCGGCCTCCCCGACCGTGTCGGCGACGGCGCGGTCGGCGACGACCATGGCCCGCCGTGCCGACGGAAGCGTCCGCGGGAGCTCGGCGGCCGCAGCCTCGAGGGCGCCGGCCCCGACGAGCACCGTCGAGCGCCCGCCGGGGGTGGGGACCTCGATGCGCGCGGGGCCCTCGGCGGCGCGGCGGTGTCGCGCCACGAGCTCGGCCGCGACGTCCTCGACCGTCCGCCCGGAGGTGTTCAGCATCTCCCCGGCCGCGGCGTAGGCGGGCGCGCGCCCGGCGAGGAGCTCGCGGATCCGGGCCTCCGGGTCCGGGGTCAGCAGGGGGCGGCCCTCGCCGCCTCCGAGCCGGCGTGCGAGCTCGCCGGGATCGGCCGTGAGCACCGCGACGGCGGCGCCGTCGGCGAGGCGTGCGAATGCGGCGGGGTCGAGCACGGCGCCTCCGCCGGTCGCCACCACGGCGCCGGACAGGCGGGCGGCGTCGTCGAGCGCACGGCGCTCCAGCGCACGGAACCCGTCCTCGCCGCGCGCCGCGAACACGTGGGCGACCGGCATCCCGGCACGGGCCTCGATGGTCTCGTCGAGGTCGACGAACGGGAGCTCGAGCAGCTCGGCCGCCGCTCGCCCCGCCGCCGTCTTGCCGGTCCCCATGAACCCGGCGACGACCAGCAAGGGTCGCCCGGGCGGGAGGGGAGGGGTCGGGAGCGGGACGCGGTTCACCGGCCGGCCTCCCGCGTCGCGGCACCCGGCCCACGGACGGCCGCGGCGGCGGCCAGCATCACGTCCAGGCGGTCGCCGCCGAACCGCTCGAGGAGCGCCTCGGCCAGGACCCAGGCGACCATGGCCTCGCCGACGACCGCCGCCGGGGGCACGGCCGACACGTCCGAGCGAACGTAGGGCGGGTCGGCCCGCTCGCCGGTCTCGAGGTCGACCGAGACGAGCTCGGCCCGCACCGAGGACAGCGGCTTCATCCAGGCGCGGAGCACGACCGGCTGCCCGTTGGTGATCCCCGCCTCGAGCCCGCCGGCGAAGTTCGACATGCGGGCCAGCTCGCCGTCGCGGAGCACGATCGGGTCCTGGACCTCGGTGCCGGGCCGCCGGGCGACCTCGGTGGCCGGCCCGATCTCGACCCCCTTCACCGCGTGGATCGAGCAGACCGCGCCGGCGAGGCGCCCATCCAGCTTGCGGTCCCAGTGGACGTGGCTCCCGAGGCCCGGCGGGACCCCGGTGGCGAACACGACGAACGCGCCGCCGACGGTCTCGCCGCTCCGCCCGGCCCCGTCGACGGCCTCGCGCATCCGCGCCGAGGCGTCCGCGTCGGGGCAGCGGTTCGGATCCTCCTCGGCCGCGGCGGCCAGGCCGGCGAGGGCCGCCGCGTCGAGACCCTCGAGCCGCACCCTCAGGCATTCCGGCCCCACCTCGGTCACGAAGCTCCCCACGCGGACGCCGAACGCAGCGAGCAGCGGCCGGACCAGCGCGGCCGCCGCAACGCGCGCGGCCGTCTCGCGCGCGCTCGCGCGCTCGCGCACGTGGCGGAAGTCCTCCATGCCGTACTTGATCGCCCCGGGGAGGTCGGCGTGGCCAGGGCGAGGCGCGGTCAGCGGCCGTGGCCGCTCGGGCTGGTTGGCGAAGTCCCGGTTCACGATCCGCATGGCGACCGGCGCGCCGGTCGTCCGCCCCGCGGCCACGCCGCTCACGATCTCGGCATGGTCGCGCTCGATCCTCTGCGTCCGCGCGCCGCGGCCGTAGCCCTGCTGGCGGCGGAGGAGCTCGCGGTCGATCTCCTCGCCGCGGACCTCGACGCCGCCCGGCATGCCCTCGACGATCACCGTGAGCTCTGGCCCGTGAGACTCGCCGGCGGTGAGGAACCGGAGCGTCATCGGCTCGTCCCCGTCCCGGCACGTGTGTCGGTGCCGGCCCCGGCGTCCGGGGGATCCGCCGGCTCGGCGAGGGCGATGCGGGCCGCCGCCCGCATCGCGTCGAGCGGCGCCTCGCGCCCGGTCCACAGCGCGAACGAGCGGGCGCCCTGTTCGATGAGCATCTCCACACCCTCCACGACGACGCAGCCGGCCGCCTCGGCGCGGCGCAGCAGGGCCGTCCTGCGCGGACGGTACACCAGGTCGAACACCACGAGCCCGGGGCGAAGCGGCGTCCCCTCGGGAAGGGGCGAGCCCGCCGGGTCGGCGACCCCGCCGACCGGGGTCGCGTTGGCCAGCAGGTCCCCCGCACCGAGCGACGCGAGGGCCTCCCGGGGATCGGCCCCGATGAAGCCGACCCCGGTCCCGAGGTCGGCGGCCAGGCGCCGTCCTGCGTCCGCGTTCCGGCCGGCGACGAGCACCTCGGCGCCGGCCGCGGCGAGCGCGTGCGCGACGGCGCGCGCCGCGCCGCCGGTGCCGAGCACCACGGCCCGGCGCGGCGGCGCCGGAACGGCTCGCAGGAGCGCGGCCATGAACCCCTCCCCGTCGGTCGAGTCCCCGAAGGATTCGCCCGCACCGCCCGCACCGCCCGCACCGGCCGGGACGCCGGGATCGCCGGGATCGCCTGACAGGCCGCCGGCCCGAGCGGTGCGGGCGAACACCACGGTGTTGACCGAGCCGGTCGCCTCGGCGGCGGGGGAGCGGCGATCGACCAGGCGCGCGACGTCCTCCTTCAGGGGGATCGTCACGTTCAGCCCGGCGTAGCGGGCGGCGAGCGCCGGCCAGGCCTCCGGGAGCTCCTCGCGGGTCACGCGGACGGCCTCGTAGGTCCAGGCCAGGGCGGTCGCATCGAACGCGGCGCGCTGCATCGCCGGCGAGAGGCTGTGGCCGACGGGGTCGCCGATGAGCGCCACGCCGCCCGAGCGCGGGACGCCGCCCGCTCCGGAGGCCAGCCCGGCATCCGCGGCCCTCATCGGACCCCCTCCAGCAGCTCGAGGAACCCCGGGAAGGAGTCCCCCACGAACGCGAGGCCGTCGATCGCGACCGGCCCGGCCGAGACCAGGGCTGCGACGGCGAACGCCATCGCCAGGCGGTGGTCCGCGCGGGCCTCGACGGTGCCGCCGGAGAGCTCCACCGGGCCGCGAACGACGAACCCGTCGGGCAGCTCCTCCGCGTCGGCCCCGAGCGCCCGCAGTCCCTGGACGATGCCGGCGATGCGGTCGCTCTCCTTCACCCGCAGCTCCTCCGCGCCGCGGACCTCGGTCACGCCCTCGGCGCGGGACGCCAGGAGGGCCACGAGCGGGAGCTCGTCCACCAGCGAGGGGACCTCGGCCGCGCCGATCGTCGTGGCGGTGAGCGATGCGTGGCGGACGTGGAGGTCGGCGACCGGCTCCGGGCCGCGCCCCGGCCGCGGGAGGATCTCGATGCGGGCCCCCATTCGCCCGGCCACCCGCAGGAACCCGGTTCGGCCGGGATTCGTCCCGACGCCCTCGATGACGAGGTCCGAGCCGGGGACCAGCGTGGCGGCCGCGACCAGCGGGGCGGCCGAGGACGGGTCGCCGGGCACGTCGACCTCGACGCCGCGCAGCGGCCCCGGGGCGAGCGTCACGCGGCGGGCCCCGTCCGGCAGGGCGACGGCCTCGACCGCGGCGCCCATCGCCTCGAGCAGCCGCTCGGTGTGGTCGCGGGTCGGGACCGGCTCGACGACCGCCGTCACCCCCTCGGCGTGGAGGCCGGCCAGCAGCACGGCCGACTTCACCTGGGCGCTCGCCACCGGGAGCCGGTACTCGATGCCGTGCAGCGCACCTCCCTCGATGACCATCGGCGGGGTGCCGCCGGGCGCGAGGTCGACGCCGGCGCCCATCCGGCGGAGCGGCTCGGCGACCCGTTCCATCGGGCGGCGGAGCAGCTGGGGGTCGCCGGTCATCGCGAAGCGGCTGGGGAACCCGGCGAGGGCGCCGGCCAGCATTCGCATGGTCGTGCCCGAGCGCCCGCAGTGAAGGGGAGCCGGCGGGGGGGCCAGCCGGGCGTCCGGGCCGACGCCGCGCACGAGGATCTCCGCCGCCCCTTTCGCGGAGCCATGGCGGTCCGAGCGGCCGCGATCGACGCGCTCGATGCCGACGCCGAGCGCGGCCAGCACGGCGAGCGTCGCCGCGCAGTCGCCGGCGGGCGAGAAGTCGCGGACGACGGTCGTCCCGCCGGCCAGCGCGCCGAGGATCGCGGCCCGGTGCGAGATGGCCTTGTCGCTCGGCACGCGCACCAGCCCGGCCAGGGGTCGAGACGCCGGGGCGACCACGCCGGGGCCGGCGCTCATCGCGCCCCCGGGGGGGCTGCGGCGTCCCGGGCGGCCCGTCCCTCGGCCAGCAGGCGGACCAATCCGGACGGGTCACCTGCGAGGGCCGCCGCGAGCTCGTCCAGC
>JAJYHN010000176.1 GCA_021784765.1 Actinomycetes bacterium
GCCGGGGGCCTAGCGCGCGTCAGGCGAGCCGGACGACCGCCTCGCTGTTCTTGATCGCGAACACGCGCTGGCCGTCACGCTCGAGGTCGACCCACACGGCGAGCCTCGCGGTGCGCGTCTCGGGGTCGAGCTCCTCGACGCGGCCACGGGCGACCAGCGTCTCGTCCATATAGACGACTTGGCGGAACTGCACCGAGATCGACACCACCGCGCCCGGATCGCCCAGCCAGTCGGTCAGCGCCTTCGTCAGGTGCGCCATCGAGAACATCCCGTGGGCGATGATCCCCGGGAACCCGACGCCCCGCGCGAACGCGTCGTCCTGGTGCAGCGGGTTCTGGTCCCCGGAGGCGTCCGCGTAGGCCTTCACGTCCTCGCGGCGCACGACCTTCGACAGGGCCGGGATCTCGTCGCCGACCCGCAGGTCCTCGAACCTGACCGTCGCCGCCATCGCCCTCACCCCCGCTCGGCCGTGCCGCGCGACAGCAGGGTCGAGCGGGCCACGACCACGGTCTCGCCCGAGGCATCCCGGATCTCGGACTCGATCACCAGGAACTCGTTGCGGCCCTTCGCGAAGACGTCGGCGATGCGCGGCACCGTCCGCAGCACGTCCCCGACGACGACCGGCCGCCGATACTCGTAGGCCTGTTCGCCGTGGACGACCATCGCGAAGTTCAGCCCGAGCTCCGGATCGACGATCGCCTGACCGGTCGTCATCACCTGCATCGTGGTGACGAACGTCGGCGGCGCCACCTGCTCGGGGTAGCCGAGCGCCCGCGCGGCCTCAGGATCGCGGCAGGCCGGCGCCGCCTCCCCGATCGCGTCGCAGAAGCGCTCGACGCCCTCCCGGGTGACGGTGAACTCGACCTCGGTGTACTCCTTGCCCTTCAGCGCGTAGTTGATCGGCACGACGATCACGCCCCCAGCATGCCGCCGGTCACCGGCAGCACCGTCCCCGTGATGTAGTCGGCGTCGGAGCTCGCGAGGAACGCGTGCGCCGCCGCGACGTCCTCCGGCTGCCCGTAGTAGCCGAGCGCGATCGTGAGCAGCGCCATCTGGCGCACGTTCTCGGGGATCCCGAGGTCCTCTCCCCCGGCCTTCGCCTGGGTCAGCCGGGTCTCGATGAACCCCGGCGCCACCGCGTTGACGTTCACGTGGAAGGGTCCGAGCTCGCGCGCCAGCGTCCGCATGAGGCCGACGATCCCGCCCTTGGCGGCCGTGTAGTTCGCCTGTCCGGCGTTCCCTGTGAGGAACGCGCTCGAGGTCGTGAACGTGACCTTGCGGTGGTAGGCCGGCCGCCCCTGCTCCCCGATCTCGCGCTTGGCGGCCTCGCGCAGGTACGGCATGGCCGCGAGCGAGGTGTGGAACGCCGTCTTCAGGTTGACGTCCAGGACGAAGCCCCAGAGCACGTCGTCCATGTTGTGGAAGGTCCTGTCACGGGTGATGCCGGCGTTGTTCACGACGACGTCGACCTTCCCGAACGCCTCGGCCGCCGCCGCGAGCATCCGGCGTGCAGCATCCAGGTCGACCGTGTCGTCCGTGGAGACCAGCGCGCGGCCGCCGGCGGCCTCGACCATCGAGGCCGTCTCGGCCGCCGGCGCGGCGTCGACGTCGTTCACGACGACGGCCGCGCCCTCCTGCCCGAACCTCACCGCGGTCGCGCGGCCGATGCCGCGGCCGGCCCCGGTGACAATCGCCACCTTTCCCTCCAGACGTGCCATGGAATCCCTCCCGAGCGTGCGAGGAGACTGGCGTTGGAGCGTGCCGGGAGGCATCATACGAGCCGCCATGCCGCGCTCGTCGCCCACCATCTCCGTGCTGGTCGTGGACGACCACCGGGCCGTCGCCGAGGCCATCCGCTCGACCGTCGCCCAGCAGCGGGGCTTCACCGCCACGTCGGTGACCAGCGGTGAGGAGGCGATCGAGGCCGTCCGGCGCCGTCCCCCCGACATCGTCCTGATGGACGTGTCGATGCCGGGCCTCGGCGGCCTGGAGGCGACCCGGCGAATCAAGGAGCTCGCGCCCGACCTCCCGGTGATCATGCTCTCGGCCTTCGAGGACGACCTGCTGAAGGCCCGGGCCCTGGAGGCCGGCGCCGCCGGCTACGTCTCGAAGATCGACCCGATGGGGGCCGTCATCGAGGCGGTGCGCAGGACCCACGCCGGGAAGCCCATCCTCGACGACGAGGAGGTCGAGCGGCTCGAGCGCCGGCTCCGGCGGCGGCGCCTGCAGGACGCGACCGAGCGGCAGCGGGCGAACCGGCTCTCGGAGCGGGAGATCGAGATCCTGCAGGCGCTGGCCGATGGGCGCTCGTCACGCGAGGCGGCCTCCCACCTCGGCATCACCCCGAACACCCTGCGGACCCACATGCAGAACGTGACGACCAAGCTCGGCGTCCACTCCAAGGTGGAGGCCATCGTCGTGGCCATCCGCCACGGCAAGATCACGGCGCGGTCCTGACCGCCTTCGGAGCCGAGGCGGCGGCCCGCGGCGGCCGGTGCCGCTAGCGGGTCTCGCGGTGCAGGGTGTGGCGCCGGCAGCGCCGGCAGTACTTCGACAGCTCGATCCGGTCGCGATCGTTCACCCGGTTCTTCACCGTGGTGTAGTTGCGGCCCTTGCACTCGGTGCAGGCCATCGTGATCTTCGGCCGGTTCTCGGACTTCGCCATCCGTCTCGCCCTTCACATCCGGCGCCGCGCGCGACCCGCACGACACCATCCCGATCTCGCTGGTAGCGGCGGGTGGACTCGAACCACCGACACAGCGATTATGAGCCGCTTGCTCTGCCTCTGAGCTACGCCGCCGCGACTGCCAAGTGTAGCGAACCCGCGAGCGGAGGCGTCACGCCTCGAGCTGGAGGCGGGAATCGAACCCGCGACCCCGGACTTACCATGCCCGTGCTCTGCCGACTGAGCTACTCCAGCGGGGGATGCTGAAAACGTGGCGGACAGCTCGCCGCCGTCACCTCATCCGCGCCGGAAGTCTAGCGCAGGGACCTGGGCGGCGTCCTCGATCGCCGCATCCGAGAGGTCAAGGGCTCCGGGCAGCGTCTCGCACCATGGCGAGAGGTGGTCGGGACGCGGGTGGGTGAAGGAAGTGGCGCAAGACATGTCCCTCGCGGGGCGCGAGCAGGAACTCGCCGACTCATCGACGTCCACGGGTTGCTGGGCGAGGACTCCTGTCACCCGCGTGAGCTGCCGTTGGCGCCGTCGATCGGTGGACGCTCGTACGGGAACCACCATTCAGGCGAGGGCGCCTGGGTGAAATCGACATGGACATGCTTGGTCTGGGTGAAGGTCCCGATTCCCTCCACGCCCAGCTCACGCCCGAACCCGCTCTTCTTCCAGCCCCCGAAGGGGGCCGCGTCGTTGTCCTTCAGCGGATCATTGATCCACACCATTCCCGCCTCGAGCTCCGTGGCGGCCCGCATGGCCGACTCGAGGCTCGAGGTGTAGATGCTTGCCCCGAGGCCGAAGTCGCTGTCGTTCGCAAGCTCGATTGCCTCGTCGAGGTCGCGGACCGGCGTGATCATCGCGAGCGGCCCGAACACCTCTCGCCCGATGCCTTGTCTCCTCGGGTCGGGCATCTCGATGAGCGTCGGCTCCAAGAAGTAGCCGCGCGGAAGCTCGCTCGGCGCGCTCCCGCCGGCCGTGACGCGCGCGCCGCGGCCGGCCACCTCCTCGATCACCATCTCGGCCTGCCTCCGGGCGGCGGCCGATATCATCGCCCCCAGGTCGACATCTCCCATGGGATCACCTACACGGAGCTCCTTGGTCCGACGCTCGAGGTCCAC
>JAJYHN010000105.1 GCA_021784765.1 Actinomycetes bacterium
TGCATCGCGAACGTCTTCTCCACTCCCGGGTAGCCCGAGCAGATCTCCTCCAGCCGCTCGAGCCGCTTGACGTAGGTCTCGAGCGACTCTCGGCGGGCGCCGGGGCGCCCGCCGGAGATCTGGTCGGCAACCTGGGCGAGGACCGCCTCGATCGTGCGCTGCTCGACCTCGCCGTGATGGGACTCGATCGCGTGCACGACCTCCGCCGGCTCGCGCAGCCGGCGCGCGAGCTCGGCGCCGATCAGGGCGTGCGAGCCCTCGACCTCGTGGGTGACGGCCTTGCCGATGTCGTGCATGAAGGCACAGCGCTTCACGAGCTGCACGTCGGCCCCGAGCTCCGCGGCCAGGTTCGCCGCGATGTGGGCGGACTCCACGACGTGGCGCAGCACGTTCTGCCCGTACGACGTCCGGTACTGCAGCCGCCCGAGGACCTTGATCATCTCCGGGTGCACGTCGGTGATACCGACCTCCAGGGCGGCGCCCTCGCCGGCCCGGCGGATCTGCTCCTCGACCTCGCCCTTGGCCCGCTCGTAGGTCTCCTCGATCCGCGCGGGGTGAATCCGGCCATCGGCGACGAGCTTCTCGAGCGTGAGGCGTGCGACCTCCCGCCGTACCGGGTCGAAACACGAGAGCACCACGGCCTCGGGCGTGTCGTCGATGATCAGGTTGACGCCGGTCACCGACTCGAACGTCCGGATGTTGCGCCCCTCCCGGCCGATGATCCGGCCCTTCATGTCGTCGGAGGGCAGCGTGAACACCGAGACCGTCGATTCGGAGGTCTGCTCCGACGCCACGCGCTGGATGGAGATCGTCACGATCTTGCGGGCGCGCAGCTCTGCCTCCTCGCGGGCCTTCTCCTCGATCTCGCGCACCGTCGACATCGCGTCGCGCTTCGCCTCCGCGACGACCTGCTGGACCAGCGCTTCCTTGGCCTCCTGGACGGTCATGTGGGCGACCCGCTCGAGCTCACGGCGCTGCTGCGCCTGGGCCTGCTGAAGCTCGGCCTTGACGGACGTCAGGTCCCGCCCGATCCGTTCCAGCTCGCGCTCCCGCCGCTCGACCTCGCCGGCCCTCGCCTCGATCTGGCCGTCGCGCCGCGCGAGGCGTTCCTCGTCCCGCGTCAGCTCCGAGCGCCGCCCCCGCAGGTCCTCCTCCGCCTCGCGCCGCATGGCGGAGATCTCCTCCTTGACCTCCACGAGGGCCTGCCGGACCCTGGTCTCGGCCTCGAGCTCGGCGTCCGCGACGAGCTTCGCGGCACGCGACTCGGCGCCCTGCATCCGGTTCGTGGCGACGAGCTTGCGAGCGACGGCCCCGACCGCGATCCCCACCGCGAGCGCGGCGACCGCCACCACCACCTCGATCATCTCGTCGTTCCTCCTGCCTGGCTTCAGATAGCCATGAAAAAACGCGCCGAACGTCGGGGTCCGAATCGGCCCCCGCTCGGCGCGTGCGTGGCGTCGACGAGCTGCCCGGCTACGGCCGGGTCACGGTCCCGCCCGCTCCCTCAGCGGTCGTGTCTCCGAAGCGCTCCGTCGGCGTGATTCCGCGTTCACGTGTGTCGGGTTTCCGAACAGTTGGACGAATTCAGACCTCTTGAACTGACAATGTACGGCCGCCGATCGCGCGATGCAAGGTGCCGGGGGGGAACCGGGGCCCGTCGGGTGGGTCGCGCCGGGCTCAGGGCTCGGCGGCCCCGGAGCCGGACGGGTCCGGGTCGCGCCCCTCCAGAACGCCGTCGCCGGTGAGTCCGGCGACGGCCCGCCTCGCCTCCTCGGCTGCCACGCCCGGAGGGAAGCCTCGCCGCACCAGCATGCCGTAGATCCGCCGCGTCGCGGCCTCCTCGGAGACCCCTGGCATCCGCGCCGCCCGCCGCTCGGCGAGCGCCGCAGCCCGCTCCCCCTCGCCGGGAAGGGCCCGAAGGGCCTCGTCGATGGCGGGCTGGGCCACCCCCCACCCTCGCAGGGCGGCGAGGATCGCCCGATCCCCCATGGCCCGGCGCCCCCCCCGATCGCGCGCCACCTCCTGGGCGAACCGCCGATCGTCCACCAGGCCCGCCGCCTCGAGCTCGACGAGCGCGAGATCGACCTCGTCGGGGTCGAACCCGGCGCGCAGCAGGCGACGCCGCAACTCCTCCCGGCTGCGCCAGCGGACCCCGAGCAGCCTGAGCGCGCGGTCCTTCGCGGTCCCGCGCGGCCGCGCCCGACCGTCGGAGGAGGCACCGCCCTCCGTCTCCTCCGGGGCGGCGCCGCCCTCCGACGGGGCCCCCCGGGGGCCGGCCAAGCCCTTCCCCTTACCTGGCCGGCGCCCCGGCGGGCTGCTTGGCAACCGACGCCGCACCGGCGAGGTCGGTCGCGGCCTCGGGCAGCTCGATGGGTCGGTCGGCGTCCGGGTCCTCGGCGAAGCCATCGAGGCCGCTCGCCTCGCGGAGCGCCCGTTCGATCTGGGCGGCGACCTCGACGTGCTCCTTGAGGAACGCCCGGGCGTTCTCCTTCCCCTGCCCGAGCTGCTCGCCCTCGTAGGTGAACCAGGCGCCGCTCTTCTTCACGATCTCCATCGCGACGCCGACGTCGAGCAGGCTCCCCTCGCGGGAGATCCCCGCGCCGTAGATGATGTCGAACTCGGCCTGCCGGAACGGCGGCGCGAGCTTGTTCTTGACGACCTTCGTGCGCACGCGCGAGCCGACGATCTCGGTCCCGTCCTTCAGGTTGTCCACCTTGCGGACGTCCAGACGCACGGACGAGTAGAACTTCAGGGCGCGGCCGCCCGGTGTCGTCTCGGGGTTGCCGAACATGACCCCGATCTTCTCCCGCAGCTGGTTGATGAAGATCGCGGTGGTGTCGAAGCGCGAGAGCGAGCCCGCCAGCTTGCGCATCGCCTGGGACATCAGGCGGGCCTGCAGGCCGACGTGCGCGTCGCCCATCTCGCCCTCGATCTCGGCCCGAGGGACCAGCGCGGCCACCGAGTCGATCACGACGAGGTCGATGGCGCCCGAGCGCACCATCATGTCGGCGATCTCGAGCGCCTGCTCGCCGCTGTCGGGCTGGGAAACCAGCAGCTCGTCGATGTTCACGCCGAGAGCCCGCGCGTAGGTGGGATCGAGGGCGTGCTCGGCGTCGATGAAGACCGCGATCCCGCCGCGCTTCTGCGCCTCGGCGATGATATGCAGGCAGACGGTGGTCTTGCCCGAGCCCTCCGGCCCGTAGACCTCGATGATCCGGCCCCGGGGGATGCCGCCGATCCCGAGGGCGAGGTCGAGCGCCAGCGCGCCCGTCGGGATCACCGAGACGCCCTGGCCCATGGGGTGCTCCCCGAGCCGCATGATGGCGCCCTTGCCGTACTGCTTCTCGATCTGCGCCAGCGCCACGTCCAGCATCTTGTCTCGTTCCACCCGGAACCTCCTCCGGCCACCTCGCCTCGTCGCGGATCCCCCGCCGGCGCCCTGGCGCCCCTCGTTCGACCCGACGCGAATGCTAGCGAGGGGGTCCGACACACGTTACACCCATGTAATTCCCCGCTGCGCCAGGCTACTCGAACAGGTGTTCGGGGTCAAGCCTCTCCGACCGCGGTCCCGAGCGGGAACTCGCCCAGGGCCTCGTAGGTCGCTCCCCGCGGCGACAGGTGGCTGCGGTAGAGCACCAGCCGATCGATCACGAACGCCCGCCCGTCCGGGCGCAGCGCGAGGAGGTCCGGCGCCTCGACCCGCACGTCCCGGGGCGGGTCGAGCCGCGCGAGCGTGAGATGGGCCGTGAACCCCCGCCGCTC
>JAJYHN010000042.1 GCA_021784765.1 Actinomycetes bacterium
CCGGTCCCCGAGCGCTCACCGCTCGTCGGATCGCGCACGCTGAACGCAGAGTACCCGTCCTCTCCGCCAACGCCCTTGTGCACGCTCAACGCGCCGGAGGGCACCCGGAGCCCCGGGTGCAGCGCCGCCCCCCACGTGTCCCGGACGCAGTGCACCGGCCAGGGCCCACCATCGGTCACGAAGTGCGGCGTCCGCGACGGATGCCAGTCCTGCGTCACGATCACGACCGCCCCCGCCGCCTCGGCTCGCTCCGCCTCACGGTTCGCGACCGGGACGACCTCCGCGCCGCCTCGCACCGGCAGCGCCCCACGCGCGTCGGCGAAGTCATTCTGCACGTCGACGATCAGCAGCGCGGTGCGTGGGTCGTAGCGCGGCACGACGAGTCAAACCGTCTCGCGCTCCGACACCTCGGCGCCGCCAGCCGGGACAACGCGAGCGCTGCCGACCGCGGGGGTGATGATGCTCTCGTGGCCGTCCTGCCACCGCACCCGGTAACGGATGTGACCGCCCTCCGGCGACGTGATCACCTCGAGGATCTCTCCCTCGCGGGCCGGCTGTCCCACGGTCTCGGACTCGAGGAAGATGCGATCGCCAGGCTTGCCGATCATCGGGGCCTCCTTCCCTGCCGCGCTCGTTCCGCCGTCCTCACCTCACATGTAGCGCGATCTGGGTGGGCGCGCAAGCGACGCCCGGCCGGATCGCGGCGGGCCGTGCGGCCCGGGACGAGCGCCGGGTGGGATGGCGTCGAGCCCCGCGGCGCTCACCCGGCGGACCCGCCGGCGGCACGGTCGGCCTCTGCCAGCCGGACCCGTCCCCACGGGCGGCCGGCCCGTGCCGCGGGGTCGGCCTCCACCACCCCGTCGGCGGTGAGGGCCACCACGGCGGCGGCCGCGTCGCCGAGCGAGCGCCCGGTCGCCTCGGCCAGCCCGGCCAGCGTCGCCCAGGGTATGTGCCGCAGGACCGCCACCACACGGCCCCGGACCTGCCGGAACGAGCCGTCGAAGGGCGGCTGGCGTCGCCGCGGAGGCACCGGGGTCGACGGCGGGCCGGGGGGTCGGTCCGGGCCGGGGGGTCGGTCCGGGCCGAACACCCGTCGTGCTGCGACCAGCACGCACCCCCGCGCCAGGGGACACGCCTCGCACCGCGGCCGCGGACGGCAGACCTCCCGGCCGAGATCCATCAGCGCCTGGTTCCACCCGCCGGGGTCGCGACGGTCGAGGAACCGGCCCGCCGCGGCGCGGACCTCCGCCGGCCGGACGGCGCCGGGCTCGGCCCCCAACACGGCCCGCGCGACGACGCGCGCGACGTTGACGTCGATCGCCGGCACCGGCGCGCGGTAGGCGAGCGAGGCCACGGCGGCCGCCGTGTAGGGTCCGACGCCGGGCAGGCGCCGCAGGGCGGCCGGGTCGGCGGGCACGCGCCCATCGTGGTTCCGGACGATCATGCGGGCGGCCTCGGACAGCGCGACGCCGCGGCGGTTGTAGCCGAGCCCGGCCCAGGCCCGGAGGACCGAGGCCCGCGGCGCGGCCGCCAGCGCCTCGACGGTCGGGAACTCGGCCAGGAAGCGCTCGAACGCCGGCTCGACCCGGGCCGCCTGCGTCTGCTGCAGCATGACCTCGCTGACCAGGACGGCGTAGGCGTCCGGATCGCCGGCGCGCCACGGATAGCCCGTCCGGCGCGGCGCGTACCAGCGGGCCAACGCGCGCCGCATGGCGACGACGGGACCCACGCCGGCCCCCGCCCTCGAGCCTCCGGCGCCCCCCGACGTCCTCCCCGCCACGACCGCGCGATTCTATGCCTGCGCCCGGCCGACTCCTCCTACGGGCTGCTCGCGGAGATGAACGCCCCGGACTCCGCATCGATGGCCACCGAGAGCCGGCAGCTCGCAGGGTCGATGGACGGCCGTGGCGACGGGCCGGCGGCGGGGACCAGGGCACCTGACGGCGCCACGGTCATGAGCCGCACCTCGGTGTCCATGCCCGCGCAGATCCCCGTGTACGCCACGTCCCAGATGAGCGCGCCCTGGAACGTCTCCAGCGTGGCGGTCGCAGTCATCGGCCGGGCAGCGGGCCCCAGCTGCTGCCGCGCCAACCCCAGTGCGTCCGTGCCGCTGATGGGGGGACTCGTCGTGGTGGCGGCCCGGGGGCCCGATCTCAGCACGACGATCCTGCTCGGCACGGAGTTCGGGTTGCCTGGTGCAGGCCCGATGAAGTTCTCTGGCGGCACGCCGGGCGGAGGTCCAGCGAAGACCGGAATCCGGAGCCGGGAGGGTCCCGGCGCCGCTGCCGCATGGATGGCGAGGGCAGTGCCGGCAACCGCGACCGACGCGATCACGGCTCCCGCGGCCCACAGCGGTCGGGGTCGTCGCTGACGCTGGTTCATCCGGTTCCCCTCCACGTTCAGCACGGTGTGTTTGGCGGACGATCACCAACTGTCCCAATTATATGGGAACGTAGGCCATCGTCCGGTCAACGTCAACGCCGGCGACACTGGAGGACCAGCCCCAGGCTGCTCCCTCCCGCTGCCCGCCGATCGGGTCCTCGGGAAGAGGGACCCAGCACGCACTCGGCAGCCTCGAGCTTCCCCCGGCCGCGAACGCCAGTCGCCCGCGTGAGGCGGGTCGCCGACGCATGCGAAGCGCCCACCCGGAGAGCAGGAGGTACTCCTCCCCACCGAGGCTGACCGCCGCCACGATTCGGGGTACGCTTCGGCCGCCATGGCACGCGTCGGTGACGTGATGAGCGTCGGGATGGTGACGGCCGGGCCGGCGGCCACCGTATCGGAGGCCGCGACCCTGATGAGCCGGTCCCGCGTCGGGTCGGTGCTGGTGATGGAGCCCGGCCGGCTGACGGGGATCTTCACCGAGCGCGACGTCGTGCGGGCGCTCGGCGCCGACTTCGATGCGGCGCACCATCCGATCTCCGAGTGGATGACCGCCGACCCGCAGACGGCCTCGCCGGACGACGACACCGACGAGGCCCTCCAGCGAATGGTCGACGGCGGGTTCCGCCACCTGCCGGTGGTCGACGCCGCCGGCGTGCCGGTCGGCATGCTCTCGATGCGCGACCTCTCGCGGCTGGCGGTCGAGGAGCGCCGGACCGGCCTGTGACGGAGACGACGCGCGGGTGAGCGGCAGCGCCGGCGCGCCCCTGGACGCCGGGGGGCTGCTGCTCGACATGGACGGGGTGCTGACCGTCTCGTGGCGGCCGCTGCCGGGGGCGGTGGAGACGGTCGCGCGGCTTCGGGCGGCCGGCGTCCCGTTCCGGATCATGACGAACACGACCAGCCGCAGCCATGGCGCCATCGCCACGTCGCTGCGAGCGGCCGGCTTCGACGTCGCCGACGACGAGGTGCTGACGGCCTCGGTCGCCGCGGCCGCATACCTCCGCGCCCACCACGCGGGCGCCCGGGTGTTCGTCCTCGGCGATGCCGTCCCCGATGACCTCGCCGGCGTGCGCCTGGTCGGCCTGGACGGGGACCCCGAGGTCGTCGTGATCTCCGGCGCCGACCGCTCGTTCGCCTTCGAGAACCTGAACCGCGTCCACCGCGTGCTGCTCGGCGGCGCCGCGTTCGTCGCGATGCACCGCAACCTCTCGTGGATGACCGACGAGGGCGAGTGCCTGGACGCCGGCGCCTACCTGCTCGGCCTGGAGCGGGCCGCCCGGCGCGAGGCTGCGATCACCGGCAAGCCGTCGCCGGACTTCTTCCGCGCCGGGCTCGAGGCGCTCCGGCTCCCGCCCGAGCGGGCCGCGATGGTCGGAGACGACGTGGAGAACGACGTGCTCGCTGCCCAGGCGATCGGCATGGCCGGGGTGCTCGTGCGGACCGGCAAGTTCCGCGAGGAGGCGCTGGCCGCCACCGCCGGCACGCCCGGCCACGTGGTCGACTCGATCGCGGACGTCCCGGCCCTGCTCGGCCTCGCCTGAACGCCGGGCGGCCGCCGCACGCGGGTGCCGGCCGGGCCCGCCGGCCGTCCTTGCCTCGGCGCCGCGTACAGTGGGGACCATGGACAAGCTCGCCCCTGGTGACCCCGCGCCGGCGTTCGCGCTGCCGGCACAGGACGGCCGGACCATCGCGCTGGCCGACTTCCGCGGGCGGCGGGTCCTCGTGTACTTCTACCCGAAGGCCGATACGCCCGGCTGCACGACCCAGGCGTGCGCCGTCCGCGACGCGCGCGAGGACCTCGCCGCGCTCGGCGTCGACGTCCTCGGCATCAGCCCCGACGCGCCCGACCGCCAGGCGAGGTTCGACGGCAAGCACGGCCTGGGCTTCCCGCTGCTCTCCGACGCCGACCACGCGGTCGCCGAGGCGTGGGGCGTCTGGGGCGAGCGCTCCCTCTACGCGCGGCGGTTCATGGGGATCATCCGCTCGTCGTTCCTCGTCGACGAGGAGGGCCGGATCGCCGAGGCCTGGTACAAGGTGAGCCCCGGCGACACCGTGCCGAGGGCCCTGCGGGCCCTGCGCGCCGGGTAGGCGCCCGAACCGAGGGCCGCGACCGGGAGGGCGCATGGGAACGCTGACCGTCGCGCTGCTCCAGCTCGCCGCCCATGGCGCCGACCTCGACGCGAACCTCGCGAAGGGCGAGCAGGCGTGCCGGCGGGCCGCCGCGCTCGGCGCCGACCTCGCGCTGTTTCCGGAGATGTGGAGCATCGGCTACACGTTCTCGGCCGACCCCGGCGGGCGCGCGGCCATGGCGCGCCGCGCGGTCGGCCCGGGGGACCCGTTCGTCGAGCGCTTCCGCGCGCTGGCGCGCGAGCTCGGAATGGCGATCGCCCTCACCTATCTCGAACGCGGGGATCCGCTGCCGCGGAACTCGATCTCGCTGATCGACCGGCGCGGCGAGATCCGGCTCACCTACGCGAAGGTGCACACGTGCGACTTCGACGCGGAGGCCGCGCTCGCGCCCGGCGATGAGTTCGCCGTCGCGGACCTCGACACCGCGGCTGGCCCGGTACGGGTCGGCGCGATGATCTGCTACGACCGCGAGTTCCCCGAGAGTGCCCGGATCCTCATGCTGCAGGGCGCCGAGATCGTGCTGGTGCCGAACGCCTGCGAGATGGAGGACAACCGCACGTCCCAGCTGCGGGCGCGGGCCTTTGAGAACATGATCGGCATCGCCCTCGCGAACTACGCGGCCCCGCAGCAGGACGGCCACTCGGTGGCGTTCGACGCGGTCGCGTTCGAGGACGGCCACTCGGTGGATCCTACGATCGTGCGTGCCGGGCGCGACGAGGACGTGGTGCTCGCGAGATTCGACCTGGACCGCCTCCGCGCATACCGAGCCACCGAGACGTGGGGAGACGCCTACCGCAGGCCGAGCCGGTACGGTCCACTCGTCTCGGCCCAGGTACGGACGCCCTTCGTCCGGCCCGATGCCCGCCGGTAGCCCATGTCGGCGCGGGGACGGATCCACGGCTCCGCTGCGACATCACGTGGCCGAACGGGCGGCGCCGCGCGATCCGGACACGAGCGCGGCCGCGCCGCCGGCCGGGCTCCTCAGGCGGGCTCGAGCTCGAGCGGCGGCACGTCGTCGGCGAGCACGAACCCGAAGACCCGTCCGTAGAAGGCGAGCTCGAGCAGGAGGGATCGTTCGATGGTCTCGGCACGGCGGAAGCCGTGCTGCTCGCCATCGAAGAACACGACCGCGTGCGGGACGCCGTTCGCCCCCAGCGCGCGGGCCATGTCCCGCGCCTGGCTCGGAGGGACGACCGCGTCCTCCAGCCCCTGGAACAGGATGACCGGGCACGAGATCCGCTCGGGGAAGCGCACCGGAGACCGCTCCCGGTAGGTGGCGGCCTCCTGCGGGTAGGGCCCCACGAGCAAGTCGAGGTAGCGTGACTCGAACTTGTGCGTGTCGCGGGCCAGCGCCTCGAGGTCCCCGATGCCGAAGTAGCTCGCGCCGGCCGCGAACACGTCGTGGAAGGTGAGCGCGCAGAGCGTCGCGTACCCGCCGGCGCTCGCCCCGCGGATGGCCATGCGACGGCCGTCGACCTCGCCCCGCTCGGCCAGCCATCGCGCCGCGTTCACGCAGTCGGCGGCGTCGGCGACGCCCCATGCGCCCCGGAGCCGGTTGCGGTAGTCGCGGCCGTAGCCGCTGCTGCCCCGGTAGTTCACGTCGGCCACGGCGATGCCACGGCTCGTGAAGAACTGGACGACCGGCGAGTACACGGGCAGGGTCTGCGAGGTCGGGCCGCCGTGGGACATCACGACGAGCGGCGGCCGCTCGCCGGCCGGACCCGTGGCCGCGGCGTTCGCCGGCGGATAGAGGAGCGCGTGCGCGGTCTGCCCGCCCTCCGTCGGGAACTCGATGGGGCGGGGGACCGACACCGAGCCGGGTTCGACGTCGGGGGCCGCCGTCCGCTGCAGGACGGCGCGCCCGCCGGTGCCGGGGTCGATCGCGGCGACCTGCATGGGCTCGGCCGGCCCGCCCGCCGAGACCGCCAGCCGTCCGCCGGCCGCGCGGACCTCCCGGAAGCGCGCGTACGGCAGGTCGAGCTCGCGCGGGGAGGTCGCGCCCGGAGCGAGCACCCCCAGGCGCTCGAACCCGGCCCGGCCGAAGGCGAGCGCGATCCGCCCACCGGGCAGGAACGCGTAGCGGGAGACCCCGAACCCCCAGGCCGGAACGCCGACGTCCGCATCCATCGGCGCGAGGGCCTCGACGCGCCCCGGCCCGTCCTCGCGGTGGAGGTTCCACCACCCCGTCCGATCCGAGATGAAGTGCAGCGTTCCGTCGGGCCCCCACTCGGGCTGCACGATCGACTCCTCGGGCCCGCCGGCGACGAGCCGCTCCCCGGACGGCGTGCCGTCCGGGCCGAGGTCGGCAACCCAGAGCTCGGTCCCGTCCCACGGCATCCGGGGGTGGTCCCAGGCGAGCCACGCGAGCCGCCGGCCATCGGCGCTCACGCGTGGCGCCATGAAGAAGTCGTGGCCGGCGACGATCCCGCGTGGCTCGGCCGAGCCGTCGGCGGGCAGGACGCAGAGGTCGTTCACCACCGTCCCGTCGGCATGGGTCTCGCGCACGCACACGAGCAGCCGCCGGTCGGGGGTGAGACGGCCGTCCGCGAAGCGAACCGACGCCGGCGCCGGCGGCGCCGGCGTGATCGGTCGCGGGGCCCGTCGCGGTCCTGCCGGTAGAGCCGCTGGTCCTCGAAGTTGGAGAAGATCACGAGGTCGCCGGCGACGAGGTAGGAGCCTCCGCCGTACTCGTGCACACGCGAGCGCACGTTGAAGCCGGGCGGGGTGACGTCGCGCCGGCTTCCGTCGAGGTCGGCGCGCACCACCACGTAGCGGCCGCCCTCGGCGGGGCGGGGCTCGCGCCACCAGACCGCATCGCCGTCGGCCCACACCTCGTCGGCCGGCACCGAGCCCTCGGCGACGAGCTCCGCGCCGACCGGAGACGGCCACGACCCGTACGGCAGTGCCTGGCGCTTGCGCATGTCCTCCCGCCCCCGCCCGGCCGCGGGCGATGGGTCCCGGGGCCGCCGCCCCATCGTACCGGCGCACGTCGCCGCGTGGACCGCACCGCTACGCGGCCGTGGCCCCCAGGTGCCGGACGAACCATCCCGCGGCGAGCTCGGCGACCCGCTCGAGCGTCCCCGGCTCCTCGAAGAGGTGGGTCGCGCCGGGGACGATCACGACCTCGTGCTCGCAGCGCAGGAGCGCCGCGGCCGCACGGTTCATCTCGATGACCGGCTCGTCCCATCCGCCGACGATGAGCAGGGTGGGCGCCCGGACCTCCGCCAGGCGGGGAGCGGCGAGGTCGGGTCGTCCCCCGCGGGAGACGACCGCGCCGATCTCGGGACCGCCGGGCTCCGCCGCCGCCCACAGCGCCGCGGCGGCGCCCGTCGAGGCCCCGAAGAGCCCGAGCGGCAGGCCGGCCGTCGCCGGCTCATCCGCCAGCCACCGGGCGGCCGCCAGCAGCCGGGCCGCCAGCAGCCCGATGTCGAACACGTTCGCCCGGTCCTCGGCCTCGCCCGGGGTCAGCAGGTCGAACAGGAGGGTGGCGACGCCGGCGGCGTTCAGCGCGGCCGCGACCTCACGGTTGCGCGGGCTGAGGCGGCTGCTGCCGCTGCCGTGCGCGAACGCCACGACCCCGAGCGCCCCGGAGGGCACGGCGAGGTCGCCGGGCAGCCGGACCTCGCCGGCCACGATCTCGACCGGTCGGACCGGCCCGTCCGGCCCGCCCGCCCCGCCCACGTCCGCCCCTCCTGCCGCCCCGCCGAACCGGTCCATCGCAAGCCTCCGACCCGTCGGCCCGCCTACGAGCCGATCAGCGAGTCGAGCGCCGCATCGATCAGCACCTTCGCCTCGTCGGCCACGGCCCGGAGCTCCGGCAGGTCGGAGAATTCGGCGATCAGCTGCGGATCCATCGCCGAGACGATGACGTGGCCGGCGTGCTGGCGGACCACGACGTTGCAGGGCAGCAGCAGCCCGACGTCGGGCTCGATCTCCAGGGCGCGCGCCGCGAGGTTCGGGTTGCAGGCCCCGAGGATCACGTAGGGCTCGACGTCCTTGTCGATCTTCTCCTTGAGCGTCGCCTTGACGTCGATCTCGGTCAGCGTGCCGAAACCCTTCGCCTTGAACGCCTCCTTGACGACCGGGACGGCCTCGTCGAAGGGAATCGAGACGGTGATCGTGCGTCCGTACGCCATGGCTCCTCCTCATGCGCGAACAAAGGGCTCGCCCCGAGGATACGATCGCCTCTGCGACGGTACTCTGGCGCGGGTCCCCGGGCGGAGGACCGAAAGCCTCCCCGAGAGGGGGCCTTCGGCCTTCCCTCCCCTGGCCGGACGGGTGGTGAAGTCGTCGGGGGATCAGATGCTGACAAAGGAGCGCAGATGGCCGGACGATGGGCGTGCGTCGACGGCAACGAGGCCGCCGTATCCGTCGCCTACAAGCTGAGCGAAGTCCTCTCGATCTACCCGATCACCCCCGCGTCCCCGATGGGCGAGCTGGCCGACGCCTGGGCGGCCGCGGGCCGCCCCAACCTGTGGGGCACCGTCCCCGAGGTGATCGAGATGCAGAGCGAGGCCGGCGCGGCCGGCGCCGTCCACGGCGCCGTGCAGAAGGGAGCCCTGGCCTCGACGTTCACCGCCTCGCAGGGCCTGCTGCTGATGCTGCCGAACATGTTCAAGATCGCGGGCGAGCTGACGCCGGCCGTCCTGCACGTGGCGGCGCGCACCGTGGCGACCCACGCGCTGTCGATCTTCGGCGACCAGAGCGACGTCATGGCCGTGCGCTCGAGCGGCTTCGCGATGCTGGCGTCCTCGACGGTGCAGGAGGCGCAGGACCTCGCGCTGGTTGCGCATGCGGCGACGCTCCACTCCCGCGTCCCGTTCCTGCACTTCTTCGACGGCTTCCGGACCTCGCACGAGATCGACCGCATCGAGCTGCTCGAGGACGAGGACCTCGAGGCGATGATCGATCGCGACGCGATCCGCGCCCACCGCGCGCGCGGCCTCACGCCCGACCGGCCGGTCCTGCGCGGCTCGGCGCAGAACCCCGACGTGTTCTTCCAGGCCCGCGAGGCGGCCTCGCCCTTCCACGCCGCGGTCCCGGGGATCGTGCAGCGCACGATGGACCGCCTGGCCGAGCGAACGGGGCGCGCCTACCACCTGGTCGACTACGAGGGGGCGCCCGACGCCGAGCGCGTCGTCGTGGTGATGGGCTCCGGCGCCGGGGCGGTGGCCGAGACGGTCGAGAGGCTCGTCGCGGCCGGCGAGAGGGTCGGCGTCGCGGTCGTCCGCCTGTTTCGCCCGTTCCCCACGCACGAGCTCGTCGCCGCGCTGCCGCCGACCACGCGCGCGGTCGCGGTCCTTGACCGCACCAAGGAGCCCGGCACGGTCGGCGAGCCCCTCTACCAGGACGTGGTCACTGCGCTCGCCGAGGCGCTGGCCGAGGGGTCGGTGCCGACGGGCGGGATGCCGCGGGTGGTCGGGGGCCGCTACGGCCTGTCGTCCAAGGAGTTCACCCCCGCGATGGCGAAGGCCGTCTTCGACAACCTGTCGCTGCCCGCGCCGAAGAACCACTTCACGGTCGGGATCGTCGACGACGTCTCCGGCTCGAGCCTGATCGAGGATCCCGAGTTCTCCACCGAGCCCGGCGACGTGGTCCGTGCGGTCTTCTACGGGCTCGGCAGCGACGGCACCGTCGGCGCCAACAAGAACTCCGTGAAGATCATCGGCGAGGAGGCCGGCCACCACGTGCAGGGCTACTTCGTCTACGACTCCAAGAAGGCCGGCACGGTGACGGTCTCGCACCTTCGGTTCGGGCCGCGGCCGATCCGCTCGACCTACCTGATCGACCGCGCCGACTTCGTGGCCTGCCACCAGTTCGGGTTCCTGGAGCGGATGGACGTCCTGAAGGTGGCGCGCCCCGGCGCGACGTTCCTGCTGAACAGCCCCTACGGGCCGGACGAGGTCTGGGCGCACCTCCCGATCGAGGCGCAGCGCCAGATCATCGACAAGCGCCTCGACCTGTGGGTGATCGACGCGTTCGCCGTGGCCCGCGAGGCCGGGATGGGCTCGCGGATCAACACCGTCATGCAGCCGTGCTTCTTCGCGCTCTCCGGCGTGCTGGACAGGGACGAGGCGATCGAGGCCATCAAGCGCTCGATCCAGAAGACCTACGGTCGGCGCGGCGAGGCCGTCGTCGCGCGGAACTTCGCCGCCGTCGACGCCGCGCTCGGCGCGCTGCACCGGGTCGAGGTGCCAGCCACGCTCAAGGGTGACCTCCACCGACGGCCGCCGGTTCCCGCCAGCGCGCCGGACTTCGTGCAGCGAGTGACGGCCCGGATGCTGGCCGGCGAGGGCGACCTGCTGCCGGTCTCGGCCCTGCCGGTCGACGGCACCTTCCCGGTCGGGACCGCCATGTACGAGAAGCGGACGATCGCGCCCGAGATCCCGATCTGGGACCCCTCGATCTGCATCGACTGCGGCAAGTGCACGATCGTCTGCCCGCACGCCGCGATCCGCATGAAGGTGTTCGAGCCCGCTGCGCTCGAGGGTGCCCCCGAGGCGTTCCTCGCCAAGGACTTCGTCTCGCGCGACCACCCGGGGCTGAAGCTCTCGGTCCAGGTCGCTCCCGACGACTGCACCGGCTGCGGCGTGTGCGTCAGCGCCTGCCCGGCGAAGTCGAAGGAGGAGGTCAAGCACAAGTCGATCAACATGGAGCCGATCGGCGAGCACCTCGAGCGCGAGCGGTCGAACTTCGATTTCTTCCTCACGATCCCCGATCCGCCGAAGGACCTGCTCGAGCCCGACACCATCAAGGGCTCACAGATCCGCGCCCCGCTCTTCGAGTTCTCCGGAGCGTGCTCGGGCTGCGGCGAGACGCCGTACCTGAAGCTCCTGACCCAGCTGTTCGGCGACCGCGCGCTGGTCGCCAACGCCACCGGCTGCTCGTCGATCTACGGCGGCAACCTGCCGACGACCCCGTGGACGGCCGGCGCGGACGGGCGCGGGCCGGCCTGGTCGAACTCGCTGTTCGAGGACAACGCGGAGTTCGGCCTCGGGATGCGCCTGGCACTGGAGCGCCAGCGCGACCACGCGGCGCTGCTGCTCGAGCGCCTGGCCCCGCAGGTCGGTCGGGACCTCGCCCGCGAGATCCTCGAGGCCGAGCAGCGGACCGAGGCCGACATCGACGCCCAGCGGGCCCGGATCGCCGAGCTGCGGGAGCGCCTCGCCGGGCTCGGCGGCGCCGGCGGGCAGGACGCCGCGGACCTCGTCGGCCTGGCGGACGACCTCGCCCGCAAGAGCGTGTGGATCGTCGGCGGGGACGGCTGGGCCTACGACATCGGCTCGGGGGGCCTGGACCACGTGCTCGCCTCCGGCCGGGACGTGAACATCCTGGTCCTCGACACCGAGGTCTACTCGAACACCGGCGGCCAGGCGTCGAAGTCGACCCCTCGGGGGGCCGCCGCCAAGTTCGCCGCACGCGGGAAGCCCACCGAGAAGAAGGACCTCGGCATGATGGCCGTGGCCTACGGCAACGTGTACGTGGCCCAGGTGGCCATGGGCGCGAACGACATGCAGACGGTGCGCGCGTTCGCCGAGGCGGAGGCCTGGCCGGGACCGTCGCTCATCATCGCGTATTCGACCTGCATCGCCCATGGCATCGACATGGCCGACTCGATGACCCACATGCGAGACGCCGTGCGATCGGGCTACTGGCCCCTGTACCGCTACTCCCCGCAGGCGGAGACGGAGGGGCTGCCCTTCCACCTCGACAGCAAGCCGCCGTCGATGAAGCTCCGCGACTTCGCGCTGACCGAGGCGCGCTTCGCGATGGTGGCCCGCAGCGAGCCCGAGGAGTTCGAGCACCTGATGGCCCGCGCGCAGGAGGACGTCGACGAGCGCTGGAAGCTCTACGAGCAGCTCGCCGGCGTGCAGCGCGCGGCGCCGCACCTCCCCGAGCCGCCGGCCGGCGAGGCGCACGAGGCGCAGGAGGAGCCGTGACCGACCTCGGAACCCGCTACCTCGGGCTCGACCTGCGCTCGCCGCTGGTGGCCTCCGCGAGCCCCCTGACCGGCACGCTCGACGGGCTGAGACGCCTGGAGGACGCGGGGGCGGCCGCCGTCGTGCTCCCCTCGCTGTTCGAGGAGCAGCTCACGCACGAGGCCCTGGAGATCGACCGGATCCTCGCGACCGGCGCGGAGAGCTTCCCCGAGGCCCTCAGCTACTTCCCGGAGATGCGGGACTACAACACGGGCCCGGACCGCTACCTCGAGCTGGTCGCGAGGGCGAAGGAGGCGCTCGCGATCCCGGTCATCCCGAGCCTGAACGGGGTCACGCCCGGCGGCTGGGTGCACCACGCGACGCTGCTCGAGGAGGCCGGGGCCGACGCGATCGAGTTGAACGTCTACCTGGTGGCCACCGATCCCGAGGTCTCCGGGGCGGAGGTCGAGCGCCGCTACCTCGAGGTCGTCGGCTCCGTCCGCGCGGCCGTGCGGATCCCGCTCGCCGTCAAGGTCGGCCCGTTCTTCAGCTCGATCCCGGCGATGGCGCGCGAGATGGTTGCGGCCGGGGCCGACGGCCTGGTGCTGTTCAACCGCTTCTACCAGCCTGACCTCGACCTCGAGACCCTCGACGTGGTCCCGCACCTGGTGCTGTCCGGCTCCGACGAGCTGCGGCTGCCGCTGCGCTGGATCGCGATCCTCCACGGCAACGTCGGATGCTCGCTGGCCGCGACGACCGGCGTCCACACGGCCGAGGACGCGCTGAAGGTGCTGCTTGCCGGCGCCGACGTCGCGATGACGACCTCGGCCCTGCTGCGCCACGGGCCGGACCACCTGCGGCGAGTGCAGGCCTCGATGGCCGAGTGGCTGGACGACCACGAATACGACTCGGTCGCGCAGCTCCGGGGGAGCGTCAGCCGGCGGGCCGCCGCCGACCCCGCCGCGTACGAGCGCGCCAACTACCTGCGGACGCTCGCGTCGTATTCGAGTACGTTCGTGGTGTAGCGATGACCACAGCGACGCCCTCCGGGCCCGCGCCGGCCGACCCTCGCCGGGAGCGGGAGTACCGCCAGCACTGGAACGACGAGATGGACGGCGTCGCCCTGTACCAGGCGCTCGCCGCCGCGTCGGAGGGCGAGCGGCGCGAGATCTTCGAGGAGCTCGCCGAGGCCGAGCTCGTGCACGCGAAGCACTGGTCGGACCTGCTGGTCGAGCTCGGCCGGCCGGCCCCGACCGACGCCGACCACCGGCTCGGGCGGCGGACCCGCCTGCTCACGTTCCTCGCGCGCCGGTTCGGCCCCCGGGCGGTGCTGCCGATGGTCGAGTCGGCCGAGGTCCGGGACGCCGGCCACTACGACGAGGTCCCCGAGGCGAGCCGCAAGATGGCGGTCGACGAGCGGCTGCACGCACGCGTGGTCGCCGGGCTCTCGCCGGCGAACGTCCGCGGGGGCATCGTGCGCGGCGAGCGCTGGCATCGCGGGGACGCCTCCGGGGCGCTGCGGGCGGCGATCTTCGGCGTGAACGACGGGCTGGTGTCGAACCTCTCGCTGGTCATGGGCGTGGTCGGAGCCTCCACCAGCCGCAAGTTCGTGCTGCTCGCCGGCCTCGCGGGACTGCTCGCCGGGGCGTTCTCGATGGGCGCCGGCGAGTACATCTCGATCAGCTCGCAGCGGGAGCTGTTCGAGCGGGAGATCCGGCTCGAGGCCGAGGAGATCGCCGCCATGCCCGAGGAGGAGGCGCACGAGCTGGCGCTGATCTACCGGGCGAAGGGCATCCCGAAGGCCGAGGCGGAGGCGCTGGCGAAGGGCATCATGAGCGACCAGCAGCACGCCCTCGACACGATGGCGCGCGAGGAGCTCGGCCTGAACCCCGAGGAGCTCGGCTCGCCGTGGGGGGTCGCGTTCTCGAGCTTCGGGGCATTCGCGACCGGCGCGATCTTCCCGGTGCTGCCCTACCTGTTCGGCGGCGGCACGGCGGCATTCGTCGTCGCCGTCGCCGTCGCCGTGGTCGCGCTGTTCTCCGTCGGCGCCGGCATCAGCGTGCTGACGGGCAAGTCGCTGCTGCGGGCCGGCGCCCGCCAGCTCCTGGTCGGCGGGCTCGCTGCGGCCGCCACGTTCGGCATCGGCAAGCTGATCGGCATCTCGGTCGGCTGACGGGCAGGGCCGGGTCACCTGTCGCCGGCGGCGTCCTCCGCGAAGGCGGCGATGCGGCCGGCGAGCTCAGACGGACGCTGCAGCGGCAGGTCGTGAACGCCCGTCATCCACTCGAAGCGAACGTTCGGGCCGGCGCGGCGGATCCGGCGGGCGGCCTGCTTCTTCAACTCGTAGAACCCCGCCTCCTCGGGCGTCGGCCGGGACGGTCGGGCGGCGACGACCAGCGTGGGGACGGCCACCGACGCGAGCAGGTCCGTGGTCGGCTGGGCCCACATTGCCCGCAGGATCCGCATGTGGTTCGCGCGCGCGAGGCGCGGACGGGCCCGCCCGTCGGGGCCCACCTCGAACAGCGAGCGCATCGTGGCCTCGACGTCCTGCGACCAGAACTCCCCAAGTGGGGTCCGCGTCCGCGCGCCCTCCAGCAGGCGGTCCAGGGGCCGTCCGGAGAGGCGCGGGGGCGCGAGCGCGACCCTGGCGGTGGCCCAGTCCATGCGCTCGGCCATCGAGCCGAAGCCGCCGTCGACCAGCACGATGCCGGCGACGCGCTCCGGCGCCTCCACGGCGAACTCGAGGACGACGTTCGCGCCAAAGGAGTGCCCGACCACCACCGGGCGGGCGAGGCCGGTCGCCGCGAGCACCCGTCCGAGATCGGCCGTCGTCTGGTCGAAGCCGTAGCCCGACCCCGGCTTGTCGCTCCGCCCGTGGCCGCGCTGGTCGTAGGCGACGACGTGGAACCGCGGGGCGAGGTCGCGGGCGAGGGCGTGGAAGATCCGCGACGAGGAGGCGAGCCCGTGGACCAGGGCCACGCCCGGCGCGCCGCGACGCTCGGCGGGCCACTCGGTCACGGCCAGCCGCACGCCGTCCCGGGAGACCCGCCGATCCCGTCGCGAAGGACCTTCGGGGCGCTCGGTGCCAGCGGACGCGGGAGCCATGCCGCCCACAAGAGACCAGACCGAGGGGCTTCCGTCAACGGGCCCCTCAGGTCAGGTGCACGATGATCGACCGGCGGCCGACCACGACCCACTTCTGCGGGAGCATCCTCTCGTGAGGTCCGGCGGCCACGAACGGCGCCATCGCCACGGGACCTGCCAGCTTGAACGCCGCCACGAGGTCATTGTTCTGCTCCGCGTGCTGGAGACGGTACAGGAGCTGCCAGAAGGGGACGCTGGTCCGGGGGGCGCCGAAGAACGCGAACCCGCCCGGGGCGCGACCACCTCGCACGACGAGCGTCGTGGTCCGGGGTCCGACGAGGGGGGCGCGAAGCTCGACCCGGACCGCTACCGTCCGGGTGGAGCCGGCCGGCTGGAGGACGACCAGCAGCCTCACCCATCCACCGCGGCGAACGACCAGCGAGTCGCGGACCCTCAGCCCCCGCTGGACCGAGCTCGCCGACAGGACGCGCACGATCCTCGCCTCCAGCTTGGCCTGGGTGATCGATCCCTGGTCGGTGATCTTCGTGAAGGTCACCACGTGAGGGGAGTTCGCGAACAGCGCGCCGAGGTCGTAGGCGAGCTCCTGGCTGCCAGCCCAGGCGGCATCCGAGGGATCGTAGGCCATGCCGCTGCGCGCCAGCGTGAACGGCTGACCCCCCGGCCCGACTCCCTGAACGACCCACGATGTCGAGGTCGTCCCCTCCCCGATGCGATCGAATGCGGTCTCCAGGCTCCCGTACACGTGGGCCTGGGCGATGGTGGAGACCCAGTCCTGCCGTGTGACCGTGGTCGAGCCGCTCAGCCGGGTCCCGAGATCGGGGTTGGAGAAGATCGTGGTCACGGGCACGAGCAGCGGCGTGAGCCCGAACGTGCCGCGGACTCCCGCGAGGCGGTCCTGGTCGACAACGCCGACGGGGTCGGTGACGTTCGCGATCTTGAAGCTCCCGTACAACCCCGTCGGATCGCGCTCGACGGCCAGCACCGTGGCACCGCTGAGCCCTGAGGTCGAGGCGCCGTCGAAGAAGAACGGGTGCCCGAACGCCACCGCCATGTCGCCGCACACGGCCGTGGTCGTCCCGACGGCCGCGAACGTCACGTCCCCGTAGCTGACCACGTCCGCGAAGTTCGACCCCGGCTGGAGCGTCGTCATGCTGCCGGTCGGTGCGGGGGCAGACCCCGCGCTGTAGGGAACCACGGATGCGGCCGTGCGGGCGAGGGCCTTCTGAAAGCGCCCGAAGGCGCGACCCGTCAGCCCCGACACGGCCACCGGCAGCGGGATGGCGGTCGCCGTGCCGGAGATCTCCCCCACCGGGATCCCGGCGGCCCCCGCCGCGACGCGGCGAAGCACCGGCGAGAGCCGCACGGGAGGCGTCGACGCGGCGAGCGCCGCCCGGGCCGCCGTCGACGGCGACGCCGGGTCGCCGAACAGGTTCATCATCGGCTGCGCCGGGGTCATCCCCCCGATGGTCTGATCGGGCCCGAGCACGTAGCTGATCGCGCCCGCGAGCCGCCCGTCGATGGTGACGGGGGAGCCCGAGAAGCCAGCCGCGATGCCGCCGGCCTGCGAGACGGCGTCGCCCGAGACTTGCACCAGGACGAAGTCGACCCCCGGGGCGATCCCGTTGGGCATGACCCCGAGGATCGTGACGACGAACGTCGAGGGCAGGACCCCGTCGACCACGGTGGTACCGATTCCGACCATCCCCGGCTGCAACTCCGACTCGGGGAACACGGGCGGCGGCGCGCACGCGGCCGGCTGCGCGACCGCCGGCCCCGGAACCGTCAGACCGATCGTTGCCGCTGCCAGCGCGACTCCGAGCGCGCGCAGGCGCCTTCCAGGTCGGCGAACGGCCTCCATCATCTTGCCCCTCCCCCCTGCACGAGATGCCGGCCTCCGCGTCCGTCCGGCGGCACGTTGGACGCTCGCTCGGCTCGTCGGGTTCCCCCCAGGCGAGCGATGCGGGCGGATCCGTCCGGCCCGAGCCTACGCCGCGCCGCGCTCAACGGGCGCCGGGGCCAGGCCCAGGTAGTGGAGGATCCCCGCGGCGGCACGGCGGCCGGCGCCCATGGCGAGGATGACCGTGGCCGACCCGGTCACGATGTCGCCTCCCGCGAACA
>JAJYHN010000061.1:0-2552 GCA_021784765.1 Actinomycetes bacterium
CCCACCATCACGTCCCCGGGCGGCCGGCCGTGGGAGCTCGCCGCGCTCTACGGCGGGCTGGTCGCCCTCGCCTGGCGGCTGCGCCGGGATCCCCGGACGACCATGGGGGGCGCCGAGCGAGCAGACGCCGACCCGACCCGGCCGTCCCGGGAGGGCCCCGGCCGATCGTCGGGTGGGCCGCGACCCCCGGGGAGTCGCGCGATCGCGTCCGCGGCCGCGATCGCCCTCGTCGTCGCGTTCGCGTGGCAGACCGCGCTCCGGGCCGGGGGGCCTCCCGGGCTCCGGGTCACGTTCTTCTCCGTCGGGGAGGGGGACGCCGCGCTGGTTCGATCGCCGGCCGGGGCGACCATCCTGATCGACGCCGGCCCGGATCCCAGGGCGGTTGCGCGCAAGCTCGCCGCACTGGGGATCCACCGCCTCGACCTCGTGGTCGCCACCCACGCGCACGCCGACCACCTGACCGGCCTGCCGGCCGTCCTGGTCCGGGTCCCGGTCGGCCTGCTCGTCGAATCGCGCTGCCGGGACCCGTCCCCGGCCGCGGCGTCCCTCGCGCGAGCGGTCGCGGCCGAGCGGGTCAGGGTCCGGACCGTGGCCGCCGGTGACGTCCTGCGCGTCGGCGACCTGGACGTCCGGGTGCTCGGCCCCGACCGCTGCTACGTCGGGACGCACTCCGACCCGAACAACGACTCGGTGGTGCTGCTCATCCGGGATGGCCCGTCGAGCGTGCTGTTTCCCGCCGACGCCGAGTCCGATGCCCAGTCCGAGGTGCTGCGGAGGGAGGCGCCGCTGGTTCACGCGGCGGTCCTGAAGGTCCCGCACCATGCCGGCGACACCTCGCTGCCCGGGTTCCTGCGCGCCGTCGGGGCACGGCTCGCCGTCGTGAGCGTCGGCCCGAACCGCTACGGACACCCGGACGGCCGTGTCGTGGCGCTGCTCGAGCGTGCCGGCGCGCGCCTCGTTCGAACCGACCTCGCGGGGGACGTGACCGTCACCTTCGAAGGAGGGAGCCTGTCCGTAGAATCCATGCATGCATGAGGCCGATCCCCCACGGCGACCGGCCCGCGCGGGACGACCCACGTCGGGTCCGGCGCGGTCTGCCCCCGGCTCGGAGTCGGTGCCCCCGGCGACCTCGTCCGCGCTGTTCTGGGGCGAGGATGCCTACCTGCTTCGGGAGGCTGCGCTGGCGTTCCTCTCCGGCCACGGCGTGCGCGCGACCGAGCTCGACGCCTCGCAGTGGCAGGGAGGTGAGACCACCGACCTCTCCACCCCATCCCTGTTCGGCGAGCGCCGGGCCCTCCTGGTCGTCGGCTGTGAGGGTCTGCCGGAGCCGGGGGCGCGGGAGCTTCGCGCCTACCTCGAGGCGCCGGTGGCGGACGCCGTCTGCGCGCTGACGGCGGCCACGCGCGGCAAGGGCGCGCCCGCGGCGCTCGCGAGGGCCGTCGAGGCGGGTGGCGGGGCCGTGCGCCAGGTGGCGATCCGCCGGCAGGACCTGCCGGGCTGGCTCGTCGGGCGCGCGCGGGACCGTGGGGTGCGGCTCTCCGGGCCGGGCGCGGCGGCGCTCGTGGGATCGGTGGGGGAGGATCCCGCGGCGCTCGACCGTGCCGTCGAGCAGCTCGGCGCGGCGTTCCCCGACCGGCCCGTGGGCCCTGCGGAGGTCGCCGCGCAGTTCCGTGGGCTCGGGGAGCAGCGGGTGTGGGACCTCTGCGACCGGGCCTTCGCCGGCAGGGTCCCCGAGGCCCTGGTCGTCCTGCGCGGCCTGCTGGCCGACGAGCGGGACGCGGCGCTCCCCGTGCTCGGTGGCATCGCGTCGCGCCTGCGAGACCTCATCCGGGTGCGTGCCCTGCCGGAGCGCATGCCCGCGGCCGAGGCCGCGAGGGAGGCGGGCCTCCGCTTCGAGTGGCAGCTCCGGCGCTACCGCGAGCAGGCCGCTCGCTACACCCCGGGGGAGCTCGCCGGCCTGCATGCGCGCGTGGCCGAGATCGACCGGGCGTTGAAGGCAGGCGGGCCGGGGGACGTGCTGCTCCCCGGGCTGGTGATCGAGGTGGCCGCCGCCGGCGATCGGGACTAGGCGAGGACTGGGCGGCGCTCCGCCGACTCGGCCCGGCGGCTACTCGGCCGGGGCCGAGGCCGCGGAGGCGGCCGCCCGCGCGATGCGGGACTTGCGCCGGGCCGCCGTGCGCTTGTGCAGGACGCCCTTCGAAGCCGCCTTGTCGAGCGCCCGCGTGGCCGAGCGGGCGAGCTCCTCGGCCGAGGGGTCGCCCGAGTCCACCGCGGCGCGAGCCTTCTTCGCCACGGTCTTCAGCGCCGAACGAACGGACTTGTTGCGCTCGTGCCGCAGCTCGTTCTGGCGGTTGCGCTTGATCTGGGACTTGATGTTCGCCACGGCGCACGAGTGTACCAGCAGGAACGGGGGCCGCTCGGCGAGCGGAACCGCCGTCCGACCACGCCGACGGCTGCCGTGGCCCGGGTGCCGCCCGGCGGGCGCCCCTCGTACGCTAACGTTCCGATGGACCAGGCCCTCATCCGCAACTTCTGCATCGTCGCGCACATCG
>JAJYHN010000061.1:2562-3752 GCA_021784765.1 Actinomycetes bacterium
ACGGCAAGTCGACCTTGGCCGACCGCTTCCTCGAAACCACGCACGCCGTGGCCGAGCGGCAGATGCGGGAGCAGTATCTCGACCGGATGGACCTCGAGCGCGAACGGGGCATCACGATCAAGGCTCAGGCCGTCCGCCTGCGCTACCCGTCCGGCGGGCGCGAGTACGAGCTGAACCTGATCGACACCCCCGGCCATGTCGACTTCACCTACGAGGTCTCGCGGAGCCTCGCGGCCTGCGAGGGCGCGATCCTGCTGGTCGATGCCGCACAGGGCATCGAGGCGCAGACCCTCGCGAACTTCCACCTGGCGCGGGATGCCGGCCTCGCGATCGTCCCGGCCGTGAACAAGATCGACCTGCCGGCCGCCGACCCCGACCGCGCCGCGGCCGAGCTGGCCGAGCTGGTCGGCTGCGACCCCTCGGAGGTCCTGCGGGTCTCCGCGAAGTCGGGGGTCGGCGTCACCGAGCTCCTCGACGCCGTGATCGACCGCGTCCCGCCGCCTCATGGCGACCCGGCCGCGTCCCTGCGCGCCCTGATCTTCGACTCCTCGTACGACGCCTACCGGGGCGTCGTCGCCTACCTGCGGGTCGTCGACGGGGCGATCGGGACCCGCGAGCGCATCCGGTTCATGTCGAGCGGCTTCCAGGTCGAATCCGAGGAGGTCGGCGCCTTCGCCCCCGAGCCGACGCCGCTGCCGCGGCTCGAGGCCGGCGACGTCGGCTACCTCGTCAGCGGCGTGAAGGACGTCCGCCAGGCAAAGGTCGGCGACACCGTCACCGCGGCCGGCCGCGGGGCCGCCGCCGAGGCGCTCCCTGGCTACCGCGAGCCGAAGCCGATGGTCTGGAGCGGCCTGTACCCGGCCGAGGGCGGCGACTACGGGCTGCTGCGCGACGCGCTCGACAAGCTGCAGCTGAACGACGCCGCGCTCGTCTACGAGCCGGAGACCTCGGCCGCGCTCGGCTTCGGGTTCCGCTGCGGCTTCCTCGGCCTGCTGCACATGGAGATCGTGAAGGAGCGCCTGGAGCGCGAGTTCGGCTTGGAGCTCATCGCCACCGCGCCGAACGTCGAGTTCCGGGTCGCGCGCGGTGACGAGGTCACGACCGTCCACAACCCGAGCGAGATGCCGAACCCCGGCACGTTCGACCGGGTCGAGGAGCCCTATGTCCTGGCGACGATCATCGCGCCGAGC
>JAJYHN010000205.1 GCA_021784765.1 Actinomycetes bacterium
CTCCTTGCTGGCCTCGCGGCTTCGCAGGCGCTCGACGACCTCGCCGGCCGTCTCGCCGGCCGAGACCGTGAACACCTCGGTGGTCATGAGGCCGCCGGCACTCTCCTCCTCGTAGCTCAGGAGCTCGCGGAGCTCGGCTGCCTCCTTCGGCTCCATGCGTTCGAGCAGCGCGGTGGCCGCCGCCTCCGGCAGGTCCTGGATGAGGTCGGCCGCGTCGTCCGGCGACATGTCCTCCAGCAGCTTGGCCGCACGGTCGGGGCCGAGCGCGTCGAGCAGGCGGAGCTGGACCTCGGGGCTCATCTCCTCGAGGGTGTCGACGGCCACGTCGGTCTCGAGGGTGTCGAGCAGGCCGACCAGCTCGCTCGCGGGCAGGTCGGCGGCGATCTCGGCGAGGTCGGCGGGGTGCAGGCGCCTCAGCCCGGTCCGCGAGACCCGCAGCCGGATGCTCGGGTCGCGCCACGATCCGAGGTCCACGTCGGTCCAGGCGACCGCGTCGGGGGGATGGCGGCGCGCGATTCGGTCGGCGAGGCGCCGGAAGCGCAGGCGGCGCAGCAGCGCCGAGGTCGACACGTCGACGCCGAGCACCCGCAGGCGGTCGCCGCTGCGGGAGAGCTGCACGTCCTGCACGCGGATCAGCCGGCGCCCCTCCAGGTCGACGATCTGCTTGTCGAGCACGTTGCGAGCGAGCAGCACGTCGCGCTCGCCGATCGCGTAGGGTGCGAGCTCGGGCAGGCGCCGGGCGAGGATGACCTGGGTGGTCTCGAACGTCCGGACGTCGGTCCAGCCCACGTCGAGGTTGCGCCGCCGGTCGGCCCGGACCCGCAGGCCGACGACCGGCGGATAGGGGCCACCGAGGCGGGCGATCACGTCGCGGATCACTCCCACCCGCTGGCTGGACGCGTCCAAGACCGGGCGCCCGAGATACGTCGACAGGTACAGCACGCGCGCGTCCTCCGCCGAGCCGTCGGTCGAATGGGCTGCCGGGGCGCGAACTGCCCCGCCAGAGCATACGCCGCCCGTCCCGCGAATGGCCCGTCCGGGTGATGGAGCGCGGCCGCGGGCTGGGATAGGGTGGGGGCCTGCCCGGAGCCATGACCACCTCGTAGCGGATGCGGGTTCTCTTCCCCCGTGGGGGGCGCCACCGGCGCCGCAGGCGCGCGGCGCGCGCGACCCTCCTCGCGGCCGTCCCGGTCGCCGTGCTCGTCGCGGTCTGGTCGCTCCCGCTCGTCCCGGCCCCGCCGGCCGTGGCCGCCCCGGTGCCCACCGTGCTGCGGGAGGTCCCGGTGGCCCCGGGGGCGCTGCTCTCGGGCGTCGTGGGCGGGGGGCTCCGCGCGGAGCGCGGCGGCGCCCTGCAGGCGTTGCGCGCTCTGGCTGCCGCGCCCCGCGTCGTGTGCCCCGGCATCGGGTTCAACGCGTTCGGGGTGACGTGGAGCCAGTGGGGGAGCCCCCGGGGCGCGGTCTCCGCCGACGTCTGGACGGCGGGCGGGAGTGCCACGGCCGCGGCCCGCACCCTCGCCGTCCCGGGGAGCGGGCCCTCTCCCCCTCGCGTCGCGGCGCCGGCCGTCGTCACCGACGATCAGGTGGCGGAAGGGCCCGATCCCAACTCGCCGGAGTTCCATCCCCATCGACGGGCGACCGAGGTGCTCTGGGTCGGGCAGGCCACCTGCGCGCGGTTCGTCCTGCACCTGCCGGCCGGCGTGCGCGTGCTGGACGTCCGCGCCGTGTTCCTGAACACGATGGGGAACGCCGACGGCGGCCCGCCCAGGGGGCTGACCCCGCCCCCGCCGGCGGCGGGCCCCGGCACCGCCCAGGCCACGACGCTGCAGCCGCCGATCATCACCAGGGCCCAGTGGGGCGCGAACGAGCGGTGGCGGAACTGCTTCATGGGCTACGCGCCGGCGCTCAAGATGGCGTTCGTCCACCACACCGACAACGGCAACGGCTACGCGCCCTGGCAGTCGGCCGGGCTGGTGCGGGCCATCTACGCCTACCACACGGAGGTCAACGGGTGGTGCGACATCGGCTACAACTTCCTGGTCGACCGCTACGGGAGGATCTTCGAGGGCCGGTGGGGCGGAATGACCCAGCCGGTGATCCCCGCGGCCACGATGGGATTCAACACCGGCAGCGTCGCGGTGGCGGCCATCGGGGACTTCCAGGTGGCCCGCCCGCCCGCTGTGATGATCTCGGCCATCGAGCGGCTGCTGGCCTGGCGGATGGACGTCGGCCACGTGGACCCCTACGGCAAGGTCTGGATGCGCTCGTGGGGGGGCCTCGGCAACAAGTTCCGCGTGGGACGGTGGGTCGATCTCGGCCACGTGTCCGGGCACCGCGACGCGAACTACACGGACTGCCCGGGGGACTACCTGTACTGGGACCTCGGCGGCATTCGCTCGGCCGCCTATGCGATCGGGCTGCCGAAGATCTTCGCGCCGACCCAGTCCGTCGCGCACTTCCTGCCGGGCGCCGGGTCGGTGACGTTCGGCGCCACGGGGTCGACGAGCCTCGCGTGGCAGTTCCAGATCGTCGACCCGTCGGGGAGCGTCGTGTTCGCGTCGACCTCGAGCGGGCCGACGTTCTCCTCCATGTGGAGTGGGGCCGGGCCGGGCGGCGCCTTCCTCCCGCCCGGGGTGTACACGGCGACCCTCGCTGGGATGTCCGGCTCGGCCGCTGCCCTGAGCGCGACCTTCACGGTCACGCTCGACGCCCCACCGCCCCCGAGCCCCTCGCCGAGCCCCTCGCCGAGCCCCTCGCCGTCGCCGTCGGGGTCCCCACCACCGCCGACCCCCTCGCCGACGGCCTCGCCCTGACGCCCGCCCGGCGGCCCTGGGGCCGTGGACCGTCTCGGCCGCGCGGTACGATTTCGACCCCATGGCGCGCACCTACGACCCCGTCGAGATCGAGCCGCGCTGGCAGCGGGTCTGGGAGCAGGAGGGCCTGTACCGGGCCTCCGAGGACCCGGACGATCCGCGCCCGCGCTTCTACGCGCTCGACATGTTCCCGTACCCCTCCGGCGACCTGCACATGGGGCACGCGGAGGCGTTCAGCGGCGGTGACGCCGTCGCCCGGTTCGCCGCGATGCGCGGCTACAACGTGCTCCACCCGATCGGATGGGACGCGTTCGGCCTGCCGGCCGAGAACGCGGCGATCAAGCGCGGCGTCCATCCCAAGGAGTGGACGTACGCGAACATCGAGCAGCAGGCGGCGTCGTTCCGGCGCATGGGCATGTCGTTCGACTGGTCGCGTCGCCTGAACACCTGCGACCCCGAGTACTACCGGTGGACCCAGTGGCTGTTCGTGAAGCTCTTCGAGCGTGGCCTCGCCTACCGAAAGAACGCGCCCGCGAACTGGTGCCCGAAGGACCAGACGGTGCTGGCGAACGAGCAGGTGGTCAACGGCGCCTGTGAGCGCTGCGGCACGCCGGTCGTCCGCAAGGACCTGACGCAGTGGTTCTTCAAGATCACCGACTACGCGCAGCGGCTGCTCGACGACATGGACGACCTGGTCGACTGGCCCGACCGCGTGATCACGATGCAGCGCAACTGGATCGGCCGGTCCGAGGGCGCCGAGGTCGAGTTCGAGATCGAGGAGACCGGCGATCGGGTCACGGTCTTCACCACGCGACCCGACACGCTGTGGGGCGTGACGTTCTTCGTCCTCGCCGTCGAGCACCCGCTGGTGCCGGCGCTGGCCGAGGCCGGCGGTTCGGCGCCGTAGGCGCAGG
>JAJYHN010000060.1 GCA_021784765.1 Actinomycetes bacterium
CCGCGGGCGCTGCGCCGTCTGCGGCGGGGAGGAGTTCGGCGTCGAGCGCGGCGGGGTCGAGCGGATCGCGGAATGGGCCGGGCGGGCGTCGCGGCTGCCCGTGGACCTCGAGGCCGAGCCCGCGAACGAGGCCCCGGGCGAGGTCGAGGGCGAGCGGGGCGGGGTCCCGGTCGCCCGGGGTCCGTCGGCGGGGAGGATCCTGGTCGGGACGGCCGCCGCCGTGCACGATGTCGGCGGCGTGCGGATGGACCTGGTCGCGATCCTCGATCCCGACCGAGCGCTGGCGCGCGCCGGGCTCCATGCGGGGGAGCGGGCCCTGGCCACCTGGATGGAGGCGGCCGCGTGGGCCGGCCCCCGCGCGGAGGGTGGCAGGGTCCTCGCGCAGACCCGCCACCCGGGGCATCCGGCCATCCAGGCGCTGGTCCGCTGGGAGCCGGTGCCGTTCCTGCGCTGGGAGGGGCGCCGCAGGGGCGAGGCGGGGTTCCCACCCGGCCATCCGGTCTTCCGCCTGACCGGCCCGCGAGAGCCCGGCGACGGGCCGGCTCTCGCGCACGCCCTCCGGGGGGCGGGAGCCGGGTTCGTCCTGGAGACCTCCGGTGCGGAGGGGACGGTATGCTTGGTGGCCGTTCCGCCCACGGGGCTTGCGAGCTTCCGCGCGGCGGTGCTCCGGCTCGTCGCCGAGGGGCGCGTCGGCCGGGTAGAGGCGGATCCGCACCTGTGACGCGGCGCTCCGCCGCGGTGGACGGCGCCGACGGAGAACGGGAGAAGGTGTGGGGAAGCTGCAGATCCGAGTGCTGGGGGACCCGGTCCTCCGCGAGCGCGGGCGGGACGTCGACGCGTTCGACGCGGCCCTGTGGCGGCTGGCCGACGACATGCTGGAGACGATGTACGACGCGCCCGGCGTCGGCCTGGCAGCCCAGCAGGTCGGACTGTCCCTGCGCCTGTTCGTCTACGACCCCGGCGACGGGACCGGGTCGGGGGCCGTCGCGAACCCGGAGGTGACCCTGCTCGAGGAGGAGGGGGAGATCGAGCAGGACGAGGGGTGCCTGTCCATCCCGGGGCACTACTTCCCGACGCGGCGGGCCGCACGGGTGCGCCTGAGCGGGCAGGACCTCGACGGCCGCCCGATCGTCGCGGAGGCCGACGGCCTGCTGGCCCGAATCTTCCAGCACGAGACCGACCACACGAACGGGATGCTGTTCATCGACCGCCTCGACCCCGATGCCCGGCGGGCCGCCATGGCGCAGATCAACGCGGGGGAGCTCGACCTGAGGGCGCTCAAGGGCCGCGGGGCAGGGGACTAGCCCGTGGTCGGTGGGCCGGGCGCCTCCCGCCTCACCGTCGTCTTCCTCGGCAACGCACCGTGGTCGGTGCCGTCCCTGGAGGCGCTCGCCGTGTCGTCTCACCGCGTCGCGCTGGTCGTGACCCGCCCTCCGCGGCCGACCGGTCGGGGGGGCGTCGCAGCTCCCACCGCGGTCGCCGTGGCCGCGCGGCGCCTGGGCCTTCCCGTGCTCGAGGCCGCCACCGTCCGCGAGGGTGCCGGGCGGGACGCCGTGGCCGCGGCGGCGCCCGACGTCCTCGCGGTGGTGGCCTACGGTGAGCTCCTGCCGCCGGAGATCCTGCGGCTCGCCCGCCTCGCGGCCGTGAACGTCCACTTCTCGCTGCTGCCCGACCTGCGTGGGGCGGCGCCCGTGCAGCGCGCGATCCTCGAGGGGCGGGCCGCCACCGGGGTGACCACCATGCGGATGGAGGCGGGATTGGACACGGGACCGATCCTGGCCCAGGTCGAGACCCCGATCGGCGAGGACGAGGACGCCGGTGCCCTCGGCGCTCGGCTCGCGGCGCTCGGGGGGCGGCTGCTGGTCGAGACGTTCGACGCGCTGGCCGCCGGGGTCGCCGCGGGGCGCCCCCAGGACGAGGCCCTGGCGACCTACGCGCCGAAGCTCACGCGGGAGGAGGAGCGGATCGACTGGGCCGAGCCCGCCGAGCGAATCGCGCGCAGGATCAGGGCGCTGGCGCCGACGCCGGGCGCCTGGACGCTGGTTCGAGGTCGTCGCCTGAAGGTGCTGCGCGCCTCGGTCGCGGGTGTGCCGGCGGTGGAGGGCGAGCACGCGCCGGGACGCGTCGTCGCGGTGAACGGACGGCTGGCGGTGACGGCCCCCTCGGCCCGCGTCATCGTGCTCGACCAGGTCGTTCCGGAGGGCCGGCGAGCGATGGACGGGGCGGCGTTCGCCCGCGGGGCGCGGCTGCGCGATGGCGAGCCGGTCGGATAGGGGTCGGGCGACCCGCGGCGGCGGCGCCCGCTCGGTGGCGCTCGAGGTTCTGCGCCGGGTGGCCGAGGAGCGCGCGTACTCGAACCTCGCGCTGGGCGCCGCGCTCGAACGGCACGGGCTCCCCGAGCGGGACCGGCGCCTCGCCGCGGACCTGGTGTACGGGACGCTTCGGCGGACCATCCCGATCGACCGGGCGCTCGCCCTTCGCTCGAGGCGCCCGCTCGTGGACCTCGACCCGGAGGTGCTGGCCGTGCTCCGCCTGGGCGCCTACCAGGTGCTCGCGACCCGGATCCCGCCGCACGCGGCCGTTGGCGAGACGGTCGGGCTGGCCCCGCGGCGGGCCCGCGGCTTCGCGAACGCCGTGCTCCGGGCCGTGGCGGCCGACCCACCGGCGCCGCCGCCCGGAGACGACGACGAGTCGGTGTCGGGTCGGACCGGCCTGGCGGCGTGGGGCGTCGCCGAGCTACGGGGGCTGCTCCCGCCGGGCGAGGTCGAGGCCGCGGCCGGCGCCCTGGCCGCGCCGGCCGCCCTCTCGCTGCGCGCCAACCGGTGCCGGACGACCCCCGAGGCGCTGGCCGAGGCGCTGGAGGGGGCCGGGCTGACGGTCCGCCCGGGCCGCCACCACCCCGACGTGCTGCTCGTCGACGGCGGGGCTCCCCGGCGCCTTCCCGGGTACCGGGAGGGATGGTTCGCCGTGCAGGACGAGGCGTCGGTGCTGGTGGGCGCCGCCGTTCGGGCGGCCCCGGGGGAGCGGATCCTGGACGCCTGCGCCGGCCCGGGGGGCAAGGCCGGCCACCTCGCGTGCGCCGTCGGGCCGGGAGGGCTGCTGGTGGCCGCGGACCGGATGCCGCGACGCGCGGCGCTCGTCCGCGAGGCCGCCGGACGCCTCGGCGTCCCGGTGGCGGCCGTGGCGCAGGACGCGCGCCGGCCGGCGGTGGCCGGCCCCTTCGACGCCGTCCTCGTCGACGCCCCCTGCTCGGGGGTGGGGGCGGCGCGGCGGCGTCCGGAGCTGCTCTGGCGGCCGGCGCGGGACGCGCCGGCGCGCCTGGCGGCCGTGCAGCGGGAGATCCTCGGCGCCTCGGCGGCGCTCGTCCGCCCCGGGGGGCGCCTCGTCTACTCGGTCTGCACGTTCCCCGTGGCCGAGACCGACGAGGTCGTCGCCTGGTTCCTGGCCTCACACCCCGAGTTCGCGCCGGATCCGGTTCCCGGTCCCTCCGGGGAGGCGGTCGCCCACCGTCTGTGGCCGCACCGCGACGGGACCGACGGCATGTTCTACGCGGGGTTCCGGCGGCACGCATCGACCAGCCGGTAGAATCCGGGCATCGTGCCCGTGAAGATCGCCGCCTCGATCCTCTCCGCCGACTTCGCGCGCCTCGGCGAGCAGGTCAAGGCCGTCGAGGGGAGTGCCGATCTCCTGCACATCGACGCCATGGACGCCCACTTCGTCCCTCCGCTATCGATCGGCCCGGTGGTCGTCGAGTCGCTGCGGAAGGTCACCGGCCTCCCGCTGCACTGCCACCTCATGGTCGAGGACCCCGTGGCGCTGCTGCGGGACTTCGCCGAGGCCGGCGCCGACATCGTGACGGCCCACCTCGAGGCCCTCGACGACCCGGTGCACCTGATTCACGAGGCGGGGGCGCTCGAGATGCGGGCCGGGCTCGCGGTGAATCCCGAGACCCCGGTGGACGGCGTGTTCCCGCACCTCGAGTCGCTCGACCGGGTCATCGTGATGAGCGTGCGCCCCGGCTGGGCCGGCCAGCCCTTCCTGGACGGGTCGCTTCGGAAGATCGAGGCCGTGCGGGGCGAGATCGATCGCCGGGGCCTCCGGGTCGAGGTGGAGGTCGACGGCGGCATCAACGACGTGACCGGGCCGCGCTGCGTGGCTGCCGGGGCCACCGTCCTCGCGGCGGCGTCCTCGATCTTCGGGGCCGGGGACGTGGCCGAGGCGGCCCGCCGGCTCGCGACTGCGGCCGGGAGGTGAGGATGGCCGACACGATCCTCGTCGTCGACGACGACCCCGACGTCGCGAGGTTCGTCGAGGTCAACCTCCGGTCCGCCGGATACGAGGTCCACGGCGCCTCCGACGGCGAGGAGGCGATCGAGCGGGCCGTCGAGATCCGCCCCGACCTCGTCCTGCTGGACGTGATGATGCCGAAGCTCGACGGGTTCGAGGTCGCCCAGCGGCTGCGGCGCGACCCGCGCACCTCCTCGTGCTCGATCATCATGCTGACCGCGAAGGCGCTCTCGGCCGACAAGGTGCTCGGCCTCTCCTCGGGGGCCGACGACTACATCATCAAGCCGTTCGACCCCGTCGAGCTGCTCGCGCGCGTCAAGGGCACCCTGCGCCGCGCCCGGGAGATGCGGGCGCTCTCGCCGCTCACCGGGTTGCCCGGGAACATCCGCATCCAGGAGGAGATCCGCCGGCTGGTCGCCGAGGATCAGCCGTTTGCGATCCTCTACGTCGATCTGGACCACTTCAAGGCCTACAACGACCACTACGGGTTCCTGCGGGGCGACCGGGCGATCCAGACGGTGGCGCGTCTCGCGATGGAGGTCGTGAACGAGCTGGTGGGCCCGGGAGCCTTCATCGGGCACGTCGGCGGCGACGATTTCATCGTGATCGTGCCGCCCGAGCTCGCGGAGCCCGTCGCGCGGCAGCTCTGCCAGCGGTTCGACGCGAACGTGCCGCTGCTCTACGACCGCATCGACGCCGAGCGCGGGGGAATCGAGCTGGAGGACCGCCAGGGGAACCTCCGCCGCTTCCCGCTGCTGACCGTGTCGATCGGGGTCGCCTCGTCCGAGACCCGGGCCTTCGCGCACTTCGGGGAGGCGGTCGCCGTCGCGACCGAGATGAAGCAGTTCGCCAAGCGCGAGCCGAAGTCTTCCTACGCCGTCGACCGTCGCCGGCGCCTCGAGCGACCGGCGACGGATCGCCCGTCCCCGTTCCAGGACCCACCGGCCGCCGGCGAGGGGTGACCACGTGCCGGGCGGACCCCGAGCGGGGCCGGCTCGGCGCGCCGACGCCCTATACTGCAGGTCGTAGCTGCACGTCTTCGGGGCGGGGTGCGATTCCCCACCGGCGGTGACAGTCCGCGACCCCCCGGCATCCGGTCGGGGGTTGACCCGGCGGAATTCCGGGACCGACCGTGAAAGTCGGGATGGGAGAAGACGGCGGGCCGGCGCGCGGGGGCGCGCCTTCCTGCGTTCGCCTCCCATCGCCCCGGGAAGGGGCGAGGAGCGAGTGGACGAACGCGATCTGGACGACGCGCCGGGAGAGCCCGGGGACCGTACCTTCATGGCGCGCGCCCTCGAGCTCGCGAGGCGCGGGCTCGGCCTCGCGGCACCGAACCCGATGGTCGGGGCGGTGCTCGTGCGGGACGGCCGCATCGTCGGCGAGGGCTGGCACGAGGGGCCGGGAACCGACCACGCGGAGGTCGCCGCCCTGCGCCGGGCGGGCGAGCTCGCCCGCGGGGCGACGCTCTACGTGACGCTCGAGCCCTGCAGCCACCAGGGCCGGACGCCGCCATGCGCCCCGGCCGTCGCCGCCGCCGGCGTCGCGCGGCTGGTCGCCGCCGCCCGAGACCCGAACCCGACCGTCGACGGGCGCGGCTTCGCCGTGCTGCGCGAGGCCGGCGTCCGTGTCGAGGCCGGCGTCGGGGCGCCCGAGGGGCGGGACCTGATCGCCGGGTTCGCGAAGCACGTTCGAAGCGGCCTCCCATTCGTCACCCTGAAGACGGCGTCCTCGCTGGACGGGAAGGCGGCCGCGCGGGACGGGTCGTCGCGATGGATCACGGGCGAGGCTGCGCGCCGCGACGCCCACGAGCTCCGCGCCGAGGCCGGTGCGGTGGCCGCGGGAGCGGGAACGGTCCTCGCGGACGACCCCTCGCTGACCGTGCGGCTCGAGGGCTACCGGGGGCGACAGCCGGTTCGGGTCGTGGTCGACGCATCGGGCCGGACCCCGGGCGGCGGTCGCGTGCACGATGGGGCGGCCCGGACGGTGGTCGCGACCACCGTCCGCGCGCCGGGGCCTGCCCGGGCTGCGTGGGAGGACGCGGGAGCCGAGGTGCTGGTGCTCCCGGAGTCGCCCGAGGGCGTGGCGCTGGACGCGCTGCTGGAGGCGCTCGGCAAGCGGGACGTGCAGGGGCTGCTGGTCGAGGGCGGACCGACGCTCGCGTGGTCGTTCCTGCGCGCCGGCCTGATCGACCGGTGGGTCGCCTACGTGGGCGCCAGGGCGTTGGGGGGTGCGGGCGCGATGCCCGCGGTGGGTGGCGATGGGGTCCCGAGCATCGGGGAGGCGATCCCGCTCCACATCGAGTCAGTGGAGCGGCTGGGCGAGGACGTGAAGGTGGTGGCGCGTGTTCACGGGGATCGTTGAGGAGCGGGGGGCGGTCGTGGCCCCCGGGGCGCGGCTCGTCGTGCGTGCCCGGACGGTTGGATCCGACGCCGTCGAGGGGGACTCGATCGCCGTCAGCGGCGTGTGTCTCACGGTGGTCGGGCGGGAGCCCGAGCCGGACGGGGAGGTGCTGCTCTCGTTCGACCTGGCGCCGGAGACCCTTGCCCGCACGACGCTCGGCGGCCTCGAGCCCGGCGATCCGGTGAACCTGGAGCGCCCCGCGACGCTGCTCTCGCGGATGGGTGGCCACCTCGTGCAGGGACACGTCGACGGCGTCGGAACGGTGGTCGAGGCGTGGGACGTGGCGACCGGGCGCGAGATCGCGGTGGATCTGCCGCCGGGGCTCGAGCGCTACGTCGTGGAGAAGGGGTCGATCGCGGTGGACGGCGTGAGCCTGACCGTGACGACCGTGCAGGACGGCCGGTTCGGCGTGGCGCTGATCCCGCACACGCTGGCGGCCACGTCGCTCGGGGCGCGGCGCCCGGGCGACCGGGTCAACCTGGAGGTCGACGTGATTGCGAAGTACGTGGAGCGGCTCGTGGAGGCCGTGCGATGAGCGGGGAGCGGAACGGGGTGAGCTTCGCCTCGATCGAGGAGGCGATCGACGAGATCCGCGCCGGCGGGATGGTGATCGTGGTCGACGACGCCGACCGGGAGAACGAGGGCGACTTCATCATGGCCGCCGAGAAGGTGACGCCGGAGGCGATCAACTTCATGGCGACCCATGGGCGCGGCATCATCTGCATGCCCTGCGAGGGGGAGCGGCTGGACCAGCTCGGGATCCCGCTGATGGTCGCGAACCGCGAGGGCTCGCACGAGACCGCCTTCACGGTCTCGATCGACGCCCGCAAGGGGACGACCACCGGGACCAGCGCGTTCGACCGCGCGCAGACGGTCCGGGCGGTGTGCGACCCGGCGACGCGCCCGGAGGAGCTGGCGATGCCCGGGCACGTGTTCCCCCTGCGGGCGCGAGACGGCGGCGTGCTGAAGCGCGCCGGCCACACCGAGGCCGCCGTCGACCTCGCGCGCATGGCCGGGATGTTCCCGGCCGGGGTCATCTGCGAGGTCATGCACCCCGACGGCACGATGGCGCGGATCGACGAGCTCGCCAGGGTCGCCGTCCTGCACGGGCTGAAGCTCGTGTCGATCGCCGATCTCATCGAGCACCGGCGTCACCGCGAGAAGCTGGTGCGCAAGGTCGCCGAGGCGACGATCCCCACCCGGTGGGGCCGGTTCCGGGCCGTCGGGTACGAGAGCGTCGTCGACGGGCGGACGCACGTCGCGATGGTCCTCGGAGACGTCGGCGACGGGCGCGACGTCCTCACCCGGGTCCACTCCGAGTGCCTGACGGGCGACGTGTTCGGGTCGCTGCGCTGCGATTGCGGCGAGCAGCTGGAGGAGTCGTTCCGGCGAATCGGCGAGGAGGGGCGCGGCGTCGTCCTGTACGTCCGGGGCCACGAGGGGCGCGCCATCGGCCTGAAGCACAAGCTTCGTGCCTACCAGCTGCAGGAGGCGGGACGGGACACCGTCGAGGCGAACGAGGACCTCGGGTTCTCCGCCGACCAGCGCGAGTACGGGGTCGGGGCCCAGATCCTCTACGACCTCGGAGTCCGTTGGATGCGCCTGCTGACGAACAACCCGTTGAAGCGGGCGGGCCTGGAGGGCTACGGGCTCTCGATCGCCGAGCGGATCCCGCTGGTGACGGCCCCGAACGCCGAGAACCTCCGCTACCTGCGCACCAAGCGCGAGAAGCTCGGGCATCTCATCGAGGGCCTGGACGTGCCGGGGGGCGACGGGGGGCCGGACGGGCGCGACGCCACGGCCGCGGCCGGACCCGTCGCCGAGGGGCCGGGGAGGTCCACCACGTGACGGCCCCCGGCGCCGGGGGCGGGGCGCGATTCGCCGTGGTGGCGGCGGCCTTCAACCGCGTCGTCACGGCCAGGCTCGTCGAGGGCGCGACGGCGGGGCTCCGGGCGGCTGGCGTGCCCGAGGATCGGATCACGGTCGCCTGGACGCCGGGCGCCTTCGAGCTGCCGCTCGCCGCCAAGCGCGCCGCCCTGAGCGGGCGCTTCGACGCCGTCCTGTGCCTCGGGGCGGTGATCCGCGGCGAGACCGCCCACTTCGACTACGTGGCCGGGGAGACCGCACGGGGGATCCAGCAGGTGGCCCTCGACACGGGCGTTCCGGTGCTGTTCGGGGTGCTCACGACCGACAGCCTCGACCAGGCGATGGCGCGGGCCGGCGGGAGCCACGGCAACAAGGGCTGGGACTGCGCCGAGGCGGCCCTGCGGATGATCGACGCGCTCGGCGAGCTCGGGCCGGATGCCGCGGCTGCCGGGGACGGGGTGCGCGTGAAGGGAGGGCCGGGGTGATCGTCGACAAGCCCTGGGGGAAGGTCACGACCTACGCCCTCAACCAGCCCTCGTCGGTCCGGATCATCGCGGTCGAGCCGGCCCACGAGACCAGCGAGCACTATCACCGGCTGCGGGACGAGATGTGGGTGGTGCTGGACGAGGGCCTCACCGTGCAGATCGGCAACCGAACGGTCGAGGCCCGCCCGGGGGACGAGTTCGTCGTCGCGGCCGAGGAGCCGCACCGCATCGTGAACCGAGGGGACCGGCGGGGCCGGGTGCTCGAGGTCGCCCACGGCTACACGACCGAGGACGACACGTTCCGGCTGCAGGACGACTACGGGCGGCCGCTCGAGGCGGGCTGGTGAGCGTCGCGGCGCGGTGCCTCGACCCATTGCCGCGCGTTGGGGGGCGTGCTAGATTCGCGCGGCTCGTCGGCGGGCGGTCCGCCGCGAAGTGCAAGGAGGTACGGGGTTGGCGAAGGGGACCGTCAAGTGGTTCAGCAACGAGAAGGGGTACGGTTTCATCTCGTACCCTGAGGGCGACGACGTCTTCGTGCACTTCTCGGCGATTGTCGGCGACGGCTACCGAACCCTCAACGAGGGCCAGGAAGTGGACTTCGACATCGTGGACGGCCCGAAGGGCAAGCAGGCCGCGAACGTCAAGCCGGCCTGACGGACCATCGTTGGTGAACGGGCGAGCGGGGCGGGTCCCATCCGGGGCCCGTCCCTGCCGTCTGGACGCTTCCTCGCTGCCCACCCTATACTCGGCACCTGCATGGCCGTCCGCAACGCCTTCCGTGCCCGACCTTGACGCGCGACTCGTGCGCGCGTCGGCGGCCGTCCGCGAGGTGATGCGGCATGTCGGTTGAGCCCCGCATCAACGAGCGGATCCGGTCGGCGCAGGTGCGGCTGGTCGGGCCCGACGGCTCCCAGATCGGGATCGTGAGCACGCAGGACGCGCTGCGACGCGCCCGGGAGCTCGACCTCGACCTCGTCGAGGTGGCGGCCACCGCGACTCCACCGGTCTGCCGGATCATGGACTACGGCAAGTTCAAGTACGAGCGGGACGTCCGTCAGAAGGAGGCCCGGAAGAAGCAGGTGCGCGTCGAGGTCAAGGAGATCAAGATGCGCCCGAAGATCGACCCGCACGACTACGGCACCAAGAAGGGCCACGTCGAGCGGTTCCTGCGATCTGGGGCGCGGGTGAAGGTCACGATCATGTTCCGTGGGCGGGAGATGGCGCACACGGAGCTCGGATCGAAGCTCCTCGCCCGCCTCGCCGAGGACCTGCGAGAACTTGCTACCGTAGAGGCCGTGCCGAAGCTCGACGGGCGCAACATGATCATGGTCGTGGCCCCGGTGAAGCGGAAGGACGAGCGTCCCGAGGCCGAGCACGACGAGCACGACGAGCACGACGAGCACGGCGAGGCCGGCGGGGACGTCGCCCCGCAGGCGGGCACAACCGACTGAGGAACGAGCGATGCCGAAGATGAAGTCGCACCGGGGCGTGGCCAAGCGCTTCGAGATCTCCCCGACGGGGAAGGTTCGCCGCCGCAAGGCCACCGGCAACCACTTCCTGATGAAGAAGACGAGCGGGCGCAAGCGCCGCATCTCCGGGATGGCCGTGGTCGGCCCGGAGGCGAAGGTGATCAAGCGCCTCCTGGGCGAGTAGGGGACGACGATGGCGAGGGTCAAGCGAGCGGTCCACGCGAAGAAGAAGCACCGGGAGGTCCTGGCCCAGGCCAAGGGCTATCGCGGGGCGCGCTCGCGCCGGTTCCGCGTCGCCAAGGAGCAGCTGCGCCACTCGCTCGTCTACGCCTATCGTGATCGGCGCGACCGGAAGGGTCAGTTCCGGCGCCTCTGGATCACGCGGATCGGGGCGGCGGCTCGCCTGCACGGTCTGTCCTACTCCACGTTCATCCACGGGCTGGCCGAGGCCGGCGTCGACCTCGATCGGAAGATCCTGGCCGACCTCGCCGTCACCGATCCCGCGGCGTTCGCCTCGCTCGCCGAGACGGCGAGCCAGGCTCTCGCGACCCCACCGAAGGCCCGGGCCTCCTAGCCCGGCTCCGCGTGATCACCTCCGCGCGCAACCGGCGGGTGGCCGAGGCCATCCGCCTGAAGCGGCGTGCAGGTCGGGAGGCGGAGCGCCGGTTCCTGGTCGAGGGCGTGCAGGCCGTCGGCGAGGCGATCGCCTCCGGTGCCCCGCTCGTGGAGGTCTTTCGCGTCCCGCATCCCGCCGAGCGAGTCGAGCAGGTCGTGGCCGCGGCCCGGGCGCGGTCGGTGCCCGTCCACGAGGTCAGCCCGGCCGTCATGGAGCGCCTCGCCTCGACGGTGACCCCGCAGGGGATCGTCGCCGTCGCCGGGTTCGTCGACGTCCCCCTCGCGGCGCTCGCCGCCGGCGACGCCCTGGTGGCCGTGCTGGCCGAGGTTCGCGACCCGGGGAACGCCGGCACCATCATCCGCACGGCCGACGCGATCGGGGCCGGGGGAGTGGTGCTCACGGCCTCCTCGGTCGACCCGTACAACCCGAAGACCGTGCGTGCGACCGCAGGCTCGCTGTTCCACCTGCCGGTGGTCCGCGGGTGCACGCTCGAGGAGGCGGCGGCGTCGCTGCGGGGCGCCGGCTTCCGGCTCCTGGCGGCGGCGGCCGACGGCGAGGTGGACATCGAGCGCGCCGACCTCTCCGGGCCCATCGCGCTGGTGTTCGGCAACGAGGCCTGGGGGCTTCCCGCGGCGGCCGCCGGGCTGGTCGACGCCACGGTCCGGATCCCGATGCGGGGGCGAGCGGAGTCGCTGAACCTGGCCGCCGCCGCCGCCGTGCTGCTGTTCGAGGCCGCCCGCCGGCAGACCGGCGCCGAGGGCACGGGCACGGCCCCAGGGTTCGCCGCGCTGGTTCGCGAGGGGGCGCACGACCTGCGGACGCCGGCGACCACCATCCGGGGGTTCGCCTCCCTGCTGCGCTCGCGCTGGGCGGCGCTGGACGACGCGCGGCGGCTGGAGATGGTCGGCGCCATCGAGGCCGACGCCGAGCGCGTGGCGGCGCTGCTCGCCCGGCTCCACGAGGCCGCGCGCCTGGCCGACGGCTCGCTCCGCGTGACGCTCGCACCGGTGGACGCGACGGCCGCCATTCGCGCCGCGGCGGAGTCCGGCGCCGGGGGAGACGTGGACGTGGTGGTCGAGGGGCTCGAGGCCGGAGCACGGCTCCCGGTCGGCGCGGACGTGCCACGGCTCGAGGCCATGCTCTCCTCGCTGGTGGAGGCGGCGCGCTGGTGGGGCCGCGAGGGGCCGGTTCGGATCGAGATCCTGCCCGGCGAGCGGGTCACGATCCGGGTCGTGAGGGAGGGGGGCGACCTCGACGACCGGGCGGCTGCGGGCCTGCTCGCGGGGGTGGCCGAGGAGCGGACCGGCAACCGCCTTGCGCTGTTCGTGGCCGCGGGCCTCGCGGCGGCGATGGGGGCGCGCCTGTCGGCCGCGGCCGAGCGCGGGGGGCCCGCGTTCATGCTCCAGCTCGCCCCGCCGCCGCCCCGCCGGGACGGGGCGGGGTCCGGCGGCGGTGGCTAGCATCGGTCGCATGGCGAACGGCCCACGCGGACGCGGGTCCGTCCCGAGGCGTCTTGGGCCGCTGGACGCGGCGGCCGAGGTTCTCGGCCGGGCGGCCGGCGCCGCGGTGCGGAAGGCCGGGTTGGGGGCCGGCCACAGCCTGCCGGGCGCCATCGTCGAACGCCTGGTTCCCGGGTACCTGGCGCGCCGGGCGGCGACGCTCCCGGACGGGACGGTCGCCGTCTCGGGCACGAACGGAAAGACGACGACGGCATCGATGCTGCGGACGATCCTGCGCGAGGCCGGCGTGCCGACGGTCGGCAACGAGAGCGGCGCGAACCTCTCCCGCGGGGTGGTGTCGGCCCTGGTCGCGATGCCGCGGGGGACCCGTCTCGGGGTGTTCGAGGTCGACGAGGCCGTCCTCGCCCGGCACGCTGCGGAGCTGGCCCCCCGGGTGGTCGTGCTGACGAACATCTTCCGCGACCAGCTCGATCGCTTCGCCGAAACCGAGATGGTGGCGGGGCTGTTCCGCCGGACGCTCGCGCAGGTGCCCGGGGTACTCGTCGTGGCCAACGCCGACGACCCCCTGCTCTGGAGGGCGGTCGAGGAGTTCGACCCCCTGGGCTTCGGCGTCGCGCCGCTGCCGGGCGCCGGGCCGGGGGGCGCCGACGCCGAGCCGGAGGCGTGCCCGCGATGCGGCCGGGTGCCCGTGTACGCGGGAAGGACGATGGCGCACCTCGGGCGCGCGTCGTGCACGGCCTGTGGGTGGCGCTCCCCCGAGCCGGCGGTCGTCGCCGAGGTGCTGCCGGGGGGCGGCATCGACCGGCTCGAGCTTGCGCTGCCCGGCGGGCGCGTCGTCCTGCCGGTGGGCGGAGTGCACAACGCCTACAACGCGGCCGCGGCCGTCGCGGCCGCCGGCGCCCTCGGGGTCGGCGCGGCGGAGGCCGTGCGGGGACTGGCGGCGTTCCGCCCGCGGTTCGGAAGGGCGGAGGCGCTGACGCTCGGAGGCCGACCGGCCTGGGTGTTCCTGATGAAGAACCCGGCCGGAGCCGGCGTGGTCGTCCGCGAGGTGGCCGCCGACCCCAGGGTCGGCGCCGTCGTGCTGGCCGTCAGCGACCAGGTGTCCGACGGCCGCGACATCTCGTGGATCTGGGACGCGGACTTCGAGCGGCTGGCGGCGGCCGGCCTGCCGGTCGTGCCGGCCGGGCGGCGAGCTGCGGACGTCGCCGTGCGCCTGCGCTACGCCGGCGCCGAGCCTGCGCCGGCCGAGGAGGATCCCGCCGCGGCGCTGCGGGCCGCCCTCGCGCGGTGCCCGGCCGGCAAGGGGATCGCGGTCCTCGCGACCTACACGGCGATGCTCGACGTGCGCCACGCGATCACTCGGACGCGCCGGGATCGGATGCTCGACGTGCGGGCGGGGGGCGCCGGCGACGCGGGGGAGCGGAACCGGTGAACGCCGACCTCGTCCTCGTCCACCTGTACCCCGACCTGCTGCGCACCTATGGCGATCGGGGGAACGTGCTGGCGCTCGTCCGGCGGGCCGAGTGGCGCGGATTCCGCGTGGAGGTCGCGCCGGTCTCGCGGGGCGAGCGCGTGCCGCCGGGGGCGGGGATCGTCCTGCTCGGGGGCGGGACCGACCGCGACCAGGAGATCCTCGGGGAGGACCTCGTCGGTCGCCGCGAGGAGCTGGATGCTGCGGCGACCGGCGGCGCGGTCGTGGTCGGCATCTGTGGCGGCTACCAGCTCCTCGGGCGCCGCTACGTCGCGGCCGACGGATCGGCGATCGATGGGCTCGGCCTGCTCGACGTGGTGACCGAGGCCGCGGCGGGACGCATGGTCGGCAACGTCCATGCGCGGGCGTGGCTGGACGGGCGGGACTTCGACCTCGTTGGGTTCGAGAACCACGGCGGGCGCACCCGGCTCGGCCCGGCGGCGCGACCGCTCGCGTCGGTCCCGCGCGGGCAGGGGAACAACGGCCTCGACGGCACCGAGGGGGCGGTCCAGGGCGCCGTCCTCGGGACCTATCTCCACGGCCCGGTGCTGCCGGCGAACCCCGATTTCGCCGACGCCCTGCTCGCCCGGGCACTGGCTCGGCGGCTCGGCGGCGAACCCCTGGCGCCGCTCGGGGACCGGCTCGAGCACGAGGCACTCGCGCGGGCGCGCCGGCGGGGGCGCTAGGCGAGCGCGCCCGCGCCCTCGCCGGAGGCCGACGCCCCGGCCGCCGCCGCCGGCGCCGCATCCAGGGCGATCACCGCGGTCAGGCCGCCGCCCGGCGTCTCCTCCAGCCACATCCGCCCCCCCTGCGCCGCGACCAGCGAGCGGGCGAGCGGCAGCCCGAGGCCGGCGCCGCCGCCCTCGTGCGTTCGGGAGGGATCGGCGCGGAAGAAGCGCTCGAACGCGCGGTCTCGCTGGTCGGACGGAAGGCCGGACCCGTGGTCGGCGACCGCGATCGCGATCCGTTCTCCGTTCTCGGAGACCCGGATCTCGGCCGCTCCTCCGCCATACCGGGCCACGTTCTCGAGCACCGCATCGAGCGCGGCCTCGGTCCCGACGGGATCGGCGAGCGCCTCGCAGCGTCCCTCGGCGAGGAGCTCGAGGGTGAGACCGTGGACGCGGGCGTTGCGATCGGCGGCCCTGCGGCACACCTCGGCCAGCGAGATCGGGCGGCGCTGCAGCGAGAGCGTCCCCGACTGCGCCCGGGCGAGCGTCAGCAGCCGCTCGGTGAGCCCGGTGAGGTAGTCGATCTCGTGCAGGACCTCCTCGCCGAGCTCGGGATCGGACTCGGCGAGGACCTCGACCCCCGAGCGGACGAAGGCGAGAGGGGTGCGGAGCTCGTGCGAGGCGTCCGCGGCGAAGCCCGCCTGCGCCTCGTAGGCGCGCCGGACGGGGCGGAGCGCGCGCCCGGCGAGCCACCACCCGGCCACCATGCTGGCAGCCACCGCGCCGAGCCCTCCGAGCAGGAGGAAGAGGCGCAGGCGGGCGAGGATGTGCTCCTCGGGCGCGAGCGACCGGCCGGCGACGACCGTGGCGAGCAGCCGCCCGTGGTCCCTTACCGGCAGCGTGATGACCCGGATCCGGTCCCCGGGGACGACGAGGGTGGTCACCTCGGAGGCCCGCGGGCGGAGCCACGACGGCGCGCCGCCCGGCTCACCGAGGCGCAGTCCGTCGGGCGTCACCACCACGATTCGCACGGCCGACCCGGAAGGGAGGTCGGCGTCCGACGGAGGGCGCACGACCCCCATCTCCGCGATGCGGTCGGCCTCCTCGCGCGCCACGCCCAGGATCGAGGCGGTGGCTCCCGAATCCAGGGAGCGGCCGAGCAGCACCGACCCGATGCCGCCGAGCAGCAGCAGGATCGCGGCCAGCACGGCGCCGTGTGAGAGCGCCATCCGCAGCCGCAGCGAGTGGAACAGCGGCGGACGCCTGCCCCTTCCGGCTCGGACCTCGGCGCGCGGCACGGCTCAGCGCCCGATCGCGTAGCCGACGCCGCGGACGGTCTCGATGACCCCGTCGGCCCCGGCGGCGTCGAGCTTGCGGCGCAGGTAGTGGACGTACAGGTCGACGACCTTCGTCGGGGCGTCGAAGTTGAAGCCCCAGACGTACTCCTTGATCTCCGCCCGCGACAGCACCCGGCCGGCCGCTCGCAGCAGGCAGGCCAGCAGCTCGAACTCCTTGGGGGTCAGCTCGACGGGTGAGCCGTGCACCAGGGCCCGGTGGGCCGGGACGTCGATCTCGACCGGCCCGAAGGCGAGGCGGGACGCGGTCCCCGCCCGGCGGGTGAGCGCCTCGATGCGGGCCAGCAGCTCCGCGAACGCGAAGGGCTTCACCAGGTAGTCGTCGGCCCCGGCCTGCAGCCCGTGGACGCGGTCGTCCACGGCGTCGCGCGCGGTCAGCATCAGCACCGGGAGTTGGGAGCCCCGCTCGCGCAGGCGGCGAACCAGCCCGATCCCGTCGAGCTCGGGGAGCATCCAGTCGACGACGGCGAGATCGACGTCCCCGCCGGCGGCCCGCGCGAGGCCGTCGACCCCGGTGAACGCCACCGAGGTCGCGAACCCTTCGCCCTCGAGGCGGCGGGCGAGGAGATGGGCGAACCGGCGGTCGTCCTCGACCAGCAAGACGTGCACGGGCCCATGCTCCCCCGAGGGCGCGAGCCTGTCCGGCCATTCAAACGGAGTTCAAAACTTCTTCACATCCACATCCAACCGTCACCCCTGATACTGGGGGCCATGTCGAGGCGCCACGCTGCCCCCCGCGCGCGCCGCGGGCTCGTTCCCGACGTCGTCGACGGCTGGTCCCGTCAGCCGTGGTCGGTCAGGGTCCTCCGCGGGTTCCTCGGGGTCACCTTCGTCTACGCGGGACTGAACAAGCTCGCCGACCCCGGGTTCCTGCACCCCGGCGCGCCGACCTACATCGGAACGGAGCTCCAGGGCTTCGCGCACGGGAGTCCGATCCGCCCGATCATGCTGCTGCTGGGGCACCTGCCGAAGCTGGTCGGCATCGGGACGGCGCTGACCGAGCTCGCGGTCGGCATCGGGACGCTGCTCGGCGTCGCGGCGATCGCGTTCGCCGCGATCGGCATGGGCCTCAACGTGATGCTCTGGCTCTCGGCCTCCTGGCACGTCCACCCGTACTTCCTGGGCTCGGACTCGATCTACGCGGTCGCGTGGGCCGCGCTGCTGCTCTCGCTGCTCGACGCGCGCCGGCGGGCGCGCGTCGCGGCTGCGGTGCCGGCGAAGGGGCGGGCGGCGCGCCGCGGCGGGACCTACGATCCCGGTCGCCGGGAGGTTCTCCGCGCGGTGACGGTCGCCCTGGGAGCGGTCGCGCTCGGGGGCATCGCGAACGCCGTCAAGGGCCGCCCGGCGGCCGGGGTGAGCCAGGCGAT
>JAJYHN010000050.1 GCA_021784765.1 Actinomycetes bacterium
CTCACAGTGGACGTCAAAACCGTCAAGCGAGCAGGGCGGTAACCCAACGGCACCTCGGGTGCATCGGCAATCGATCCGCGATCACCGACCTAGGCATGGTGCACCAGTGAGCATGGTGGGGACCCGCTCGGCCCGGCACGGCCCGAGGGCCCGGCGCGGGCGCGCCCGGGGATCGTTTCGCGTCTTCGTCGTGGCCGTCGTCCTGCTGCTCGCCTCGCTCGCGAGCGTGCTGGCCGCCCAGTACCGGCAGAGCCGGCCGCTCGCCGAGCTGTCGCTGCTGCTCTCGGTGCTCTCGATCGCCGTCACGGCCCTCGCGCTGACCATCCGCCCGCGCCGGTAGGCGGGCGGGCTCCGCCCCCCGCGCGCGCCGGCCGCCGGACTGCCGCTACACTCCTGCCACATTCGGGTTTCGGCGCGTATGGTCGAGGTGAGGGCCGTGAAGCTCGTCTACGACTTCGACGAAGGCAACAGGGAGATGAAGGACCTCCTCGGCGGGAAGGGGGCCAACCTCGCCGAGATGACCGGCCTCGGGCTCCCGGTTCCCCCGGGGTTCACGATCACCACCCAGGCGTGTCTCGCCTACCTCTCGCAGCGGCAGCTCCCCGACGGATTGATGGACGAGGTCAGGGAGCACCTTGCGGCTCTGGAGGCCTGCATGGACAAGCGGCTCGGCGACCCGGCCGACCCGCTGCTGGTCTCGGTGCGCTCCGGCGCGAAGTTCTCGATGCCGGGCATGATGGACACGGTCTTGAACCTCGGTCTGAACGATGCCTCGGTCGAGGGCCTCGTCAAGCAGACCGGCAACGAGCGCTTCGCCTGGGACGCCTACCGGCGGTTCGTGCAGATGTTCGGCAAGATCGTGCTCGGCATCGAGGGCGAGCGGTTCGAGGAGCGCCTCGACGCCGCAAAGGCGCGCAAGGGCGAGGGGGCGAAGGACACGGACCTCGACGCCCGGGACCTGCGCGCGCTGACGGGGGAGTTCCGCGAGGTGGTCCGCGCCGAGACCGGCGAGGAGTTCCCGCAGGATCCGACGGCGCAGCTGGTGCGCGCGATCGAGGCGGTGTTCCGCTCGTGGAACACGCCGCGCGCCGTCGCCTACCGCCGGCAGAACAGGATCCCCGACGACCTCGGCACGGCCGTGAACGTGGTCGCGATGGTGTTCGGGAACATGGGCGAGGACTCGGGGACCGGGGTGGTGTTCACGCGCAACCCCGCGACCGGCGAGCGGGTGCCCTACGGCGACTACCTGCCGAACGCGCAGGGCGAGGACGTCGTCGCCGGCATCCGCAACACCCTGCCGGTGGCCCGCCTCGCCGACCTCGATCCGGCCTCGCACGCCGCCCTGGTCGAGGGGCTCGCGACCCTCGAGCGCCACTACCGCGACATGTGCGACGTGGAGTTCACGATCGAGCGCGCGCGGCTCTGGTTCCTGCAGACACGGGTCGGCAAGCGAACGGCGTTCGCCGAGTGGGTCATCGCGCTGGACATGGTCGAGGAGGGCCTGATCGACGCGGACGAGGGCCTGTGCCGCGTGGACGCGAACCGCCTCGAGCAGCTGTTCAAGCCGGTCGTCCGCCCCGACCAGAAGGCGGCCGAGCGGCCGGCCACGAGCGGCCTCAACGCCTCGCCGGGGGCGGCCATCGGCCGCGCGGTGTTCACCGCCGACGCGGCGGCCGAGTGGGCCGACCGCGGCGAGCGGGTGATCCTGGTGCGGCGCGAGACGACCCCCGACGACTACCACGGGATGATCCGCTCGCAGGGGATCCTGACCTCGGCCGGAGGGACGAACTCCCACGCGGCCGTCGTGGCCCGGGGCGAGGGCATCCCGGCCGTCTGCGGCGCCGACGAGATTCGCATCGAGCGGGGCGCGCGCGCGTTCACCGTGAACGGCTCCCGGGTCGAGGAGGGCGACTGGGTCACGATCGACGGGACCGACGGCGCCGTCTACCTCTCCCGCCTGGAGCTCGTCGAGCCCCCGCTCGCCCGCGCGGTTCGCGGCGACGAGGACGCCCGACGCGAGCGCATCTGGCGCGCGTTCGAGCTGTTCATGGCCCGTGCCGACCAGGTGCGGCGCCTGGGGGTGCGGGCGAACGCCGACACGCCGGAGCAGGCCGCGAACGCCCGGGCGCGCGGCGCCGAGGGGATCGGGCTCTGCCGCACCGAGCACATGTTCCTCGGCGTGGAGCGGGTGGCCGCCGTGCGGCAGATGATCTTCGCCGAGACGCCGGAGGAGGAGGAGGCCGCCTACGACGTCCTCATGCCGCTGCAGCGGGGGGACTTCGTCGGGATCCTCGAGGCGATGGACGGCCTGCCGGTGACGATCCGGCTGCTCGACCCGCCGCTGCACGAGTTCCTGCCGAACCAGGTCGACCTGGCCGTCGCGGTGGCCGTGGCCGAGGCACGCGGCGAGGACGCGGTCGCCGTTCGGGGGGAGCGGATCCCGCTCGGGGAGGCCCACCGGGTCCTGCGCAAGGTCGAGGAGCTGCACGAGGACAATCCCATGCTCGGGCTGCGGGGTGTCCGCCTCGGAATCGTGAAGCCGGGCCTCTACGCCATGCAGGTGCGGGCGATCGTCGAGGCCGCCTGCGACCGCGTCGAGGCGGGGGGTCGCCCGGTCGTCGAGATCATGATCCCGCTGGTCGCGGGCCGGGAGGAGCTCCGGCAGCTGCGTGAGGAGCTGGAGCCGGTGGCGGCGGAGGTGCTGGCGCGCCGCGGCGCCTCGCTCGAGCTGCACTGGGGAACGATGATCGAGCTCCCGCGCGCGGCGGTGACGAGCGGCGAGATCGCCGAGGTCGCCGACTTCTTCTCGTTCGGCACCAACGACCTCACCCAGACCGGGTTCGGGTTCTCGCGCGACGACATCGGGAAGTTCCTCGGGATGTACGAGGCCCGGCGGCTGCTGCCGGCGAACCCGTTCGCAACGATCGACCGGCCGGGGATCGGGCGCCTGATGGCGATCTCCGTGGAGGAGGGGCGGGCCGCGAACCCGTCCCTGCACCTCGGGATCTGCGGTGAGCACGGGGGCGACCCGGCGTCGGTGGCGTTCTGCCACGAGATCGGCCTCGACTACGTCTCGTGCTCGCCGTTCCGGGTCGAGACGGCCCGGCTCGCTGCCGGCCAGGCGGCCGTCGGGGTCACGGAGTCGGCCTCGAAGTAGGAACGGCTTCGAATCGCCCGGCGGGGGCAGGCGGATCCCCCGACCGGGGGATGCGCCGGGGGCGCCCATTGGCATAACCTCGCGGCGGCGCCTCGGGCATTCGCCCTCCCCCGCGATCCGCCAGCCTTGCCCTTTCCTCCCCGAGCGGCCTTCCCACGGCCCTTCCCGAGGAGGTGCAGCCATGGCTGCACGATGGAGGCCCATCCGGCCCGGCGCGACCCGCGCGGTGCCGGCGGCCCTGGCGGCCCTGGCGGCCCTGACCGCCCTGGCGGCCCTGACCGCGCTGGCCGGACTCGCGGGGGCGGTCCCGGGGCCGGCCCACGCCGCCCCGGGACGCCCGGCGGCCGTGGCTCGGCTTGAGCTGTACGCGACGTCCCCCGTGCTGGTCCGCGCGGGGGCGCCGGTCCGAGTGCCGGCCGAGGCCGTGTGCGCCACGGTCTCGGGAACGTTCTGCGCGGCCGAGGTCGAGCTCGGCCTCGAGGGA
>JAJYHN010000137.1 GCA_021784765.1 Actinomycetes bacterium
CGAGGAGGGCATCTACTACACGCTCGAGACCCTGACGGTCTCGCGGCTCGCGAACGCCGTCGCGGGGATGGGCATCGCGAAGAAGGCGCACCTCGAGACCCTCGCCCGGGTCGGCCGCCGCCGGGCGTTCGGCCGGGCGCTCGCCGAGCACCCGCTGGTCGTGCGCGACCTCGTCGACCTCGCCGTCCGGCAGGCCGGCGGGCTGGCCCTCGCCTTCCATGCCGTCGACGCGTTCGACGGCGCCTGGCACGAGCGCCCGCCCTACACGACCCGCTACCACGCGGCCCGGTTCCTCTCGCACCTCGCGAAGAACCGCACCGCCGACCACGCGGCGGAGTCGACGCGCCTCGCGATGGAGCTGTTCGGGGGGCTGGGGTTCCTTGACGAGTACGCGGTCGCGCGCTGGCACCGCGAGGCGCTGATCACGCCGATCTGGGAGGGACCGAGCAACATCCAGGCCCTGGACCTGCTGGAGGCGATGCAGAAGAAGCGTGCGCACGAGCCCTTCGCCGAGGAGTTCGTCGCGATGCTCGACCGGCGCGGGACGCCGGAGGCCGCGAGGGCGCGCGAGACGATCGAGCGGACGCTTGCGGCGCTTGCCTCGGCGGGGCCCGACGAGGCGCAGTGGGTCGCCAAGCACGCGCTGGCGCGGCTGGCCGACGCCGCCCAGGTGGCGCTCCTGTACGATCTCGCGGAGACGGGCGGCGATCGGTACGAGCGGTTCGCCCGCCTGTACGCGGCGCGGTTCCTGGACGGCGAGGAGTACCCGGTGTGGGCCCTGCACGAGCCCGACCTGACCGGGCTGGAGGTGGCCCATGCGTGAGCTGGTCGCGCACCAGATCCTGTGGCGAACGGCGACCGAGTCCCCGGACGTCGAGGTCGTGAGCCCGCCGCGGCGGTTCACCTACGCCGAGCTGCACGACCGGTCGGTGCGGCTGGCGAATGGGCTGCGGGGACTCGGGATCGGGCGGGGGAGCGTCGTCGGCGTCCTGGACGTGAACACCCACCGCTACCTCGAGCTGCACTACGCACTCTCGATGCTCGGCGCGGTGATGCACACGCTGAACTTCCGGCTGCCGGCCGACGACCTGCTCTACACGGTGCAGCACGCCGGGGACGAGTGGCTGCTCGCCTGGGAGGGGTTCGGGGAGCTGGCCATGGCCGCCGAGCCCCTGGTCGGCAGCCGCGTCTGGCTGACCGACCGGGCGGAGTCGCCGAGGCCCGGGGAGCCGACGCTCGAGGAGCTCGTCGCCGGGGGGACGGCGACGGCGCCGCCTGAGGCCGACGGGGTCGGCGAGGGCGACGTGTTCTCGATCTTCTACACGACCGGGACGACCGGGCGTCCGCGCGGGATGCGCTACCGGCACCGGGATATGCTGCTCGCGTCCCTCCAGATCCTTCACCACCTGGGGCTGCACCGGGGCGGGGCCGAGGCGACGGCGGCCGACACGTTCATGCCGCTCATCCCCTTCTTCCACATCCACGCGTGGGGGACGGCGTTCTTCGTCCCGTACCTCGGGGCGAAGCTCGTGCTGCCCGGGCGGGCCGACGCGGCCGGACAGCTCGATCTGATCCGGAGCGAGGGCGTCACGTTCGCCAACATGGTGCCGACGCAGCTGCACATGCTGCTGGAGGCGGCCGAGGCGGCGGGCGTCGAGTCCCTGCCGCTCAAGGTGCTGACCGGCGGGAGCGCGCTGCCGCGCGGGCTGGCGCGGCGGGCATGGGACGGGGGCGTCCGCTACAGCCTGATCTACGGCGGCTCGGACCAGCTCGCCACCAGCATCGCGGCGGCGCCGGCCGGCGACCCCGAGTCCGAGGCAGCCCGGGAGGTGCTGCGGACCGGAACGGTTCCCCTGCCCATGGTCGAGGTCGAGGTGCGGGAGGCGGACGGCGCGCCCGTCCCCCACGACGGGGCGACGATCGGCGAGCTTCGCGTCCGGAGCCCGTGGCTGCCCCCGGAGGGCTACTATCGCGACCCCGGGCGATCGCGCGAGGCCTATGTCGACGGGTGGTTCCAGAGCGGGGACCTCGCGGTCCGGCTGCCCGGCGGTGAGGTCTACGTGGTCGACCGCGAGCGGGATGCGATCAAGAGCGGTGGGGAGTGGATCCCGAGCGCCGTGCTCGAGGCCGTGATCTCCGAGCACCGGCGCGTGGCGGCCGTGGCGGTGCTGGCCGAGCCCGACGAGCGCTGGGGCGAGCGGCCGCTGGCGGTCGTGCAGCCCTCGGGCGACCTCGACGTCGAGGAGCTTCGGGCCCTGCTCGAGCGCGCCGCGGCCGACGGGCGGCTCGCGAGGTTCTGGATCCCCGACCGCATCGTGCTGGTCGAGCAGATCCCGGTCACGAGCGCCGGCAAGCTCCACAAGACCGCCCTGCGCGAGCGGTTCGGCCTGACCTGACGGGCGAGCGGGATGCCCTCGGGAGGCCGGACGGCATCCCCCCACACGGGGCGCCGCCGCGGGCCGGCTACCGCGTGTAGATCCCGGCGGGGTCGAGCTCCTCGCGGATGAGGCGGAGCTCCTCGGAGGTCGGCGGCCGGGTCTCGGCGAGGTCGGCGGCCACGCGCAGGTCCCAGCCGGTCGCGTCGCGGACCTCCTCGAGGCTCACGCCGGGGTGCAGGCTCCGCAGCTCCATCTCGCCGGTCGACTCGTCGAACCCGTACACGCCGAGGCCGGTCACGACCACGGTCGGCCCGGCGCCCCAGTGCGCGGGCCGCGATCCCGCACCGGCGAGGTGCCCCGGGCTCGTCCGGAAGTCCAGGCGCTCGACGAACGAGCGCCGCGACTGCGGCATCAGCACGAACACCTTCCGCGCGTTGATCGCGATCTCGCAGGCGCCGCCCGATCCCGGCAGCCGGACCTTCGGCGCGCCGTACTCGCCGATCACGGTCGTGTTCAGGTTCCCGAAGCGGTCGATCTGGGCGCCGGCCAGGAACCCGACGTCGATGAGCCCGCGCTGCAGGTAGTAGGCGAACAGCTCGAACATGCTGGTGACCGACAGCGCGCCGGTGACGAGCGTCGGGTCGCCGATCGACAGCGGCAGCCGGGCCGGCTCCGCGCCGAACACCCCGGCCTCGTAGACGAGCTGCAGGTCGGGGGCGACCGTGCGCTTGGCGAGGTTGCACGCGATGTTCGGCGGCCCGACGCCCACGAAGCACACCCGCTCGCCCTCGAGCTGCCGGGCGGCGACGGCGATCATCATCTCGGTCGCCGTGTACCCGCGCTCGGCGCCGCCGGGGCCCCCGGGCGCGCCGCCCGTCTCGCCCGCGCTCACGCGTACCTCCCGTAGTCGACCTCGCCCGACGGCGCGCCGGCCGGGGCGAGCCGCGCCCACCGCTCGGCGCCGAGCTTCTCCACGTAGTCGTCGTGCGTCTCGAGGTCGTAGACCCACTCGCGCAGCCACGCCTCGAACCGCTCGGGGTCGCGGGCGATCTGGTCCCAGTCCAGGTAGAAGCGGTTGTCGCGGTCGTAGTACCCCTGCGCGTAGCTCGGATGGCACGCCTTCGGCTGCACGACCACCGCGTCGACGATCAGGTCGGGGATCACCGTGCGGTTGGGGTCCCGGCGGATCGTCTCGGTCTCGACGAGCTCCTCGCAGACGACGATCACGCGGTCGGCGGCGAACGCCGCCT
>JAJYHN010000170.1 GCA_021784765.1 Actinomycetes bacterium
CCGTCCTTGGTGCCGGTGACCCACGTGCCCGCGCAGGTCTTGCCGAACATCCTGTCGCCGAGGTGCGCCGGGTCGGGCAGGCACGCGGCGACGACGTCGCGCGGCGCGACCTCGACGCCCTTCACGTGGATCTTCTCCTTGCTGTCCAGCCCGAGCATCCGGATCGTCTGCAGCACGTCGATGAACTCCCGCCCGAGGCCGTACTTGAACGTCACGCGCTTGGCGTCGATCCACCGCGGGACCAGCAGCACCTCCTCGTGCTCGACGTTCACGCACTCGACGGCCCCGATCCCGTCCGGGAACTCGAACACCTCCGGCTCGCTGAAGGTCCCGGTCGTGAACCACCCCTTGTCCTTCTCCCACACCACGGGGGGGTTGAGGCACTCCTCGATCGTGGTCCAGATGCTGAAGTTCGGCGCGAACTCGTAGCCGCGAACCTCGAGGTTCGCGCCGTCGCGGACGCCGATCTCGTCGATCTCGTCGAACAGGTGGTCGGCGGCGTAGCGCGCGAACACGTCGGCCATGCCCGGCTCGACGCCCATGCCGACCAGTGCCAGCAGGCCCTTCTTCTCCCACCTCTCGGCCCGCTCGAACTGGTAGTCGCCGAGCTTGACCCCGGTCTTGCGGAAGGGGTCCTTCGGGTGGCGCTGCGAGAGCGTCATCGCCATGTCCACGTAGGTTGCACCCACCGTGTAGGCCGCATCGAAGATCCGCTCGTTGAAGACCGGATCGACCGCGTTCATGATCAGGTCGGCGCCGTGCCTGCGCGCGAGCTCGACGATCTGGCGCCTGTTTGAGGCGTCGACCTGCTCGACGGGGAACCTGCGTCCGCCGCCGACATGTCGCTGCACCTCCTTCGCGCGCTTCGGGTTGTGGTCGGCGAGCACCATCTTCTCGAGCCACGGCCGGTCCCTCGCGATGACGGCGATCGCCTCTCCGACCCCGCCCACGCCAACCAGCAGCACCTTCATGTCGTCTCTCCTCCTTCGGGCCGTCCGGCCGCGCACGGGCGGGCGGCCGGCCGGGCCCTCATCCTATCCAGACGATCCGGGCCCACCAGATCGGCCGGACGGCCCAGACCGCACGGCCGGCATGGACGGCGCGGCCTCCTCGGCCAGCAGCTGCTCCTCGGAGACGATCGCGCCCTTCGCGGCACCCGGGTCCAGGGTCTCGGCGACCTCCGAGCGCTGCCGGAAGAAGTCCGGACGCGCCGCCCGCCACCAGAACATCAGCGGGATCCCGACGACCAGCATCCCGATGCCGATCACGAAGGCCGCGCCCACGCCGTGAAAGCCGCCGATCCGAAACCACGCGGGGGAGTACGAGTTCGCCGGGTTCCAGTAGTCGAACGCCGACTTCACGAAGACCCAGGCGAGCGTCGCCGCCCCGAGGAGGGGGACGAGTCCCATGAACAGGAAGTTCTTCCAGCTCTTGAACAGGAACCTGCGGAAGTAGATCGGCGCGGCGACCCCTCGCGCGGCCACCGGATGGGCCGGCGCGGCTACTCGACGGTGGCGAGGTGCAGCAGCCCGACGCGCTGGGCCTGGGCGAGCGCCGCGACGCGGGATCCGACGCCGAGCGGGGTCATCGGGCGGGCGGGCCCATCGACCCTTGCCGCCCGTGCGGCCGGCGCCCACGATCGAGGGGCCGGCGGCACGCGAGGGCGCGGAGAAGGGGGATGCGCAATGTACGTCGGTGTGCTGCACACGATCACGGACCCGGTGCTCTGGAAGGAGGGGATGGAGAAGTTCGACCGTTCCACGCTGCCCGAAGGAGTGCGCAACCCGATGACGATCGTCGGGGCGAGCAGCGACCATGTGTTCTGCCTGTGGGACGTTCCCTCGGTCGAAGTGCTCCAGCCAATGCTGGACGATCTGACCAAGGGGGCCTCGACCAACCTGTACTTCGCCGTCGACCCGGAGGGCCTCGGCACCGTCGGCTTCCCGGCCGCGCGGGCTGCGGGGCACGAGCCGGTCGCGGCGACCTGACGTCACGGCCCGACGCCCTCGCATGCGGCCGCGCGTCCGGCGTTGATCCCGTCGGCGGTCAGATCCCGAGCGCCGCCCCCTCGGCGCGCGGGTCGGTCGCCACGGCGTAGCCGTCCTGCTCGACGAGGATCGCGTGGGCGTGGCCCATGTCCTGCTCGAGCGGGCCCCCGACCGCCAGGTCGTGCCCGTGGGCCCGCAGGCCCTCCAGCACCTCCGGCGCGAACCGCGACTCGGCCAGCACCGAGACGTCCTGCGGCGAGACCACCCACCGCGGGGCATCGATCGCCCGCTGCGGGTCGAGCCCGTCGGCGACGATCCGCGCCAGCAGCTGCAGGTGCGTCTGCGCCTGCCCGTCGCCGCCCATCGTGCCGAACACCAGCCGGGGCCGGCCCTCGCGCAGCGCCATCGCCGGGATCAGCGTGTGCATCGTGCGCTTTCCGGGCGCGATCACGTTCGCGTCGGCGGTGTCCAGCGAGAAGAACGCCCCCCGGTTGTGGAGGTTGATCCCCCAGCCCGGCACCGTGATCCCCGAGCCGAACCCCTCGTAGTTCGACTGGATCAGGCTCACGAGCATCCCGTCGGCGTCGGCGGCGCAGAGGTACGCGGTGCCGCCGGTCGCCGGGCGGCCGGGCTCGGGGCGCCCGGCGCGGGCGGGGTCGATCAGCGCGCGGCGCGCGGCCGCCCACGCGGGCGAGGCGAGCGTCGCGGGATCGACCCGCATGTGCGCCGGGTCGGTGACGTGGCGCCGGTCGGCCAGCGCGAGCTTCGCGGCCTCGATCAGCAGGTGCTGGCGCTCGGGGCCCTCCGGCGGCAGCAGCGCCGGGTCCCCGACGATCGCCAGCGCCTCCAGCGCCGTGACCCCCTGGGTGTTCGGCGGCAGCTCGACGACCTCCAGATCCCCGAACGGCACCGACATCGGCGCCACCCACTCGCCCGCGTGCGCCGCGAGGTCCCCGGCCGCGAGCAGCCCGCCGGCCGCGCCGACCGCCTCGGCGATCGCCGCCGCGATCGGTCCGCGGTAAAGGGCGTCGGGGCCGCCCCCGGCCAGCGCCTCGAGCGTCCGCGCCAGGCCGGGCTGGCGGAGCGTCTCGCCGGCCCGCGCCCCAGCATAGGTCCGGCGCCACTCGGCGAAGGCCGGCTCGCCCTCGCGGAACTCGGCCGCCGAGTCGGCGATCGCCGCCGCGCCGCCCGGCGTCAGGGCGAACCCGCCCCGCGCGTGCGCCAGCGCCGCCGAGGCCAGCTCGCCGAACGGGCGCGTGCCGAACGCCGCGAGCAGCGCGAACCAGGCCTCGACCGCGCCGGGAACCGTCACCGGCAGCGGCCCGCGCTCGGGCATGGCGCCGGCGCCCCCGGCCGCGATCCGGACGGCCTCGGGGGTCGCCGCGGCGGGCGCCCGCCCGGACCCGTTGTAGGCGTGCAGCCGCCCGCTGTCCCACACCAGCGCGAACAGATCGCCGCCGAACCCGCAGTGGTGGGGGGCGACGACGGCCAGGGCGAGGTTCGTCGCGATCGCGGCGTCGATCGCGTTCCCGCCGCCGGCCAGGACGCGCCGGCCGGCCTCGGAGGCCAGGGCGTGCGGCGAGGCGACCGCGCCGTGCGGGAACCGGGCCGCGTC
>JAJYHN010000195.1 GCA_021784765.1 Actinomycetes bacterium
AAGAGCTACGAGCAGGGCATCGAGACGGCGAGGTCGTGGCTCGGCCAGAGGCACCCCTTCTACGTCGACGGCGTGGCCCGCGAGGGCAGCGGGTACGCCACCGAGGTCTCCCCGATCGACCGCGACGTGGTGATCGGCGAGTTCGCGCAGGGCACCCGGCAGGACGCGGCCGATGCGATCGCCGCGGCGCGCGCGTTCGCGCCGGAGTGGTCGGCGATGCCGTGGCAGGAGCGCGTGAAGATCATGCGCCGCGCCGCCGACGTGATCAGCGAGCGGCGCAACGAGCTGGCGGCGCTCATGGCCATGGAGGTCGGCAAGAACCGCCTGGAGGCTCTGGGCGACGTCGAGGAGACCGCCGACCTCATCCGCTACTACTGCCACCAGATCGAGGAGAACGATGGGTTCTCGTTCAAGATGGGGCAGCTCTCGCCGAACGAGCACACGCGCAGCGTCCTGCGACCCTACGGCGTCTGGGCGATCATCAGCCCTTTCAACTTCCCGATGGCCCTCGCCGGCGGGCCGGCCGGCGGGGCGCTGGTCGCCGGCAACACCGTCGTGTTCAAGCCGGCGCATCAGGGGCTCTTCACGGGCCTGAAGCTGTACGAGGCGCTGCGCGACGGCGGCGTGCCGGCCGGCGCCTTCCACGTCGTCACCGGCCCCGGCTCGCAGGTCGGCGCCGAGCTCACCGAGAACCCCGGCGTCGACGGCCTGACGTTCACCGGCTCGTACGCCGTCGGGATGAGCATCTACAAGGCGTTCGCGAAGGAGTACCCGAAGCCGGCCGTCTGCGAGATGGGCGGCAAGAACCCGACGATCGTCTCCCGGCAGGCCGACCTGGACCTCGCCGCCGACGGCGTGCTGCGCTCGGCTTTCGGGTTCGGCGGGCAGAAGTGCTCGGCGTGCTCGCGCGTGTACGTCGAGCGGGACGTGTACGAGGACTTCAAGCGGATCCTCGTCGAGAAGACCGAGAAGATCCGCCTCGGCAACCCGCTCGACCGCGACGTGTACCTCGGGCCGGTGATCGACGAGGATGCCGTCGCGAAGTACGAGCAGGCCGTCGCCGATGTGAGGGCGGCCGGTGGCGCCGTGCTCACGGGCGGCGAGCGGATCACCGAGGGCGACCTCGCCCGGGGGAACTTCCTGAAGCCGACCGTCGTCGAGGCGCCGCTTCACCATCGCGTGTTCACCGAGGAACTGTTCGTCCCGATCGTGGCGGTCGCCCCGGTCGACTCGATCGACGAGGCGCTGAAGCTCTCCAACGACAGCGAGTACGGCCTGACGGCCGGGTTCTACTCGTGGAGCCCCGACGAGATCGACGCCTTCCTGAACCGCATCGAGGCCGGGGTGGTCTACGTGAATCGGCGCGCCGGCGCCACCACCGGCGCGTGGCCGGGCGTCCAGCCGTTCGGCGGTTGGAAGGGCTCGGGCACCACCGGCAAGGCCGGCGGCGGGCTCCACTACGTGCAGCAGTACATGCGCGAGCAGAGCCAGACCCTCATCGAGGGCTGAGCGAGTGGAAGCCGAGCACGACGTGGTCGAGGCCGAACTGACGCTGCATGCGGCCGGAGACGCCGCCGGGACGCCCTCCTACGACCAGCTCGCGGCCATGACCGCGCCCCGGCTCGTGACCGAGCTGCCCGGGCCGCGCGCTCGGGCCGTCATCGAGGCCGACGCGCGGGTCACCAGCCCGTCGCTGCCGCGCGCCTATCCGTTCGTGCCGGCCCGGGGCGCCGGCACGATGGTCGAGGACGTCGACGGCAACGTCTTCCTGGACCTGAACGCGGCCATCGCCGTGTGCTCGACCGGGCACGCCCACCCCAAGGTGGTCGAGGCGATCCGCGAGCAGGCCGGCAAGCTGCTGCACTACTCGGCCTCGGACTTCTACCTGCCGATCTACGGAGAGACCTGCGCGGCGCTCGACCGGATCGCACCGATGCGGGCCGACGCGAGGTCGTTCCTCACGAACTCCGGCACCGAGGCCGTCGAGGCCGCCATCAAGCTCGCGCGGCACCACACCGGGCGGCAGTACGTGATCGCCTTCCTCGGCGCCTTCCACGGGCGCTCGTACGGCAGCATGACGCTCACGGCCTCCAGCGCGAAGTACCACGAGGGCTTCGGGCCGCTGCTGCCGGGCGTGCTCCACGCCCCGTACGGGGCCGACGACCCCGACCGCTACATCGAGCGGGTGATCTTCAAGCGCCTGGTCAAGCCGAACGAGATCGCGGCGATCGTCGTCGAGCCGATCCAGGGCGAGGGCGGCTACGTCGTGCCCCCCGACGGATGGCTCGCCGGGCTGCGCGAGCTGTGCGACCGCCACGGGATCCTGCTGGTCGCCGACGAGGTGCAGTCGGGCATGGGCCGGACGGGCCGCATGTGGGCCGTGGAGCACTGGGGCGTCGAGCCCGACATCGTGCTCTCGGGCAAGGGCATCGCGAGCGGCATGCCGCTCGGCGCCATGACGGCGCGGGCCGACCTGATGACCTGGGGGGCCGGGGCGCACGGGTCGACCTACGGTGGGAACCCCGTGGCCTGCGCGGCGGCGCTCGCGACGATCGACCTGATCCGGGGGGGCCTCGCCGACAACGCGGCCGAGGTCGGCGGGTTCCTGCTGGCCGGCCTGCGCGAGCTCCAGCGGCGGCAGCCGCTGGTCCGCGACGTGCGCGGCCTCGGCCTGATGATCGGGGTCGAGTTCGAGAGCGGCGAGGTGGCCGACGCGGTCGAGCACGCGTGCTTCCGCCGCGGCGCGCTGGTGCTGCGGGCCGGCGACGCGACGATCCGGATGTCCCCGCCGATGGTGATCGACCGCGAGCAGGCGGCGACCGGCCTCTCGATCTTCGAGGAGGCGTGCGCCGAGGTCGCCGCCGCCGGCCGGGCCGGGGCCTGACCGGGGACGGCGTATGGGCGGTGCCCCCAAGGTCACATCGATGCGGGACGCCGTCGCGGACCTCGTCCGCGACGGCGACACCGTGGCGATCGAGGGCTTCACGCACCTGATCTCGTTCGCCGCCGGGCACGAGATCATCCGGCAGCGCAAGCGCGACCTGGTCCTCGCGCGGATGACCCCCGACGTCATCTACGACCAGATGATCGGCGCGGGGGTGGCCCGCAAGCTGATCTTCTCGTGGCTCGGCAACCCCGGGGTGGGATCGCTGCACGCGATCCGCCGGCGCATCGAGCGGGCCGATCCCGCGCCGCTCGAGATCGAGGAGTACTCGCACTTCGGCATGGTCTGCCGCTACCTGGCCGGGGCGTCGAACCTCCCGTTCTTCCCCCTGCGGAGCTACGAGGCGAGCGACCTGCCGGCGGCGAACCCGAACATCGTCGAGATCGCCTCGCCCTACGGCGACGAGACCGTCTACGCGGTGCCGCCGCTTCGCCCCGACGTCGCCATCGTGAACGTGCAGCGGGCCGACGCCGAGGGGAACGCCCAGATCTGGGGGCTGCTCGGTTGCCAGAAGGAGGCGGCGTTCGCCGCCGACCGCGTGATCGTCGTCTGCGAGGAGCTCGTCGAGACCGAGACGATCCGCCGGGACCCCAACCGCACGGTGATCCCCGACCTGATCGTCGACGCGGTGGTCGTGCAGCGCAAGGCGTGCCATC
>JAJYHN010000082.1 GCA_021784765.1 Actinomycetes bacterium
CTGCGGCTGGCCGATGACGTCGGGCACCACCGACGCGGGCTTCTTGCCGTTGCTCACCCAGATCGTGATGCCGCTGCCCATCGGGGCCGAGGCCCCCGCGGTGGGGCTCTGGCGGAACACCGTGCCGGCCGGCATCGTCGAGGGTGCCTGCCGGACGATCGCCGACAGCTTGGCCTGCGCCAGGATCTGCATCGCGGCGTCCTGGGTCTTGCCGACGACGTTCGGCACCGAGACGAGCTTCGGCGGGGGCGGGGTCACGTAGGGGAACTGCTGGATCGGCAGCCCCTGCACGGCCTGTGCCATGTAGTCGTGCCAGATCGGGCCGGCGAGCGTGGCGCCGAACCCGTTCCCGTAGCCCGGCACGGCGAACATCGGGACCTCGGCCTGCCGGTAGCCGACCCAGACCCCGGTGACCAGCTGGTGGATGAAGCCCATGAACCAGGCGTCGATGTAGTTCTCGCCGGTGCCGGTCTTGCCGGCCTGCGGGCGGGTCGGGTAGCCGGGAAGCTGCGTGCCCGTCCCGGTCCCGTAGGCCACCACGCCCTGCAGCAGCTGGGTCTCCTCCGAGGCGACCCAGGCCGGGATCGCCCGGGCGCAGTGCGGGGTGGCGCGGTAGACGACCTGGCCGGTGCTGGACAGGACCTTCGCGATCGCGAACGGCGTGCAGTGGACGCCACCGTTCGCGATCGTCGAGTATCCGGAGGTCATCTCCAGCGGGTTCACCGGCGAGGTGCCGAGCGTCAGCGGGCAGACCGGGGTCAGCGGGCTCGTGATGCCCATCTCGTGGGCGACCTGGGCGACCTGCATCGGCCCGATCTCGTTGATGACCTGGGCGAACACGACGTTGATCGAGTCGGCCGTCGCGACCGCGAGCGACGCGGTCCCCGAGCCCGCGCCCTCGGCGTTGTTGACCGTCCAGGTCGCCCCGCCTCCGCAGTTCGGGATCGTCATCGGCGACTTGGTGCTGAACACGGCGTTCGGCGAGAGCCCGTCCATGAGCGCCGCGGCCAGCGTGAAGGCCTTGAAGGCGCTCCCGGCCGTCCGTCCGGCCTGCGCCGCCGTGTCGAACTGCGTCTGTTTCCAAGTCTGGTTGCCGTTCACCATCGCGACGATTGCGCCGGTCTGGGGCACGATGCTGACCACGGCCGAGTTCGGCATCCCCGGGCCCCACATGCGGCCCTTGATGGCGGCCAGCGCCTCCTTCTGCAGCTTCGGCTGCAGGGTCGTGTAGATCTGCAGCCCGCCCTGGAACAGCGCGTGCATCCGCTGCTGGTAGGTCTTGCCGAAGTGGGGGTCGTGAAGGATGTCGTTGACGACGAACTGGACCCAGTAGGGCTGGGGGCCGGGGAGGTTCGCCGTCCGCCCCTTGGTCGAGAGCCGCAGCGGCGCCGCCGCGGCCCTCGCCTCCTGCGTCGCGGTGATCCAGCCGAGCGTCCGCATCCGCTGCAGGATGATCCCCCGCTGGACGATCGCGCGCTGGGGATAGTAGACGGGGTTGAAGTACTCGGGGGCGGAGATCAGGCCGGCGAGCAGCGCCGACTGGGCGAGGTTGAGCTGGCTGGCCGGCTCGTTGAAGTACCACTGGGCGGCGGTCCCGATGCCGTAGACGCCGTTGCCCACGTAGACCTCGTTCAGGTACATGTCGAGGATCTGATTCTTCGAGTAGGTCCGCTCGAGGCGGATCGCGTCCTGCGCCTCGTGGATCTTGCGGGTGAGCGTCTGCGCGTCGCCGGTCTCGGTGTTCTTCACCAGTTGCTGGGCGATCGTCGAGCCCCCCTGGACGATCGTGCCGGCCCGCAGGTTCGAGACCAGCGCCCGGACGATGGAGGTCAGGTCGACCGGGCCGTGCTGGTAGAAGCTGTGGTCCTCCGCGGCCAGGACCGCCTGCCGGGCGATCGGCGCGACCTGGTCGAGCTGGACGAGCTTGCGGTTGTAGTCCAGGTAGACGGTGGCGAGCACCGAGCCGTCTGCCGCGTGGATCGTGGAGCGCTGCGGCATCGCCGGCAGGATCAGGGGGCTCGTCCCCTCCGGCAGGAACTTCTGGTCGACCAGCTTGACCGCGAGGCCGGCGCTCCCGACGAGCGGCAGCAGGGCGAGCGCGAGGGCGATCGCCCCGCCGGCGATCGCGGCCACGAGCGCGATCGGCGTCAGGGCCGAGGCCCCCGACCTTTCCGTCTCGACCGCCTGGTCCTCGCCGGGCGGCCACCCGCCCTCCGCCTGTCCGGCCTCCTCGTCCACCTGCACGGCCTCGGCCGCTCGCGCGCCATCCGGCGGCGCTCCCCGGCGGCTGCCGAGACGGCGTCGCCAACCCCCCATACGCGAAGCGGAGTCTGCGGCCATGACCTGATTCCCGCCTGAGCTTACCCCGGGCTGCGACGAAACAACCCCCAGCGGACACATGGACGCTCGGGCTCCCCGGGGGGTTCCCGCAGTCCGGTTGGTTTCGATTCGCTCACGATTTCGCGCTCGACTCGTTGCCCCCCTCCAGGGTGACGACACCGAAGGAGCGGACGTGTCCCATTCGAAGGAGTCGGGGTGCCGGTCGTCTCGGAGGAGCAGGCGCAGGAGCGGATCGCGCGCGAGGCGCGCGTGGCGGGTCTCGGGCACACGGATTCGCCGTCGCTCGATGTCATCGAGCGCCGACGCATGCAGGTGTGGTCGGTCGGGCTGGTGGCGCTCGCCGGCCTCGGCGCGCTGCTCGCCCTGCTCAGCCGCTCGTCCACCCTGCCGGTCCCGAGGGCCGCCACGGGGCCGATCGTCATCGCCGGCATCGTCCTGCTGGGCGCCGCACTGATCGCCTACGTGGTCGAGAAGGAGCTGCACCTCCAGCGCCTCACCAAGCTGCTGGTGGAGGAGCGAGTCCTGTCGGCGGCCCTGACCAACCGCGTTCGCGAGGTCACGACCCTGCTCGGGGCCGGCCGCGCGGTGAACTCGGTGCTGGGGTTGCGCGACGTCCTGAACGTCGTGCTCGCAAGCGCCCTGGACCTGCTGGAGGCCTCGAGCGGCTCGATCATGCTGCTCGAGGAGGGGGACCGCCTGCGCGTCGCCACCCAGCGGGGCAACCATCATGCCGACGACGCGCGGGCCCGGCTCGGCGAGGGCATCGCCGGGCGCGTCGCCCTCACGCGGAGCCCCCTACTGATCTCGGGGGTTCCGGAGCCGGGCGTCTTCGACAACCTGGGAGAGCGGGAGGAGCCCGTCGAGAGCTCGATGTGCGTCCCGCTGGTGCACCGGGGAGAGGTCTTTGGCGTGCTGAACCTGAACGCGGCCTCCCCGCGGGCGTTCTCCGAGTACGACCTGAGGGCGACGACCCTGTTCGCAGAGCAGGCCGCGATCGCCATTGCGAACGCCCATCTCTACGAGGAGCAGTCGCAGCGGGTCGCGGAGCTGATCGACACCGACCGGACGCGGTCGCGCTTCGTCGCGAGCCTCGGGGACGAGCTGCGGCGCCCGCTCGTGGCGATCATCGGGGCGGTGGTCGCCGAGCGCGAGCGGGCCGGCCCGCTGCCATCGCCCCCCGCCGCGTTTCTGGACGCCGTCGAGCGGGAGGGCCGGCGGATGCTCGCGGTCGCCGAGCAGGTCGTGGCGGCCGCGGCGCTCGAGCGGGCACGCCTGGCCGGCCCTGCCCGCGCGGCCGTCGACGTCGGCGCGGCGGCCCGGGCCCTCGCGGCCGACCTCCGACTCACCGGCGTGGTGCTGTCGGTCGAGGCCACCGGCCCGGCCGAGGCGGACATCGACCCCGCGATCCTGCACCAGGCCCTGGCCAGCCTGGTCGACAACGCGCTCCGGCATGGGACGCCGCCGGTGGCGGTGGGCGTACGGCGGGAGGGCGACCGAGTCGTGCTGTCGGTCTCCGATGCGGGCCCCGGCGTCCCGCCGGAACTCCGCGAGGCGATCTTCGCGCAGATCGCGCCCCCCGCGGATGACGAGGAGGCGCGGGTCGGGCTCGCGCTCCCGGTCGTGCGCGACCTGCTTGCGGCCTGCCGCTGCACCATCGAGGTGGGGGAGGCGCCGGGCGGGGGCGCCTTGTTTCGCGTCTCCATCCCCGCGGCGCCCGGGGCCCGGGGCGTCGTGCGGGAGCTGGCGTCGGCATGAGGCTCATCCCGCGTCCTCGTGCCCGCCCTCGCGTGCTCGTCGTCGACGACGACCCCGTCGCGCTGACCCTGCTGCGTGGGGCCCTCGAGTCCGCCGGCCACGAGGCGCTGACGGCCGCCGATGGACGGACGGCCCTGCGACGGATCGACCGGGAGCGCCCGGAGATCCTCCTGCTCGACGTCATGCTCCCTGCGATCGACGGCTGGGGGGTCCTGCGCGAGCTGGCCGACCGGCCCCACCGGCCGCGCGTGGTGATCGTCTCGGGCAAGACCTCCGACCAGGACGTCGTTCGGGCATTCCAGCTCGGTGCCTCCGCCTACGTCGGCAAGCCGTTCGGCGTGCGGGCGCTGATCGACCTGGTCGCCGGCGTGATGGCCCGGACGCCCGGCGAGGACCGGGCCCGGAGGGCCGAGGTCCTGGCCGGCCTGACGGGACCGGACGGTGGCGGCGCTCCGGGCGGGGTCCCCGTGGCCGCGGGTGTGCCGATTCTGTGAACCTCGGCCCCGGAGGGTGTGCGCGGACCCGGATCTCGGGTTTCCTAGTGCTTGGAACGAGAGCCAGGGGACGGGACGACGATGGCGACCGAGCGCTGGGAGTACGGATGGCAGTGGCGTGCCGCGTGCCGCGGCGAGGACTCGTCCGCGTTCTTCCCCCCGTCCCATCCCGAGGATCGCGAGGAGAAGCGCGAGCGCGAGCGTCGCGCGAAGGCGATGTGCGCCATCTGCGCGGTCCGAGCCGACTGCCTCGAGTACGCGCTCCGGACTCGTGAGCCCTACGGTGTGTGGGGGGGCCTGAGCGAGCTCGAGCGGCGTGCCGTCCTGCGCGGTCGCGCAGACGAGGCCGGCCCGGCGGCGTAGGCTCTCTCGCCGTGACGATCGAGGGTCGGCTGCGCGAGCTCGGGATCGAGCTGCCCCCGGTGCCTGCTCCCGTGGCGAGCTACGTCCCGGTGGCGGTCGCCGGCGGCGTCGCGTACGTGGCCGGGCAGGTGCCGTTCGCGGACGGCGCTCCCATCGCACGGGGCCTGCTCGGTCGCGAGATCTCCGTCGAGGAGGGGGCCGCCCTCGCGCGCAGGTGCGCCCTGCAGGCGCTCGCGGCGCTGCGCGCGCATCTCGGCTCCCTCGAGCGCGTGGCCGGCATCGCCAAGGTCACGGTGTTCGTGGCCTCCGTCGAGGGGTTCACCGATCAGCCGAAGGTGGCGAACGGGGCGAGCGACCTGTTCACGGAGGTGCTCGGCGAGGCCGGGGCGCACGCCCGCTCGGCCGTCGGGGTCGCAGGGCTGCCGCTCGGCGTCCCGGTCGAGGTCGAGGTCATCGCGGCGCTCTCCTGAGCCGACCCGACGACCGGCCGTCGATCGACCGTCCCCACGCGTCAGCCCCGTGGCCGGCGGACGTCCCCGTCGCGGAGGGTGACCCCGGTCGCATCGAACCACTCGAGGATCGGCAGAGCGTACTTCCTGCTGGTTCCGAGCGCCTCCCGGAACGCCGACACCGTGAGGCCCTCCGGGCGCCCGGCGAGCTCGCGGACGACGGCCTCCGCCCGCAGGAGCAGCTCGGGGGTGAAGACCAGCTCAGCCGAGACGCGGACCAGGCGTCCGTCCGCGACGGCCGCGCGGACGAGCTCGGGACCGAAGCCACGTTCGGCGAGCTCCCGGGTCGTCGGCGGCGAGGGCTCGGCCCCCGCGATCGCCGCGACGAGCCGGTCGGCGTCGGCGCGGCCGCGGGTGGAGGGGCGGTGTCCCGGCAGGTGCAGGTCCGACCCGGTGCGGGCGAGCGCCCCCCGCGAGACCAGCTCGCCCAGCACCTCGTCGGCCAGCCCGGGATCGCGCAGCACCGAGAGGGGCCCGCTCGCGTCGACGCCGCTCCCGCCCGCCCCGCTCCCGCCCGCCCCGCTCCCACGGGCCAGGGCTGCGCCGGCGAGGAACGCCCGCGCTTCGCCCACGTCGAGCCCCCGGCGCAGGGGGTGGGCGGCGTGCTCCGCCGTCAGTCGCTCGGCCACCAGGGCCGATGCGCGCTCGACGAGGGCCGGCGAGGCCACCCAGCCGGGCAGCCGGACGGCGCCGCGCTCGAGGGCGGCGGCTGCCGGGGCGCCCGTGAGGGCCTCCAGGTCCCGGGGCCGCACGGCCCCTCGTTCGTCGACCAGCAGGCGGGCGAGCTCGCCGCGGCTCGCTCCCTCCCTGGCCCGCAGGCGCGTGAGGGCGTCCCGGCCCGGGCGCGCCGGCGGGTCGACGTCGAGCACCTGTCCCCCGGCGACCGTCTCGCGGCGCCCCGCCTCCCGCAGCACGAAGCGGTCGCCGACGTCCAGCACGACCGGCTCGGCGAGGGCCACCCGGGCGTAGGCGCGCTCGTCGCCGGGTCGCAGCTCGCGCGCGTCCAGGAACCGGATGCGCGCGTCCCGTTCAGCGGCGCCCGCGTAGAGCTTGAACGCCCCGCGCTCGGTGACGGCGTGAGCGAGGCCGCGGACCGGTCGTAGCCAGCCCTCGAAGGTCCTGGTCGCGTGCCAGCTGTCCGGCAGCGAGAGCACGTCGCCGCGGCCGAGCGCCTCGGTCGGCGTTCCCGCCAGGTTCACCGCGACGCGCGAGACGGGCCGGGCCGCCTCCAGCGCGCGCTTGTGCGTCTGCAGCCCCCGGATGCGCGCCCGGTGGCCCGACGGCAGCACCTCGGCCTCCTGCCCGACGGCGAGCGGCCCCCCGGTGAGGGTGCCCGTCACGACCGTCCCGGCGCCCCTGATCGTGAACACGCGGTCGACGAACTGCCGGGGACGGCCATCCGACTCCGGCGCCGGCGCGCCCGCCAGCATCGCGTCGAGCGCCGCACGCAGCTCGTCGAGGCCGGCCCCGGTCGCCGACGAGCAGGGGAGGATCGGGGCGGCTGCGAGGGCGGTGCCGGCGATCCGCTCGCGCACCTCGGCCTCGCGCGCGGCCAGGATCTCGGCGTCGACGAGGTCGACCTTGGTCAGCGCGACCACGGCGCCGTCGACGCCCAGGACGTCGATGATCGCGAGGTGCTCCTCGGACTGGGGCTTCCAGCCCTCGTCGGCGGCCACGACGAACAGCACCAGGCGCACCGGGCCGACGCCGGCCAGCATGTTGCGCACGAAGCGCTCGTGGCCGGGGACGTCGACGAACCCGAGCTCCCGGCCCGAGGCAAGCGTGGTCCAGGCGAATCCGAGGTCGATCGTGAGGCCCCGGCGCTGCTCCTCGGCCAGGCGGTCGGGATCGGTGCCCGTGAGGCGCAGGATCAGCGAGGACTTCCCGTGGTCGACGTGGCCGGCGGTGGCGACCACCGACAGCGGCGCCTCGATCGGGCCGCTCACCTCGGCTCGGCCTCCAGGGCGGCGCGGACGGCCGCAGCCAGCAGGGCGTCCTCGTCCGGCGCCACGGCGCGCAGGTCGAGCGCGACGCCCCCCACCTCGACACGGCAGAAGACGGGGGTCGGCCCCGTGCGCAGCCGGGCGGCGAGCCGGTCCGGCCGCTTCGCCGGCACGACGACCGCCGCCGACGGCAGCGCCGTCCCGGGGACCGACCCGCCGCCGACGGACGTCTCCGAGGCCCGTGCGGTCGCGCCGGGGATCTCGGCGGCGAGGGCACGCGCCCGGGCGAGCAGCGTGCGGCGGGGGGTCGCGAGGAGCGTCCAGAGGGGGATCTCGACGGCCCGGCCGGTCGCGTACAGCCGCAGCGTCGCCTCGAGCGCCGCCACCGTCATCTTGTCGACCCGCACGGCGCGGGCGATGGGATGGCGGCGCGCCCGGTCGACCAGGTCCCGCCGCCCGACGAGCAGGCCGGCCTGGGGCCCCCCGAGGAGCTTGTCGCCCGAGAAGCACACGAGGTCGGCGCCGGCCGCGAGTGCCTCGTCGATCGCCGGCTCGTCGGACGGCAGCGGCGCCCGCCGCCGCAGGAGCCCGCTGCCGACGTCGAACAGCAGCGGGACGCCGGACTCGCGGGCGATGCCGGCGAGCTCGCCGACCGCGACCGACTCCGTGAAGCCGACGACGCGGTAGTTGCTGGGGTGGACCTTCAGGATCAGCGCGGTGCGTGGCCCGATCGCGCGCCGGTAGTCGGCCCCGCGGGTCCGGTTCGTCGTCCCCACCTCGACGAGGCGCGCGCCGGAGGCGGCCATCACCTCGGGCAGACGGAACTCGCCGCCGATCTCGATCAGCTCTCCGCGGGACACGACCACCTCTCTCCTGCCGGCGAGGGCCGCGAGCGAGAGCAGCAGGGCGGCGGCCCCGTTGTTCACGGTGAGCGCCGCCTCCGCGCCGGTGAGCGCCGCGAGCAGCCGCTCGGTCCGCGAGGTCCGCCTGCCGCGGGCCCCGGTCGTGCGCTCGACCTCGAGGTCGGCGTAGCCGGTCGCGACGCGCGCGACGGCATCCGCCGCCTCCAGGGCGAGGGGCGCGCGCCCGAGGCCCGTGTGGAGCACGACGCCGGTCGCGTTGATCGTTCGGCCGATGCCGGCGAGGTCGGCCTCGGCGCGGGCCACGGCCGCGGTCAGGAGCGGCTCCGGCTCGGCGGCCGGCCGGCCGCGCGCCAGGGTCGCGCGCGCCTCGGCCAGCGCGTCCTGCACCGCGCGGCGCACGACGTCACGCCCGAGCGCGGCCACCGCGCGGCGGCCCCGATCGGAGCGAAGCAGCGCGTCGACCGAGGGCAGCCGGCGTCGGGGATCGGGGGCGCTGGGCACGGCGCGAGCATACCGCCGGTCACCTGCTAGGCTTCGCCCGGGATGGACACCGAGCGGGAACGGGCTCTGTTCTCGTCTCAGAGCGAGGCCTGGATGCTTCGCGGCGGTGGCATCGACCTCGTCGTCGACGACGGCCTGCGTACCGAGGAGATGCTCCTCAACATCGGGCCGCAGCACCCCTCCACCCACGGCGTCCTGCGCGTGGTGCTCGAGCTCGATGGCGAGCGGATCGTCCGGGCCGAGCCCGTGATCGGCTACATGCATCGCGCGGCGGAGAAGCTCGCCGAGTTCCGCGACCCCCTGCAGGTCATGGTGCTGATGAACCGGCACGACTGGATCTCGGCGTTCAACAACGAGATCGGCTGGGTGCTGGCGGTCGAGACGATGCTCGGCATCGAGGTGCCCGAGCGTGCGCAGTGGATCCGCACGATGCTCGCCGAGTGGAACCGGATCCTGAACCACTTGATGTTCTGCGGCTCCTACCCGCTGGAGCTCGGCGCGATGACCCCCGTCTTCTACGCGTTCCGCGAACGGGAGATGATCCAGGCGCTGCTTGAGTCGACGACCGGCGCCCGCATGCACCATTCGTTCGCGCGGATCGGTGGGCTGAAGGACGATCTGCCGCGCGGCTTCGTCCGCCAATCCCGCGAGGTCCTGGCGTGGGTGCGCGCCAAGATGGGGGAGTTCGAGGATCTCGTGATGGGCAACGAGATCATCCACGCGCGAACGAGGAACGTCGGCGTGCTGCCGCCCGGGGTGGCCGTGGCCTACGGGTGCTCGGGGCCGGTGCTGCAGGCGAGCGGCGTCCCGATGGACCCCCGCAGGGACGAGCCCTACCTGAAGTACGGGGAGGTCGAGTTCGACGTGCCGGTCGGCACGAACGGCGACTCGTACGACCGGCTGTGGGTGCTGGTCCAGCGGATCTACGAGTCGTGCCGGATCATCGAGCAGTGCCTCGACAAGCTGCCGCCGGGGCCCTTCGTCGCGCCGAAGCTGCCGAAGAAGATCAAGATCCCGGCCGGCGAGGTCTACGTGCGCACCGAGAACCCGCTCGGGCTCATGGGCTACTACGTCGTCGGCGACGGCGGCGAGGCGCCGTACCGGCTCAAGATGCGGACGGCCTCGTTCTCGAACGTCTCGGTCATCCCGGAACTGCTGCGCGGGGCGCTGGTGCCGGACCTGGTCTCGGTGCTCGGCAGCGTGTTCTTCGTCGTCGGCGACGTCGACCGGTAGGGACCGGGGCGGCCACCACCGCCGGCGGCGGCCGCCACGGGCGGTCCGGCGCGCCGAGGCCGCTATTCGTCGGGGCCCTCGGGCCGTCTCCCGCCGCTCCGCGCGGCGGCCGCGCGGCGCTTCGCGGCCTTCTTGTCGCGGCGGACCTGCGGGTCCCCTCCGACGACCGCGGCGACCGCGATGGGGACACCGATCATCAGCAGAATGAAGACCAGTCCCTGCCAGACCATGCGCACCGTCCTTTCGCGGCCTCACATCCTACTGCGGCCCCGAGCGTCCGGGGGATGGCTCCCTCCGCGGAATGGGTCCCGGCGGCGGGTCCCTCCGAACGAGCCGGAGGGGCCGGGTGACGCCGACCCCGAGGCAGAGGGCCCGATGGGCTCCGAGTCCGGCCGGGTCGACGAGCAGCCTGAGCCGGCTCCGGTTGGAGAAGATGCGCAGGGCCTCGAGACCTCTCCCGCCCGCCAGCGATCGGGTCTGGCGCTGGCGGGCCTGTTCCTCGAGCTCGTGGATGCCGAGGGCGAGCAGGGCCCGTCGCTGGGTGACCGGCCCCCAGGCGCGCAGCCCGCGCCGGCGTGCGTGCTCGACGATCCCGCGGAGGTCCACTGCGGCGGTGATGTCCCGCGAGCCGGGCTCGGACAGGACGTCGTCGTCGACGCGGCCGCCGCGGTAGGCGTGGACGGGGGCTCGCCGGCCCCGTCCTGCGTAGTCCACCAGCACGAGGTAGCCGCGCCGGAGGGTCGCGGCGGCGCGGTCGACGAGATCGAGCGCCAGCGGGGACACGGGCGCCTCCTCGCCGGGCCGCAGGGGTGGGGCGAGGCGCTCGAGGTCCGGGGACGAGACCGGGCCGTCGGCGAGGCGCAGCCCCTCGTGGCCGAGCTCGACGTAGCGCTCCACGAGCCGTTCGCCGGCGCGGCGAAGGAGGTGGAACGGAACGTTGTCCAGCACCTCGTTCGCGATCACGAGGCCGACGAGCCCGGCGCCGGCCTCCTCCACGCGCGGGACGGCGCACAGGCCCCGCCCGCGCATGACCTCGCGGCCTCCGGCGCCGGGCTCCACCCCCACATAGCGGACCACGGCGTCGAGCGGGGGGGACAGGGCCTCAAGGAGCTGGAGGGCGAGCGTGCCGTCGCCGGCGCCGAGCTCGACGACGGCGAAGGGCTCGGGCCGGCCGAGCAGGTCCCAGGCCTCCGTGAGCTGCCGCGCCAGCAGGACTCCGAAGGCTGCGGAGACGTGGGGGCTGGTGACGTAGTCGCGACCGGGTCCGACCGGGGGATGCGCGTAGAAGCCCGCGTCGGGGTCATAGAGGGCGATGGCCATGAACTCGGCGAAGGTGATTCGTCCGGCGCGCGCGATCCGCGCGCGAAGCCGCTCCTCCAGCACGCCCGCCACCCTGCGATCTTGCCCGATCCCGCGGGTTGCCGCGAGTCCCGGGTGCGGGGGATCTGGGAACATTCGAGCGTGGCCGAGCGCCCCGTCCGTCCCGCCGCGACCGTCGTCGTCGCCCGCCCCGCCCGGCCGCGAGGCGACGGGGTCGAGGTGCTCATGTTGCGCCGCGCCCCTGCGAGCCGCTTCGTGCCGGGATTCGCGGTCTTTCCCGGGGGCGCCGTGGATCCGGGGGACGAGGAGCTGGCGCGTGCCTGGTTCGGCGATGCCCGCGAGGAGGCCCGGGCCTGCGCAGTCCGCGAGCTGGCGGAGGAGGCGGGCCTCGTCGCCACCGCGCACGGCGTGGTCGAGGCCCGCAGCCGGCGGCCGCGAGCGCCCGGCCTCCCTCCGCCGCGCCCCGGGGACCTGCCCGAGATCGGGCGCTGGATCGCGCCGGAGTTCATCGCGGTCCGGTTCGACGCGCGCTTCTACGCGCTCTCGGCCGGGGACGCCGACATGGCTCCCGAGCCCGACGGGACCGAGATCGTCGGGGCATGGTGGGCGATGCCGCGGGACGTCCTGGAGGCGTCGGCGCGGGAGGAGTTTCCGCTCGCGTGGCCGACGCGGGTCACCCTGGAGGCGGTCGCGGGGTGTCGGACCGTGGCTGAGGTCTTGGCCTTGAAGGTTCCGCAGGTCCCCCCGTCGCCTGAGGCCGTGCCCGAGGCCATGCTCGCGCCCCCCGAGGAGCGCGCATGAGCTCCGGGCCGTCGTCGCCCGGCCCACCCGAGTCCTCGTCCGGCCACTCGGGCCGTCCCGGAGGACGCCCCCGGCCCTGGACGGGCTGGCGCTGGGCGGACGCGGCGTTCCGGTCGGGGCCCCGGGTCGTGCGCGTGCTCGCGCCCAACCCGGGGCCGATGACACTGGAGGGCACCAACACGTGGATCGTGGGGACAGGTCCGGCGCTGGTCGTGGATCCGGGGCCGGACGACGAGGCGCACCTCGCGGCGGTGCTGCGGGAGGCGGGCTCGATCGCCGCCGTCCTGGTGACGCACGGCCACCCAGACCACGCGCCGGGCGCGGCGGCGCTGGCCGCGGCGGCCGGCGCTCCCGTCTTCGCCGCGCGCGGCCTGCCCGGCTGGGAGCGGCTACGCGACGGACGGGAGGTCGAGGGGGGAGACGCCATCCTCCGGGCCGTGGCGACGCCCGGCCACACCGCCGACCACATGGCGCTGTTCGAGCCGACGCTGGCGGCCCTGTTCACGGGCGATGCGGTCCTCGGGCGGGGGACGAGCGTGATCGATCCACCGGAGGGCGACCTCGGTCTGTACCTCCGCTCGCTCCGTGCCATGTGGGCGCTTGGCCCGCGGGTCATCTACCCGGGACACGGGCCCGTCGTGTGGGACGCGGGCGCCAAGCTCGAGGAGTACCTCGCCCACCGAGCGCTGCGGGAGCGCCAGGTGCTGGATGCGCTCGCGGCCGGCCCGCGCACCCCGGAGGAGATCGTGGCCGAGGTCTACACCGACGTCTCCGCGTTGCTGCATCCGCTGGCGGCGCGGTCGGTCCTTGCGCACCTGATGAAGCTCGAGGCCGAGGGGCGGGTCGCGCGCCTGGGCCGGCCTCCGCTGGCGCGCTTCGAGCTGGCGACTCCCGCCGTGTGCGTCCGCTGTGGAGCTCCGGCGCTGCCGAGGTCCTCCTACTGCCACCGCCACAGCCTCGAGGTCCTGCAAGAGGGACCGTCGGTCGGGGCCTCGCCGCCCCCGGCGAGGTCGCGGGGACCGGAGAGCCGGCCGGGGGGTTCGGTCGAGGGCGGTCACGACACGTCCCTCACCACGTAGCGGCCGCCGATCCGCAGCACGCGGTCTCGGGCGGCGAGGTCGCGCAACGCGCGGTTCACGCTCTCGCGGCTCGTCCCGGCCAGCGCCGCCAGATCCTCCTGGGTGAGTCGCAGGTCGACCCGCCGTCCCTCGGCCACGGGGCGGCCGTGGACAGCCGCCAGCGTGCGGAGCGTCCCCTCGAGGCGGGCGGCCACGGGCAGCAGGAGCATGCGGAAGAGCGTCCGCTCGGCCTCCTGGAGGCGGTGCGCCAGCGCCGTGACCAGGTGCAGCGCGAGCCGCGGGTCGGTCGCGGCGGCGGCGCGGAGCGCCTCGGGGTCGAAGGCGGACACGAGCGAGGGCGCCAGCGCGCGCGCTTCGGGCTCGCTCGCATCCGTGGCCACGTCCGACTCGGCGGGAGCGGTACGTCCGCCGAGCTCCACGCCCGGACGGGCCGCAGACGCGGCCGGCGGGGCCACGTGGATCCACCCGAGTCCGAACACCTGCCCGCTGCCCAGGATGCCGACCATAGCTCGGCGCCCCGACGCCGCGGTGCGAAGGAGCGCCACCGCGCCGGACTCGACCAGGAAGAGGTTCCCGGACGGCGCCCCCTCGCGCACGACGACCTCCCCTGGGGAGAGCCGTCGCGGTGCCACGCTCGGCCCGGCTCGGGCGAGCGCTCGCCCGAGCGGCGACCCGGCGCCGCGTTCGATCCGGGCGACCGGCCGGAGGCCGGCGTCCCTGGCGAGGGGGAGGAAGGCGGTGCTGCCACCGTTCATCGGCATGCCTCCCTCGGGGAGGACCCGAGTCTACCCCGCGCCTGCGACACGGGTCCTTCGCCACCACCCCCGGTCGCCCCCGATGACGCCGGCCGGGGTGCCCCGCGCGACGAGGGCCCGGTGGACTGGCTGGGTATCATCGGACTTCGAACATGAACCCCTTCCAGCCGAGCGCCCGTCGCGCGTTCGCCTGGCTCGCGCTGGCGACGCCCGAGATCGGACAGGAGAGCTGAACGATGCAGGCTGAGTTCTACCGACCCGACGCACCCGAGGAGATCGTCGCCCGCGCCCGGTGGGACGGGGCGCGCGTCGAGGTGGAGGCCGAGGACCCGAAGGTCCGGCGCGCGCTCGAGCGGGTGTTCCGGCCCTCGGCGGTGGTGGTGGACGATCCCGCGCTCCGATCGTTCGGGGCGCACGGGCCGGAGGCGCTGCCGCCGGGCTCCCTTCCGTGGTTCATCGGGGCCGCGCGGATGCGGTCGGCCCCCGAGAAGCTCGCGGTGCGGCTGGTGCCGCAGGCGCGGGGCCGGATGGGCTGGGACCCGGCCGGCGCGTACCGGACCTTCGGGGCGGCCATCGACCGGCTCGAGCGCCGTGGGTCAGCGCCGGTCGCGCCCGAACCCGCGGTCTGACCGCCCGCAGACCGCCCGCGGTCCGACGGCAGGGCCGACGATCCGCCGCTCAGGGGATGGGCGTTCCGCCCCCTCGCTCCTGCACGAACTGGAAGCCGAAGCGTCCCTTCACGCACAGGTGGCCGTGCGTGACGTCGTGGTCCATCGGCGAGGTGACCTTCACGATGGTGTTGTCCTGCACGTGCAGCTCGAGGTTGCACCCCACGCCGCAGTAGGGGCAGATCGTCGTCGTCACGCTCTGGCGCGCCTCGTCCCAGGTTCCGGCCTCGCGCATGTCGTGCTCGCTCTTGAACATCAGCGCGCCGGTCGGGCACACCCCGATGCAGTTGCCGCAGTACACGCACGCGGAGTCGGGCAGCCCGACGTCGAACTCCGTCGAGATCCGGGCGTCGAACCCGCGTCCGGCCACGGCGATCGCGAACGTGTTCTGCGCGTCGACCCCGCACGCCTCGACGCACTTGTAGCAGAGGATGCACCGCGAGTAGTCACGCACGTAGTTGCCGTTGTCGACCTTGACCGGCTGTGCCACGGTCCCGGCCGCCGACCCCTCGGGCGCGTGGTGGTGCCCCGCGCGCGCCGCGTCGCGCTCGCCGGGCGCGCGTGGCGGAGCCGGCGGGCCGAACCGGTCCGGATCCACCCCGTACCGCTCCATCCACCCCCCGACCTCCGGCGGCGCCAGCGAGACGTCCACGGACGAGGCCAGGAGCTCCAGCACCATCCGGCGGCTCGTCCGGACGCGCTCCGAGTCGGTGTGGACGACCATCCCCGGCTCGGCCCTCCGTGAGCACGATGGCACCAGGGTGCGGGACCCCTCGACCTCGACGACGCAGACCCGGCACACGTTCACCGGCGTGAGCGTCTCGAGGTAGCAGAGGGTCGGCGTATCGATGCCGACCGATCGGCAGGCCTCCAGGAGGGTCGCGCCCTCGGGGACGCGGACCTCGCGACCGTCGATCGTGACGTCGACGAGCCGCCGAGGGACCTCCACGAACGCGGTGCTCACGAGCCCTCCCTTCCGCTCCGGCCGCTCCGGCCGTTCCGGCCGTTCCGGCCGTTCCCGCCGTTCCCGCCGTTCCCGCCGGGAGGCGCCCCCGCGCCGACGCCCACCAGCCCGAGCCGCACGGCCGACTCGACGGCGTTCGCCGCCGTCTGGCCGAGACCGCAGATCGAGGCGTCGCGCATCACGGCCGCCACGTCGGCGAGCAGCGCGGCCTCCTGCTCGGCCGAGCCGAGCGGTCGCCCGCTCGCCAGGCGGGCGACCAGTTCCTCCTGCCGGACGGTTCCAACGCGGCACGGCACGCACTGCCCGCAGGACTCGTCGCGGAAGAACCGCGCGATGCGAAGGACGATCTCGTCCATGTCGGCCTCGTCGTCGAGGGCCACGACGACCCCCGAGCCGAGGCTCGCCCCGATCGCGCGCAGTCCCTCGAAGGTAAGCGGCGCGTCCAGCGCCTCCGGTCCGACGAACGACCCGGCGGCCCCGCCGAGGAGCACGGTCCGCAGCGCCCGCCCGCCGCGCACCCCGCCGGCGAGGTCGAGCACCTCGCGGAGGGTGGCGCCGAACGTCAGCTCGTACAGGCCCGGCCGCTCCACCGCGCCCGAGACACAGAACAGCCGCGTCCCTGCCGACCCCTCGGTGCCGATCGCCGCGTAGGCCGGCCCGCCGACCCGCAGGATCTCCGGCACGTTCAGCAGGGTCTCCACGTTGTTGATCGCCGTGGGCCTTCCGAACAGGCCGTGCGTCACCGGGAACGGCGGCTTGTTGCGGGGCTCGGCCCGCCGCCCCTCGATGGAGTTGAAGAGGGCCGTCTCCTCGCCGGCGATGTAGGCGCCGGCCCCGCGCCTGACCTCGAGGTCGAAGCGGAATCCCGCGCTCATCACGTCCTCGCCGAGGAGCCCGCGGGTGCGGGCCGCCTCGATCGCGTGCCGGAGCCGCGCCTCCGCGAGCGGGTACTCGCCACGCAGGTAGACGTAGCCGCGCTCGGCCCCGCACGCATACCCCATGATCGTGAGGGCCTCGACCAGCGCGAACGGGTCCTGTTCGATCACCACGCGGTCCTTGAAGGTTCCCGGCTCGGACTCGTCGGCGTTGCAGACCACGTGGTGGGGCCGGGCCGGGTTCGTCGCCACGGCCTCCCACTTCACCCCGGTCGGGAACGCCGCCCCGCCGCGCCCGAGCAGCTTCGCATCCTTCACCTCGCGGATCACCCCGGCCGGCCCGAGCGCGACCGCGCGGCGCAGCGCCTCGTAGCCGCCGTGGGCCCGGTAGGAGTCGAGCGACTCGGGGTCGACGGCCCCGACGCGGCGCAGCAGCCGGAGCCCGGCGCGACCCTCGGCGGTCGCCGTCTG
>JAJYHN010000178.1 GCA_021784765.1 Actinomycetes bacterium
CCCGCCGGATCGGCCGGCGGGGCCGGCCTCGCGAGCGCCGCGGCGGCAGCGGTCAGCCGCACCGGGTCGACCGTCCACGGCGCAACGTAGGGGTCGAGGGTCTCGGCGGACGCCGGCGAGCGCGCGAGCGCCGCCTCCAGGATCCGGCGCGCCACGGCCGGCACGTCCGCGGCGGCGGCAGCGCCGTCGGCCGCCGCGAGCGTCGTGGCGGCGGTCGCCGGCGGCCGGCCGTCCAGGCCCTCCGCGTCGATCAGCACCAGGGCCCGTGCGCCCGGGTCTCGCGCGAGCTCCCATGCGACCGCGCCTCCAAGTCCGTGCCCGGCGACCGCGAACTCCCCGACGTCGAGCAGATCGAGCAGCGCGCGGACGGCCTCGGCCTGCCCCGCGACCGACAGGTCGGCGCCGGGATCCGCGATGCTCGCCCCGTGGCCGAGCAGGTCGGGGACGACCACGCGCATCCGCGAGGCGAGCAGCGGGGCGTCGCGCCGCCACAGGTGCGACGAGGTCGGGAAGCCGTGCAGCAGCACGACCGCCGGGCCGTCGCCGAGGTCGGCGTAGGCCATGCGACCGCCGGAGATCGGGGCCTCGGCGAGCCGTAGCGGCGGCATGTGCCGGCGGTCGCTCGCCCCCCCGGATCCGTTCACCCCGTGCCCCCGGCCGCGCCCGGCGTCGGCTCCGGCGCGGCCGACCGGATCGCGTCGACGACGCGCACGACGCGCACCATCTCGCGCACGTCGTGCACGCGCACGACGTGCGCGCCCTGCGCCGCCAGCCACGCGACGGCGCCCGCCGTCCCCTCGAGGCGCTCGTCCACGCCGGCGCCCCCGAGCACAGCGCCGATGAACGACTTCCGGGACGGCCCGACGACGAGCGGCCGGCCGAGGGACAGGAACGCCGCCACCTCCTTCATCAGCAGCAGGCTCTGCCCGGCCGTCTTCGCGAAGCCGAGCCCTGGGTCGACGGCAAGGCATTCGGCGTCGACCCCGGCCTCCACGGCCGCATCGACCCTCCGGGCGAGGACCTCCCGGACCTCGCCGACGACGTCCTCGTAGAGGGTCAGCTCCCGCATCGTCGCCGGGTCGCCCCGCATGTGCATCAGCACCAGCCCGGCGCCCGCGTCGCGCACAACGCCGAACATCGCGGGGTCCCGCGCCCCGGAGACGTCGTTCACGATGCTCGCCCCGGCCGCGAGGGCCCCGGCCGCCACCTCGGCCTTGCGCGTGTCGATCGACACCGGCACCCCGGCCTCGGCCGCCAGCCGCTCGATCACCGGCACGACCCGCCGGAGCTCCTCGTCGACCGGCACCTCCTCGGCGCCCGGCCGGGGCGACTCCCCGCCGACGTCCACGACGTCTGCGCCGTCGGCGACCATCGCGAGGCCCCGGGCCACGGCGGCGTCGAGGTCGAGGAGCCGCCCGCCGTCGGAGAACGAGTCGGGGGTCACGTTCAGCACGCCCATCACCAGCGTGCGCTCGCCGACCGGCAACGGCCGGCCGCCGGCGATCCAGACGGGGCCGGCCGCGGCCACCCGCTACCCCCGACCGCCGCGGACGAGCTCGAGCGCCTCGGCACGCGTCCGTGCGTCCGAGCGGAACAGCCCGCGCACGGCCGAGGTGACCGTCACCGCGCCGGGCTTCTTCACCCCGCGCATCGTCATGCACAGGTGCTCGGCCTCGATCAGCACGAACACCCCCCGCGGCTCCAGCGCCCGCTCGAGGGCCTCCGCGACCTGCGTGGTCAGGCGCTCCTGCACCTGCGGCCGCTTGGAGTACAGGTCGACCAGGCGCGCGATCTTCGAGAGCCCGGTGATCCGCCCGTCGCGGTTCGGGATGTAGGCGACGTGCGCGCGGCCGATGAACGGGACCAGGTGGTGCTCACACATCGAGTGGAACGGGATGTCCCGCACCATGATCATCTCGTCGTGGTCCGCCCCGACGACCACGGTCACGAGGTCGCCGGCGTCGGCGCCGACGCCGGCGAACAGCTCGCGGTACATGTCGGCGACCCGGCGCGGGGTGTCCGTCAGGCCCGCGCGCGCCACATCCTCGCCGATCCCCTCCAGGATCAGGCGCACCCCGTCCTCGATCTTCCCGGCGTCGAACGCCACCGGCACACCCCCTGTCTCGGCCGCGCGCCGCGACCGACAGGCTACCGGATGCCGGAGTCGACCCGGAGGGTCACGTTCGCGAAGCCCTGCGCCGGGACCGTCACCGCGACGGCCGGGCTCTGCCGCCGCATGCCGGTCGCCCAGAGGGCGACGACGAGGTAGCGGCCGGGCGCCACACGGACCTCGAAGCGCCCGTCGGCGCCGGCCCTCGTGCGCGCGATGATCGGCCCGGCGCCGTCTCGTGCCAGCACCTCGACCGTCGCCGGGATGGGTCGGTCGGGGCACGGGCTCCCCTGCCGCTCGACCGGGCACATGGGCCCGAGGAGCACCACCCCGCGGATCCCCCCGGCCGGGCCGGGGCCACCGGTCGGCCCCGCGCACGCGGCGAGCAGGGCGGCGAGGGCGGCGGCGAGCAGGGCGAGCGCGAGGGAGCGGCGGATCCGTTCGCGATGGCTCATCACCCCTTCGACGCCCGGCGGTGCCAGCCGGGTTCCCGGTGCCGGGCACACGGCGCCTCCGCGCGTCGCACGGGGCGAGACGGGGCGCCCGTCAGCCGGGCGGGAGCCCGCCGTAGACCTCCGGCCGGAGCGTCCCGACATAGGGAAGGTTCCGGAACCGCTCCGCGTAGTCCAGGCCGTACCCGACGACGAACACCGAGGGGATCTCGAAGCCGGTGTACTTGATCGCGAGCGGAACCTGCTGGGCCTCGACCTTGTGCATCAGCGCGCAGACCTCGAGGCTGGACGGCCGGCGCGTGCGGAGGTTCTTCAGCAGGTAGTTCAGCGTGAGCCCCGAGTCCACGATGTCCTCGACCAGCAGCACGTCCCGATCGGCGATCTCGTGGTCGAGGTCCTTCAGGATCCGCACCACGCCGGAGGTCTTGGTGGCCGCGCCGTAGGACGAGACCGCCATGAAGTCGAACTCCATCGGCAGCCGGATGTGGCGCGACAGGTCGGCCATCAGCACGAAGGCCCCCTTCAGGACCCCGACCAGCAGCAGGTCGCGGCCGCTGTAGTCGGCGGTGATCCGCTCGCCGAGCTCCCGAACCTTCTCCTGGATCTCCTCGTGGGAGATCAGGACCCGCTCGATCTGGTCCTCGAGGACGTCCATGTGGGACGTCAGTCTAGGGGAACGCGGGCCGCGCGCGACAGGCGGACCTCGGCTCGCCCCCGCAGGCCCCGGAGCCCCGGCGCGACCGAGACGGAGGTTCCCGGACGGGCCGAGGCGAGCGACCGCACCCGGTCGGCGCCGCGGGCGGTCGGGTCGGCGCCGGCCTCGCGGATCGCGCGGACGGCGATCCGGCCGGCGACGGGCGCCGGCAGGGCCGCGAGGGCCGCGGCCCTGAGCACCACGTCCTCGCCGTCGCGCCAGAGGACCTCGGTGGCGGCCGCCTCGGCCGTCGCCGCCAGCAGGTCGGCGTCCTCGGCGAGCAGGGCCGCCGTCCGGGCCAGCGTCGCGCGCACCTCCCG
>JAJYHN010000027.1 GCA_021784765.1 Actinomycetes bacterium
ATGCCTGGGGCGCGCCGGAGGGCGCCGCGGCCGGCGCGGCCGGCGAGTCGGCCACGCAGCCCGGGGTCGCGGGGGTTCCCGGCGGGTGGGCGGCGGTCGGGACGCCGCATCGGCACGCGGGCCACGGCGGCAGCGGCCTGGGGGTCACGTTCTTCGGCCTCGCGCTCGTCCTCTTCGGCGGCCTCGCCCTGCTCGATCAGCTGCTGCCCGCCTGGGCCGACCAGGGCCGGTTCCTGTGGCCGGCCTTCATCCTCGGGATCGGCGCGCTGCTGGTGGCGACCTCGGTGCGGCGGCAGCAGCACCGGACGTGATCTCCTCCGCGGCCCTCGTGGTGGGGCTGCTGCTGATCCTGACCTGGCTGGTCTCGGACCGGATCCCCGGCGAAGCCACGTTCGCTTCGCCGGGGGTCCTCGCGTCTCCGCCGCAGGCGGGCGGCGCCCAGGCGGCGGGTGCCCTCGGGGTGGCCCGGCGGGCGATGAACCCCGTCCGCGCCTTCCTCCTGTCGCCCCTCCACCCGGCGACGTGGTACGCGCTCCTGGCGCTCGTCGCCGGCTTCTTCGTCGGAACCCTCTCGTTCGCGCTCGTCTTCTCGTTCTTCTCCAGCGCGGTCCCGACGCTGTTCGCCGGGATCGGGGTCGTCTTCCTCGCGCTCGGCATCGAGGCCTCCCGGCTCGTCGCGCGGATCGAGCGGAGGCGCGCCGCGATCGCCGATCCGACGCCGCTCCGCCCGCACGCCTATCGCCCGTTCTCCGGCGGTGCGATCGCCATCGTGCGTGCCGAGTTCGCCGACGAGAGCCGGTGGCGCGACGTCCTGTACGTCGGCGTCAACCTCCCGCTCTCCATCCTCGAGTTCGCCGTGACGGCAGCGGCCTGGTGGCTCGCGCTGTCCCTGTTCACGATGCCGATCTGGTACGACGCCGTCCCCGGCACGGCCCTGCCCTGGTACCTGGGCTGGCTGGCCGGGCACGGCGCCCCCCTCATCGTCGCGAGGACCGCCGCCGGCGCCGTGCTCCTGCCCGTCGCGGCGTCGCTCTCCCAGCTCGTCATGACCCTGCACCGCGCGGTGATCTCGGGACTCCTCTGCACGTCCGAGACCGGCGAGCTGCGGCGGCAGGTGGAGACGCTGAAGGAGAGCCGCTCGGCCGTGCTGGACGTGGAGGCCAGCGAGCTGCACCGAATCGAGCGCGACCTGCACGATGGCGCGCAGCAGCGGCTCGTGATGCTCGCGATCGACCTGGGCCTCGCCAGCGAGCGGATCGACGCGGATCCCGGAGAGGCGAAGCGGCTGGTGATCGAGGGGCGGGACCAGGCGCGGCTGGCGCTCGCCGAGCTGCGGAGCCTCGTCCGGGGGATCGCGCCGGCCATCCTCATCGACCGCGGCCTGGTCCCCGCCCTCGCGTCGCTGGCGGGCCATGCCGCCGTCCCGACCACCGTCCGGTCGGAGCTGGAACCCGGCATCCGGCTCCCGGACGCGGTCGAACGGACGGCGTACTTCGTGGCCAGCGAGGCGCTCGCCAACGTCGCGAAGCACAGCCGGGCGACGCGGTGCGAGGTTTCCTGCCGCCGCGAGGGCCCGCGCCTCGTGATCGAGGTCCGCGACGACGGCATCGGCGGCGCCACCGTCGCCCCGGGCGGCGGGCTGAGCGGCCTTGCGGGGCGCGTCGAGGCGGTCGACGGCCGGTTCGCCGTCTCCAGCCCGGGTGGGGGGCCGACGGTCGTCCGCGCCGAGCTGCCCGTGCCGGCCTGGACGCCTCCGCCCGTGCCGCCCGCCCCGATCCGACGCTGACCGACGCACGTCCGTCGGCGCATCGGGGCGCGCATCGGCCGGGGACGCGGCCGGGAGGGACCGGGACCGACCGCGGTCGTCCGACCCGAGACGATCGGCTGCGGATCCCGGTGCGGGGCTCAGGAGCCCAGGTAGGCCAGCACGGCGAGCACGCGGCGGTGGTCGTTCTCGGTGTCCGGGAGCTGGAGCTTCCCGAAGATGGCCGAGATGTGCTTCTCCGTCGCCCCTTCGCTGATGCCCAGCAGCGTGGCGATCCCGAGGTTGGTCCTGCCCTCGGCCATCGCGGCGAGCACCTCGCGCTCCCGGGGCGTCAGGACCGCGAGCGGGTCCTCCGTCCGCCGCGGCACCATCAGCTGCGCGACGACCTCGGGATCGAGGGCGGTGCCTCCCCGTGCGACGCGGCGCAGCGCGTCCATGAACTCGCGCACGTCTGCGACGCGGTCCTTGAGCAGGTAGCCGACTCCACCGGCGCGGTCCGCGAGCAGCTCGGTCGCGTACTCGCGCTCGACGTACTGGCTGAGGACGAGCACCGGCGTGCCGGGCACGCGGCGCCGCGCCTCGATTGCCGCCCGCAGTCCCTCGTCGCGCTGGCTGGGCGGCATCCGCACGTCGACCACGGACACGTCCGGACGGTGCGTCTCGACCGCCTCGATGAACGAGGGGCCGTCGCCCACCTTGGCGATGACGGTCCCGCCGGACTCCTCGATCAGGCGCGCGATCCCCTCACGGATCAGCGCCGAGTCCTCGGCGATGACGACGCGCAGCCGCTCGTCTTCCACGGGCCGATCATGCCTCAGTCCCATGCCCTTCGGGGGCTCACGCAGCACTGCTGCCGGATGTCCGGCAGGCGCAACGGCGCCCGCGCGTCCCGGAACGAATCAGCGGGCCATCGGGACCGGCTCGCCTGCCCGCGCAGTTGGCGGCAGTCCACTCAGCCGGCCGCGAAGCGCGGGCTGATCCGCGAGGGCCTCGAGGAGATCGAACACGAGCTTGCTGACGGCCTGATGCGCGGCTCGCTCGGCGGGGCCGCGCAGGAGCGCGGCGAGCTGTCCGCCTGCCGCAGGATCCTGGTCCCGCAGGCGTTCCACGCTCAGCTCCTCGGCAAGGGCGTCGTACAGGAGCGCGGCCACGCGCGGCTCGAGCGCCGTGCCGCGCAGGTGCGTGCTCAGCAGCGCAGGACCGAGTGGATCGTCGTCCATCGCAACCACCTCCGCTGCCCGTCAGGCCGAACCGGCGGCCAGCGACATATCCGGCAGCGGAGCACAGCCCCGGGCCGGTGTCGCGTTGCCGGCTGCGCCAGCCGCCGCAGAGCCGGTGGTCGCGGCACCGGCACTCTCCGAAGGACTGCCTCGGCGCCCCGGTGCGCGGCCCCATCGTCGGCGCCCCGGCCCGCGGAAGGCAAGAGGCCTTGGTCACGGATGGCCGCCGGGACCTTCGGGCGTCGCAGGCAGCCCCTTTGGGTGGATGGCCGGCGCGGGGTTTTGGCGCACCATACGATGAAAACGTGGCCTCCCTCCCGTCCTGCCCGTGCGCCGGTCGTGGCCCGGCCACCTCGGAGGCCATCCAGAGACTTCGCGATGCCCGCTCCCCGTCGCCGCCCCGCCACCCCCCGACCACCGGCGTCACGCGCACGGCCGCCGGTGCACGACGTCCGGGCAGCCTGGCACCGTACCGACGGACTCGCGGCCGATCGGCTCGCGCCACTCTTCGAGGGTGCGGCCGAGGCGATCCTCATCGCCGACTCGGACACATATCGCTACCGCTGGGTCAACGAGGCGGCCTGCGCGC
>JAJYHN010000092.1 GCA_021784765.1 Actinomycetes bacterium
GCGCCGCGACCTCGGCCCGCTTCACCGACAGGTAGGTCGCCAGCAGGTCGGGCGCCAACCACGCGCGCGACGCCGCGTCGGCCTCCAGCGCGGCCAGGGCTGCCGGAAGGTCGCGCGGCAGCGAGGGGATCTCGCCGGGCGTCGGGGCGGTCCCCTCCGGCACCACGGGCGCCTCGCCGTGCGCCCCGGCGAGGCCCTCCATCCCGGCACGCACGATCGCCCCGAGCGCGAGCCAGGGGTTCGCCGTCGCGTCGACGGCTCGGAACTCCAGGTTGAGGGCGCTCGCGGGGTCCCCGCCGCCGATCGTCGCGGCCGGGCAGAGGCGCAGCAGCGCCTCCCGGTCCCGCTCGCCGACGAAGGCGCCACCGGCGCTCCACCGGTGCGGGGTGAGTCGCAGGTACGAGACGGGGCTCGCCGCCGTCAGCGCGCACACCGCGCCCGCGTGCGCGACGATCCCGGCCGCGAAGCGCGCCCCGAGCTCCGACAGGCCCCCGGGCCGCGCCGGGTCGTGCAGCACGGGGCGCCCGTCGGCATCTCGCAGCGAGAGGTGCACGTGGACCCCGCTGCCGACCCCGGCGGGGTCGAGGATCGGCGCGAACGTCGCCGCCAGCCCGCGCCGCCGGGCCAGGTCGCGCACCACCTCGCGCAGCAGCACGGCGCGGTCGGCGGCCGCCAGCCCCCCGGCCGGTCGCAGCGTGATCTCGAATTGCCCCGCCCCGTACTCGGGGAGCCACGTCTCGGGGGCGAGGCCGATCCGCTCGAGCAGGGACACCAGGTCGGTGCCGAACGGCTCCGCGCCCCGGGCCCGCTCCAGCGAGAAGGGAGGCGAATCCGGCGTGCCGCGCAGGACGAACTCGTGCTCGAACGAGGCAAGCACCGTCAGGCCGTGGTCGTCGCGCAGGCGGGACAGCGCGTCCCGCAGGAACCCCCGGGGGCAGCACTCCCAGGGCGAGCCGTCGGTTTGCACCTGGTCGGCCACGTATACGCGCAGAGCCGGGAGGCCGTCGCCAGATGGCAGGTCGACCGCCGTCTCCGGGTCCGGCAGCAGCCGGAGGTCGCCGGCCGAGCCGAACACATTGTCCTCGGCGATCCCGCCGAAGGCCGTGAGGGCCAGATCCGCGGGAACCCACCCGACCCCCGAGGCCAGGACCTCCTCGCCACGCGATGCGGGCGCGGCGCGGCCACGGACCTGCGCGGCGAGATCGCAGGTGGCGACGAACCACAGCGGAGCTTCGGATTCGGGCATCGGTCTCCGGGTGCACGAGCCCGTCGCGGGCGCGGGCGGCTCGGCTCGTGCATGAAACCGCAGGGGCCGCAACCGGTCAAGTGCCGGAGCCGGGGCCCGGGCGTTCCGGCTCCGGGGACGCGCCCGCGCCGGAGCGGGGCGTTCCCCGACCCGCACGGTCGGGATACACTGCGGGCATGGGCGATCCCGCCTGCTGGATGGCGTTCCTGTGCCCGGAGTGCGGCGCCTTTCTCGGGGACGAGCACGAGGGGTCCTGCTCCCGCTGCGGCGCCGATGACCTCGCGCCGGTCGAGCGCTCCGACCCGGACCGGCTCGCGGTGCCGCCCCCCGAGCCGCCCCCTCCGGGCATTCGCTGTTGACGAACGCCCCGCGGGCCCGCAAGATACCTGAACCGATGAACGCGGCCACGGACCTCGTGCGGAGCATCGCCCGGACCTTCTTCTTTTATGGCTGGGCGTATACCTGCACGCCTTCCGTGAGCGGCGTCGCCGGGTAACCACCAGGCGAAGAAGGACACGGAAGGCGTGGAGCCCGGCTCCGCGCCTTTTTTCTTGTTTCCCGGACGAATCGAGGAACGCATGCAGCACGAGGGGACCGAGGGGGCGGGCGCGGACCTTCCGCGCGCCGCCGCGGCACCGGCCGCCGCACGCGGCGTCCGCGGCGCGACGACCGTGGAGGTCGCCGCCGACGGAGGGCTCGCGGCGGCCGTGGAGGACGCGACGGCCGAGCTGCTCGGGCGGATGCTCGCGGACAACGGCCTCGCGACCGAGGACGTGGCAGCCGCGATCTTCACGCTGCAGGACGACCTCCACGGCGTGAACCCGGCCGCGGCGGCCCGCGCCCGCGGGTGGGACGCCGTCCCCCTGCTGATGGTCCGCGAGCATGGCGGCGACACCCGTGTCGCCCGATGCCTCCGCGTCCTGTTGCTCGTCAACACCCCCCTGCCGCAGTCGGCCGTGCGCCACGCCTATCTGCGCGGCGCCTCCGGGCTACGACCCGACCTGGCCGCGCCCTCGACGCGATGAGCCCCGGCCCCACCCGCAGCCCCAAGGAGGAAACGATGGTCATCGTCATGCAGGCCCACGCCACCGCGGTCCAGCTCGAGCAGGTCCTGTCCCGCATCGAGGCCCTGGGGTTCCACGCCCACGTCTCCAGCGGCTCCGAGCGCACCGTCATCGGGCTGATCGGCGACGAGCGCCCGATCGAGACGGAGGTCTTCGAGGTCCTCGAGGGCGTCGAGCGCGTCGTCCGGATCCTGCACTCCTACAAGCTCGCGAGCCGCGACTTCCACCTCGAGGACCGCGTGATCGAGCTGCCAAACGGCGTCCGCCTGGGTGGCAGCGCCGTCACCGTGATGGGCGGGCCGTGCGCGGTGGAGAGCCGCGAGCAGCTGCGCGAGACGGCCGAGTATGTCAGCGCGGCCGGCGTGCGGGTGCTGCGCGGCGGCGCCTACAAGCCACGCACCTCCCCGTACTCGTTCCAGGGACTCGGCGAGAAGGGGCTGCGGATGCTGCGCGAGGTCGCCGACGAGATGGGGATGGCGGTGGTGACCGAGGTCGTCACGCCCGAGGACGTGCCGCTGGTCGCCGAGCATGCCGAGATCCTGCAGGTCGGGGCGCGGAACATGCAGAACTACCGCCTGCTGCAGGCCTGCGGCGAGGCGGGGCAGCCCGTGCTGCTGAAGAGAGGGCTCGGCTCGACGCTGGAGGAGCTGCTGGCCGCCGCCGAGTACGTCCTGTCCTCGGGCAACGAGCAGGTCGCCGTCTGCGAACGCGGGATCCGCACGTTCGAGACCGCCACGCGGTTCACCCTCGACATCGGGGCGGTCCCGGTGCTGAAGCACATGACCTCGCTGCCGGTCGTCGTCGACCCGAGCCACGCGGCCGGGCGGGCCGACTACGTCGGGGCGATCGCCCGTGCCGGCGTCGCCGCCGGCGCCGACGGGCTGCTGATCGAGACCCACCCCCGCCCGGCCGAGGCCCTCTCGGACGGCGCGCAGTCCCTCGACCCCGCCGCGTTCCGGAACCTGATGGACGAGGTGGCGCGGGTGGCAGACGCCGTCGGACGGACGACGACGTTCGCGGCGGCCGCGGGGGCGGCGTGAGCGCGGGCCACATGAGCGCGAGTCGTGTGGGGCGGATCGCCATCGTCGGGGCCGGGCAGGTCGGGACGATGCTCGGAGGCGCCCTGGTCGCCGGCGCCCCCGAGAACGCGGTCGAGGAGGTCGCGCTCTTCGACATCGACGACGCGACGGCGCGGGCCTCGCTCGATCGCGGGGCTGGGCACCGGCTGCTGCGGTCGCTGCGGG
>JAJYHN010000109.1 GCA_021784765.1 Actinomycetes bacterium
CTCTGGTACCTCTACCTCGCGGCCGCGCTGACCGCCGGGCTGCTCGCCCTGCAGGGTCCGTCGCGGACGGCGTCGACGCCGACGCTGGTCTCGCGCCGGCGGCTGCCGGCGGCGCTCGCCCTGAACCAGGTGATGTTCAACGCCACGGTGATCGTCGGGCCCGGCGTCGGGGGGCTGCTGATCGCCCTCGGGCTCCGGTGGGCCTACGGGGCGGACCTCGTGGCCTTCGCGATCTCGGTCTCGGCCGTCCTGGCGCTCCGGCCGCTCCGGCCCCGCCGCGAGGACGGGGACCAGGCGCCCGCCCGCGGAGCCGCCGCGATCGTGCAGGGACTGCGATTCCTGCGGGGGAGGCCGGTGCTGATCTCGACGTTCGGCATCGACCTGATCGCGATGGTCTTCGGGATGCCGCGGGCCGTCTTCCCGGCCATGGCGGCGACCGTGTTCCACGCGGGACCGGTCGGCTACGGCATGCTCGTGGGGGCGGTGGGGGCCGGCGGGCTCGTCGGGGCGCTCACGTCGGGATGGGTCGGCGGGATCCGCCGGCAGGGACTCGCCGTGGTCGCCGCGGTGGTGGTCTGGGGCGCGGCCATCACGGGGTTCGGGCTGGCGCGAGGGTCGTTCCCGCTGGCGCTGCTGCTGCTCGCGGTCGCCGGGGGCGCCGACATGGTGAGCGCCGTGTTCCGTTCCACGATCCTCCAGCTCGCGGTGCCGGACTCGCTGCGCGGCCGCCTGTCGGCCGTCCACCAGGTGGTCGTGACCGGGGGGCCGCGCCTCGGGGACGTGGAGACCGGGATCGTGGCCCAGCTCACCTCCCCGATGGTGGCCGTGGTCTCCGGCGGCCTCGCGTGCGTCGCCGGGGCGCTGATCCTCGCCGCGGCCGTGCCCGGCCTCCCCCGGCACCGGAGCGACCACGAGTAATCTTGTAAGCGTGAGCCAGTCATCGCATCCCGACTCCAGCGGCGCCGAGGCCGCCGAGGAGATCCGCGGCTGGTTCGCCGGCCGCCTCCCGGGCGGCTGGTCCGCCGGCCCGCCGGAGGTGCGCGCCGACCGGGAGGAGATCCTCGTCGTCGGCATCCTCGCCGAGCCCGACCTTCCATCGCAGGCCGGCGCCGAGGCGCGCGCCGCAGCCCGCGCGGCTCGCATCCAGGCCTTCCGCGAGGACACGCGCGATCGGCGAGTCCGCATCGCCCGTGAGGCCGAGCACCGCTTCGGTCGAAAGGTCTCGTGGGGCGCCGCCTGCGGGGACGAGCGCTGCCTGTTCACGACGCTCGCCGTCCCGCACATGACGCGCCTGCGGATGCCCGAGCGCGCCGTGCTCGACACCCTCGTCGACGCCGGCGTCGCGCGCAGCCGCAGCGAGGCCCTCGCCTGGTGCGTGCGCCTGGTCGGCGACAACGAGGCCGAGTGGATCGGGCGCCTGCGCGAGGCATTCGCGGTCGTCCAGCGAGTCCGCGGCGAGGGGCCCCGCTCGTCGGGCGGGACCGGGAAGGGCGCGACGCCGAGGGGCTAGCCTGGGGCCGAGGGGCCGCGGCCCCCGGGGGCGCGGCGGCGGCCGAAGAGGCGGATGCCCACGCCGAGAGCGGCGAGGACGAACAGCGCCCAGAGGGCCCGTTCGATCAGGCGGCGCCCGCGGCCGGCGGGCGTGCGGTCCGAGTCGGTCACGGCGGCATCATTTCCCGCCCGCGACGGTCGGGCAACCCCCCTGCGTCCGACCCTCACGCGGCGAGCATCCTCGCGAGCTGGCGGGCGTTCGTCACGGCGTGGTCCCGGAAGCAGTTGTTGAAGATCACGTGCGTCTCCCGGGCCCCGGCCGCGAGCGCGCGGACCTTCGGGACCCAGCCCTCCAGCTCCGCCTGCGCGTACTCGTAGTCGAAGCGGTCGGCGGCCGACTCGCTCCGCGCCTCCCACGCGCCGGTGTTCCGCCCGTGGAAACGGACGACGGCGAGCTCGCCGGCCGTCGCCGCCGCCACCGGCGGCACGCTCGATTCGAACCCCTGCGGCATGTCCACGCACACGTAGGCGAGGTCGTGCTCGGACAGGAACGCGAGCGTGCGCTCGGCGCCCCGCTCGTCCATCCACCGCCGGTTGCGGAACTCGATCGCCAGGCGGTAGTCGGGCAGCCGCGCGGCGCACTCCAGCACGTGGTCGCGCGACGCCGCGCCGGGCAGGAACCACTGGGGGAACTGGAACAGCACCGCGCCGAGCTTGCCGGCCGAGTGCAGGGGCATGAGCGCCGTGCGGAACCGCTCCCACACCTCGTCGACCAGCTCGGCCGGCATCCGCTCACGGTAGACGGTCCGCTTGGCGGCGAGGTCGGGCGGCAGCGCCTCGCGGACGTCCCGGTACAGCGAGTCGACCCGGGTCGGGTGGCCCGTCAGCAGCGCATAGGCCTTCACGTCGAACGTGAACTCGGGGGGCGTGCGCTCGATCCAGAGCTCCGCGTTTCGCTCCGACGGCGGGCTGTAGTAGGTCGAGTCGACCTCCGCCACCGGGAACTGCGACGCGTAGAAGCGCAGGCGCTCCTCGGCCGACATCGTCCTGCGCGGATAGAAGGTGCCGGCGACGACGAGCGTCGGCTCGGTCCACGCCGAGATCCCGACGAGCACGTTCCCGCTCACGGCCTCCCCCGTGGCCGGCGGCGGCCCGGGCATCGCCCCCGGGCCGCGGCGCCCCACCGCCGGCTCAGATCCAGCCGGCGGCGTTCACGATCTCGGAGTCGCGGAGCTTGCGCAGCGCCTCGCGCTCGATCAGCCGCACGCGCTCGCCGGACAGGCCCATCTGCTTGCCGACGTCGCGCAGGCTCATCGGGTGCCCGTTGCCGAGCCCGTAGCGCAGCGCGATCACGCGGCGCTCGCGGACGTCGAGCACGTTCAGCACGGCCTGGCCGATCTCCTCGCGGAGCATCGCGTCCTCGACCGCGTCGAGCGGGCTCTGCTCGTCGGCCTGCTCGAGCAGGTCGCCGAGCTCGGTGTCCTCGCCGACCGGCGCCTGCAGCGACACCGGCTCACGGCGCTCGGCCTCCATCAGCCGATCGACCTCCTCGAGCGGGATGTCGAGGGCCTTGGACAGCTCCTCGGGCGTCGGGTCCCGGCCCATGCGCTGGGAGAACTGCACCACGGTCCGGCGCATCTTGCGGATCTGATCGTGGACGTGGACCGGCAGGCGGATCTGGCGGCCACGGTCGGCGATCGCCCGGGTGATCGCCTGGCGGATCCACCAGGTGGCGTAGGTCGAGAACTTGAAGCCCCGGCGCCAGTCGAACAGCTCGACGGCGCGCATGAGCCCGATGTTGCCCTCCTGGACGAGGTCCAGGAACGGCAGCCCCTGGCCCTGGTACTTGCGCGCGATCGAGACCACCAGGCGCAGGTTCGCGCGGATGAAGCGCTGGCGCGCCGCGCGGCCCCGCTTCACCTGCTCCCTGGCCTTGTGGATGCTTGACTCGGACTTCAGCCGGCCGGCGGCGAGCTTCTGCTCGGCCTCCTCGCCGTGCTCGATCGCCATCGCGAGCTCGACCTCCTCCTCCTTGGTGAGCAGGGGCTCGCGAGC
>JAJYHN010000110.1 GCA_021784765.1 Actinomycetes bacterium
AACCCGCAGATCAAGAACCCCAACTCGCTGTCGATCGGCGACAGGGTCAACATCCCGACGCCGGCACCCGCCGCACCGGCGTCCGGGGCGCCCTGACCGCGGCCCGACCGCGCCCGGACCGCGGCCGTCGGCGCGCAGCCGCCGCGCAGCCGCCCGAACACGCGAGCCGGCGGTCCGCCCGAACGCGGCCGCCTGCGGACGCCTACGCCTCGCGCCGCTCGAACAGCAGCACGGCGGCGACCAGCACGAGCGCGATCCATCCGATCGCCCAGGCCAGCTCGGCCGCGGCCGGCGGGCCGCTGACGTAGAACGGGCCGAAGCGCCCGGCCGCGATCGAACCGGCGAAGCCGGCCTGCGCCAGCTGCGCGTGCGTGGGCTCGAGGCTCGCCGTCGCGCCGATCCAGAACGTGTCGCTGGGGAGCAGCCGCTGGCTCGCGGCCGCGGCCTGCTGCAGCGCATCCACGCCGAAGAGCGCGGCGAACCGGCCGAGCAGGCCGATCACCCACGCCAGTCCGAACAGGACCACCGCGATCGCACCGCCGGTGATCATCGACAGCCGCGTGGAGAGGGCGAGCGCGAAGGTGAGGAGCACGACCCCCTCACCGGCGAGGAACAGGACCGCAGTGACGGGCTGCGGGGGCATCCAGCCCGTGATCCAGCCGCAGACGGCGATCTCCATCGCGCCCGACACGACGGCGTAGGCGACGACGACCGCGACGAGGCCGAGCCACCGGCCGACGACGTACGACGACCGGCGCAGGGGGCGTGCCAGCATCGCCAGCGCGACCCCGCTCTCCACGTCCCCGGCGATCGCCGGGGATCCGAACACCACGGCGACCATCGCCAGCACGAAGCTGAACATGAAGGCGACCATGATCAGCAGTTGCGAGACGCCGAGGCGGAGCTGGTCCTCGGCGATGCCGTCCTGGCGCGCCAGCGCCACGAAGCGCTCGAAGCCCCAGCCGGTGACGACGACCACGAGGACGGTCAGGAGGAACAGGGCCCAGGCCAGGCGCCGCCGGACCGCCTCGCGCAGCGTCAGGCCGGCCACCACGAGGATCTCGTTCATGCGCGCCCCGACTCCAGCAGCTCGAGGAAGCGGTCTTCCAGCGTCCGCTGCTGCGGCTCGACGGCGTACACCCGGCCACCCAGGCGGACGGCCTCGGCGACCAGGTCGGGGATCGAGTCGGGAGCCAGCCCGTCGATCGTGAGCCGGCCGTCCTCCGGCGCCGCGATGCGCCCGAAGCGGCCCAGCGAGGCGATCGCGTCCGCCGACAGCCCGCGCACCCGAAGCGAGACGGTGCGGGCGGCGAGCAGCTCCGCCAGCGTCCCCGTGGCGACGACCCGACCGCGATCGAGGACCGCGACGCGGTCGCATACCCGCTCGACCTCCGTGAGCAGGTGCGAGTTCAGGAACACGGTCACGCCCTGCGCGGTGAGCTCGTGGATGATCCGCCGCACGTCCTGGCGGCCGATCGGATCGAGGGCCGATGTCGGCTCGTCGAGTATCACGAGCTCCGGCGGCCCGAGGAGCGCGACGCCCAGCCCGAGGCGCTGCTGCATGCCCTTCGAGAAGCCGCCGACTCGATCGTCCGCGCGGTCCGCCAGTCCGACGGTCCGGAGCGCGGTCGCGATCGCGTCCGGCCGGCGCCCGCCGTCCAGCCTCGCGAGGCGGCAGTGCAGCTCGAGCACCTCCCGCGCCGTGAGCCAGGGCTGGTAGCGGAACAGCTCGGGGAGATAGCCGACCCGTCGCCGCGCGTCGAGGTCGCCGAGCGGCGCCCCCAGCACCCAGCCCTCGCCGGACGTGGCATACGCGAGCCCGAGCAGCAGCTTGACGGCGGTCGTCTTGCCGGCCCCGTTGGGACCGAGGAATCCGAACGCCTCGCCTCGCCCGACCTCCACGTCCAGCCCGGCCAGGGCGACCGTCCGGCCGTAGCGTTTCTCGAGGCGGACGGTCCGGATGGCGACCCCATCCCGCTGCGCGGGCACCGGGGGCGTTCGAGAGCCCGCCTGCGGCGCGACCGGCGCCCCGGGCGCGTCGCTCACGGTGCGCTCAGCGAGGCGCGAAGTTGATCGCGGTGATCTTGCCGGCCTCGACGCGGAAGGTGGCGTCCAGCTCCTGCGACGGCGCGCCCGGCCGCACGACCAGCAGGTTGCACTCGAACGTGTTGCCGAGATCGCGGCCGTCCCCGGGCAGCATCTTCATCCCCTTGTCGGCGCGCAGGAACCAGCCCGCCATCTGGTCGCCGCGGAGGACGCGGACGTTGCCGAGGACGTGGACGCGCAACTCGGCCTTGTCGTCGAACAGCCCCACCGCCGACTCGCGGTCGCCCGAGTTCAGCCGCTCGAAGAAGACGTCCATCGTGTCCACCGCGCCCATGGGCTGAGTGTACGCCGCACCCGCCTAGCCGACCGGCGTCGAACTCCCGGTCGCGCCGTCGGTCGAAGGCGCCCGCTCCGTCCGATTCCCGGCGCGGATCCGCCGGACGAGCTCGGCCGCAAGCTCGTAGCGGCCGAAGCTCGGCATCACGTATGCCCCGTCGGCCAGCGTGCGCAGCTCCGCCAGCAGCTCCAGGGCGAGCTCCAGGCCGAGCTCCGCGCCGCGCTCGCCGGCCCCGCGCATGGCGGCCCGGACCGCGCCCGGGATCGTGATGCCGGGCACCTCGTTGTGGAGGAACTCGGCGTGCCGCGAGGAGTGGAGCGGCAGCACGCCGGCCAGGATCGGGACCGGCAGGCGGGTCGCGTGCCAGCGCCGCTCGATCCCCTCGGCCAGGCGGTCCCACTGCGCGCGGTCGTAGATCGGCTGTGTCATCACGAGCTGCGCCCCCGCGGCGAGCTTCCGCTCCAGGCGACCGAGCTCGTGGTCCAGGTCGGCCGCGGTCGGGTCGAGCGCGCACGCGATCGTGAACCCGGCGCGCGCGCCGATCGGCGTCCCGGCCTGGTCCTCGCCGCGGTTGAGGCGGGCCAGGATCTCGATCAGGCCGGCCGAGTCGACGTCCCAGACGCCGGTGCCGGTCGGGTAGTCGCCGACGCGGGGAGGGTCGCCCGTCAGGGCCAGGATGTCCCGGATGCCGAGCGCGTGCGCGCCCAGGAGCTCCGATTCGAGCGCCATCAGGTTGCGGTCCCGCGTCGTCACGTGGACCAGGCACTCGACGCCCACGTCGCGCTGGATCGCGAACGCGACGGCCATGGCACCCATCCGCACGCGCGCCATCGCGCTGTCGCTGACGTTGACCACGTCGACGCCCGCGTCCCGGAGCAGGCGCGCCGCCTCGAGCGTGCGCTCGATCCGGACCGAGCGGGGCGGGTCGATCTCGACGCTCACGACGAATCGGCCCTCGCGCAGCGCGCGGGCGAGCCCGGTCGGGCCCGGCTCGTCGGCCGCGGTGCTCTCCACCGCGGTGCCCTCCACCGCGCCGGTCCGGGGCGCCTCGTGGGCCCCGGTGTCGGAGACGACGCGAGGCCGTGGGGTGGGGGGCGTCGTCACGCCGCCCGAGGCCGGCGAAGGAGCGGAGCCCGCCCGGGTCCCGGCGGCGATCGCC
>JAJYHN010000186.1 GCA_021784765.1 Actinomycetes bacterium
GCGGACGCGGCGGCCAGCCAGCGGGGGTCGAGGACCCAGGGGCGCCGCTCGCTGTTCGGCCGTGCCCGCGCGTGATCCCGGTGCTCCGGGGGGTGCCGTCTCCCGGGCGGGCACCCCGGCCGGGGGAGCGGTTCCTCCTGCTAGACTGGCGGCCGCGTCCCGCGTTCGCGGGCCGACGACACACGCCCGAGGACCCGCGCCGGGGTCCCCACACGGGGCCGGCCAGGGGCTGAGGCGGGCGGAGGAACGCAACCGAGAAGGAGGTACCGCGGTGCCCGTCGTGACCAGGCGGGAGCTGCTCGAGGCCGGCGTCCACTTCGGTCACCAGACCAGACGGTGGAACCCGAAGATGCGCCGGTTCATCTACGGAGAGCGCTCCGGCATCTACATCATCGACCTCGAGAAGTCCCTCGTCGGCATCGAGCACGCCCACGAGTTCGTGCTGGACATCTCCCGTCAGGGCGGGAGCGTCCTGTTCGTGGGGACCAAGAAGCAGGCCCAGGAGGTCGTCGCCGCGCAGGCGGGCCGCGTCGGCATGCCCTACGTCAACACCCGCTGGCTCGGCGGGATGCTCACGAACTTCCAGACGATCCACGGACGCCTGAAGCGGTTGAAGGAGCTTCGCGAGATGGATCGCTCGGGCGTGTTCGAGGTGCTGCCGAAGCGCGAGGTCCTGCGCCTGCGGCACGAGAAGGAGAAGCTTGAGCGGAACCTGTCGGGAATCGCGGAGATGGAGCGGCTGCCCAGCGCGATCTTCGTGATCGACACGAAGAAGGAGCACATCGCGATCACCGAGGCCCGCAAGCTCGGGATCCCGGTGGTGGCGATCGTCGACACGAACTGCGACCCGGACGAGGTCGACTACGTCATCCCCGGCAACGACGACGCGATCCGTTCGTGCACGCTCGTCGCCCGCGTGGTCGCCGACGCGGTCCAGGAGGGGCAGTACCTCGCCTACCAGGGGATGCGCGACCGCGCCGCCGAGCCCGAGTTCGAGGCCGAGGTCACTCCGGCGGCGCAGGTGACCGCGCCGGAGGAGGAGCGAAGGGTCGAGCTGTCGGCCGAGGAGGCGGCGTGGATGGGCGAGGTCGTCGCCCCGCCGGCCGCCGTCGAGCCGGCGCCCGCCGCCGTCGAGCCCGAGCCGTTTCCCATCCAGTCCGAGCCCGAGGTCGCCGCCCCGCCCACGGCCGCCTCCGAGGCGGCCGAGGACGCCGGAGCGGTCGTCGAGCCGGCGCCCGTCGAGCCCGCCCCGCCCGCGCCTCCCGCCGAGGACGTCCAGGTACAGCACGTCCAGGTACAGGAGGACTGAGCCCCGATGAGCCAGGAGGCCCAGATCTCCGCAGAGATGGTCAAGCAGCTTCGGGAGCTCACCGGGGCGGGAATGATGGACTGCAAGAGGGCGCTGGCCGAGGCCGGCGGCGACCTCGCGCGGGCGCAGGAGATCCTGCGCGAGCGCGGGCTTGCCGGGGTCGAGAAGCGCTCCGGCCGCTCGGCCAGCGAGGGCGTGGTCGAGTCCTACGTCCACGGCGAGGGTCGCATCGGCGTCCTGGTCGAGGTGAACTGCGAGACGGACTTCGTCGCCCGGACCGACGACTTCCGCTCGCTCGCGCACGAGGTCGCCATGCAGATCGCGGCCACCTCCCCCCGGTGGGTCGCGCGCGACGAGATCCCCGAGGACGTCGTCGAGAGCGAGCGGAAGATCTACCTGGAGCAGTCCCGGCAGCTCGGCAAGCCCGAGAACGTCCTCGAGCGCATCGTCGACGGCAAGCTCGCCGCCTTCTTCAAGGAGACCGTGCTGCTGGACCAGCCCTACATCCGCGACGACGCGCGCACCGTCGACGACCTCGTGAAGGAGGTCGCGGCGAAGGTGGGCGAGAACGTGATCGTCCGCCGGTTCGCGCGCTTCCAGCTGGGCGGAAAGGCCTGAGGGCGTGGGGGAGGGCCCCGGTCGCCGCGAGCTCCCGGTCCCGGCCTACCGCCGGGTCCTGCTGAAGCTCTCCGGCGAGGCGTTCTCCCCGGCGGACCACGAGAAGGGGATCTCCCCCGAGGCGACGCGTCTGATCGCCGCGCAGCTTCGGGAGATCCACGACCTCGGCGTGCAGGTCGCGGTGGTCGCGGGCGGCGGCAACATCTGGCGGGGGCGCGACGCCCCGGGCATGGACCGCAGCCGCGCCGACTACATGGGCATGCTGGCCACGGTGATGAACGCGCTGGCCCTGCAGGACGCGCTCGAGAAGCTCGGCGTGACCACCAGGGTCCAGACGGCGATCCAGATGGCCCAGATCGCGGAGCCCTACATCCCGCTACGGGCGATCCGCCACCTCGAGAAGGGCCGGGTCGTGATCTTCGCGGCCGGCATGGGCACGCCGTACTTCTCCACCGACACGACCGCCGCCCAGCGGGCACTGGAGGTCCACGCCGAGGCCATCCTGAAGGGCACGAAGGTCGACGGCGTCTACGACTCCGACCCCATGGTGAACCCAGCGGCCGTCAAGTTCGACACGCTCGAGTACCTGGAGGTGCTCAAGCGCGGCCTGACGGTCATGGACGCGACGGCGATCTCGCTCTGCATGGAGAACCGCCTGCCAATCCTGGTCTTCAACCTGCGCAAGGAGGGGAACATCCGGCGGGCGCTGCTCGGCGAGCCGATCGGCACGCTGGTCCATGCCGGGGCGTAGCGGGTAGGCTCTGCGCGGCACGGCCGTCTCGCGCGACAAGCCGGCGCCGCGAAGGGAGGACGGTCCTCGATGACCATCGACGAAACGCTGAAGGACGCCGACACGAAGATGAGGGGCGCCGTCTCGGTCCTCCAGGAGGAGCTGTCCGGCATCCGCACCGGCCGCGCGAACCCGAGGCTCGTCGAGCGCCTGCAGGTCGACTACTACGGGGCGCGCACCCCGCTGGTCCAGCTCGCGTCCATCTCGGTGCCGGAGCCCCGGCTGCTCGTGATCCAGCCGTTCGACCGCAGCGCGATGGCGGCCATGGAGAAGGCGATCATGCAGTCCGACCTCGGGCTCACGCCCTCGAACGATGGGACGGTGATCCGCCTGGCGTTCCCGCCGCTCACCGAGGAGCGGCGCAAGGACCTGATCAAGGTCGCGAGGGAGCGGGCGGAGGATGGGCGGGTCGCCGTGCGCAACGTGCGGCGCCACCACAAGGAGACCCTGGAGCGGCTTGAGCGCGGCGGCGAGATCTCGGAAGATGATCTGAAGCGCGCCGAGCGGGAGATCCAGCGCCTCACCGATCAGTACGTCGCCGAGGTCGACCGGATGCTCGAGCACAAGGAGCAGGAGCTGAGGGAGGTCTAGATGGCGTCCGGCGAGGACGAACGCGACCGAACCAGCGAGGACCTCTTCGAGGATCTCGACAAGTTCTTCGCCCCCATCGACGAGGTGGAGTGGACCGGCGAGCAGCCGGTCCAGCCCCGGGAGGAGCCGGCCCCCGCGTCGGGGGAGGAGCCGGTCCCCCAGGCGCCGGCCGCGGGGGGGGAGCCTGGAACCGTCTTCACGCCGTGGACCCCGGAGCCCGACGAGTGGGGCGAGGCCGACGCCCCGGCCACGGACCGGCCCGAGGAGGAGCCCGGGCCGTTCCCCCCCGCGCCGGAGCCCCAGGGGGCCCCGACGATCGAGACCGAGCCCGCGCCTCCGCCGGGGCCCGTGGGGGAGGCTCCCGAGCCGGTCCCGGCCGCGTTCTCCGCGGAGTCGGTGGTTCGCGTCGAGACCGAGGACTTCGGGTTCGCGCCGCCCACCGAGCCGCCGGCCTGGCTCCCCGAGCAGGGCGAGTCGGTCCCGATGGCCGGTGAGCCCACCGGGGAGATGACCGGCGAGGACTGGCACCGGCTGCGCGAGGTGCTCGGCGAGGAGGAGCCCAGCACCTTCCTGCAGGCCTCCGCCCCCGAGACTGGAGAGGTGTTTGGCGGATCTCCCGCTGCCGCGGCCGCGGGTGCGGCAGCGGAGGAGGAGCGCCCGCCGCTCACCGTTGACGACTTGCGGAAGGCGCCCCCCGAGTACGCGGGGCTGCCCGGTTTCGAGCAGCCCTCGCAGGAGGGCCTGCCCCTCGCGGTGGGGCAGGTCGAGGGCCCGGAGGAAGCGATTCTCGGCGGCCGCGAGGATGCGTACGGCCGCGAGGATGCGTACGGCCGCGAGGATGCGTACGGCCGCGAGGACGAGCCAGGTCACGACCGTGTCGCGTACGAGGCGCCGTCGCACGAGCAGGTGGAGGCGGCCGCCGCGCGGATGGCCGAGGGCATGCACGATGGCCTGGAGGAGCCGCCGATCGGGCTCGTCGGCATCGAGGACGACCTGCTGGTCGAGGCGGAGGAGCCGCGGCAGACGCGGACGATTCGGATCAGCGGGGGAGACACGATGACCGGCCCGTCGTGGGAGGAGCCGACCTCCGCTCCGGTGACGGGCGCCGGGCGGCCGGCCGCCGGCGGCCGGAACCTGCCTGCCGCGGTGATCTCCGGCGTCGTGCTGATGGCGGCCGCGCTCGTGACGCTCGCGATCGGGTCGGCCGCGTTCGCGGTGGTCGTCGGGATCGTGATCCTGCTCGCCCAGGCCGAGCTGTACGCGACGATGCAGCGGACGGCGGGGCTCCAGCCGGCGACCGCGCTCGGCCTCCTGGTCGGGGCGCTGCTGCTGGTGGGGGCGTACCTGAAGGGCGAGCCGGCCATGCTGATGTTCCTGGTCCTCGGGCTCGCGCTCTCGTTCTTCTGGTACATGGCCGCCCGCGAGCGGGCCAGGGAGGGTGCCGTTCGAAACGTCGGCGCGACGCTGCTCGGCCTCGCCTACGTCCCGTTCCTGGCCGGCTTCGCCCTCCTGATGCTGCGAGCGCCGGGCGGCCGGACGTTGGTGGCGACCGTGTTCGGCCTGACGTTCTTCTACGACATCGCGGCCTTCGCGGTCGGGAGCCTGTGGGGCCGGCGTCCGCTCGCGCGGACGATCAGCCCGAAGAAGTCGTGGGAGGGGCTGTTCGGAGCCACGATCGCCACGCTGATCGTGTCCGCGGCCCTGCTGCCCTCGCTGACCCTGTTCAAGGGCTCGCTGACGAAGGCGATCGGCATGGGCGTCGTGATCGTGGTCGCCGCGCCGCTCGGGGACCTCGCCGAGTCGTTGCTGAAGCGCGACCTCGGCGTGAAGGACATGGGCACGATCGTTCCCGGCCACGGCGGGATGCTCGACCGCATCGACTCGGCCCTGTTCGTCGCCCCGGCCGCCCTGTACTTCCTGAAGTTCCTGTTCCGGTAGCGCGGTGGCGGTGCGGCGGCCGGGGCGCGGCGCCGTCGCGCCGTCGCGATCCGGTGTGGTCACGCCGGCCTGCGTCACAAAGGCGCGCGGGCACGGTACCCTCTGAGACATGCGGACGATCGCCGTCCTCGGCTCGACGGGATCCATCGGGACGCAGGCGCTCGACGTCATCCGGCGGAATCCCGACCGTTTCCGCGTGGTCGGGCTGGGCGCGGCCACCAGCCAGCAGCTGCTGGTCGGCCAGATCCGCGAGTTCATGCCGCCGCTCGTCGCCATCGCCGATCCCGACACGGCCGAGGAGGTCAAGCGCGCGCTCGGGCCGCTCCGCGGCGTCGAGATCCTCGTGGGCTCCGAGGCCCACGAGGGGATGGTGCGCGCCTCGGACGCCGATGTGGTGCTGAACGCCATGGTGGGCGTGGTCGGCCTCGCCCCATCGCTCGCCGCGCTGCAGACGGGGAAGATGCTCGCGCTGGCGAACAAGGAGTCGCTGATCGTGGGCGGGGAGCTGATCATGGACCTCGTCAAGGGCGAGCCCGACCGCCTGATCCCGGTCGACTCCGAGCACTCCGCCCTGGCCCAGTGCCTGCGCGGCGAGCGCCGCGAGGACCTGCGGCGGGTGATCATCACCGCGTCCGGCGGCCCGTTCCGCGAGTGGAGCCGCGACGAGCTCGCCAAGGCGTCCGTGAAGGAGGCGCTCGCGCACCCGACCTGGACCATGGGCCCGAAGATCACGATCGACTCGGCCACGCTCATGAACAAGGGCCTCGAGGTGATCGAGGCCCACTACCTGTTCAACCTCGACTACAAGGCGATCGACGTCGTCGTGCACCCCGAGTCGATCGTCCACGGCATCGCCGAGTTCCGCGACGGCAGCATGATCGCCCAGATGGCCAGGCCCGACATGCGCCTGCCGATCCAGCTGGCGCTCGGGTTCCCCGAGCGGCTCCCTGCCGGCATCGCCGGGCTGGACCTCGCCGCGCTCGGCAGGCTGACCTTCGAGGCGCTCGACCGCGAGACGTTCTCGGCCGTGGACCTCTGCTACCGCGCCGGCGGCCTCGGCCGGACCTACCCTGCGGTGCTGAACGCCGCGAACGAGGTCGCGGTGATGGCGTTCCTGGAGGGGAAGATTCGGCTGACCGCGATCGTCGAGGTCGTCCGGACGGCGCTCGACGAGCACGAGGCCGCACGGGTCGTGTCGGAGGTGACCCTCGGGCGCGCCGATGCGTGGGCGCGCCGGCGGGCCGCGGAGGTGGTGGAGGCGCTCGGCGCCTGAGCCGAGCGCGACGGCTGGCGGAGCGCCGGCCGCGGGAGCGTCCAGAGGTCGGTCACATGTCACAGGCGCTGGGGGTCGTGCTGTTCGTGGTGGTGGTCCTGCTCGTCGTGCTCGTGCACGAGGGCGGGCACTTCCTGGCGGCGAAGTCCTTCGGCATCAAGGTGCACGAGTTCTTCGTGGGGTTCGGGCCGAGGATCTGGTCGATGCGGCGCGGCGAGACCGAGTACGGCGTGAAGGCCCTGCCGCTCGGCGGCTACGTGCGGATCGCCGGCATGAGCCCCTACGAGGAGGTCGCGGAGGCCGACCTGCCGCGGACCTACGGCGCCAAGCCCGCCTGGCAGCGCGCGATGGTGATCCTGGCCGGGCCGATCACGCACTTCGTGATGGCGATCCTGCTGCTGGCGGTCTTCTTCTGGCTCGTCGGCGTCCCGACGAAGTTCCAGCCGGTGATCGCGGCCGTCGACCCGACGCTGAACGGCCACCCCTCGCCGGCGGCGGTGGCCGGCCTGCGGGCGGGGGACGCGATCGTCGGCGTGGACGGGATCCGGACCCCGTCGGAGCAGACCTTCGTCGAGGTCACGCGGGCGCACGCGGGGCGGCCCATGACGCTCCTCGTGCGGCGTGGCGACCGCACCCTCTCGCTCACGGCCACGCCCGTCCTCTCGCAGGTGGGACGGGAACGGGTGGGGCGGCTGGGCGTGGCGGTCGGCGGGGGGCCGGTCCTCGTCCGCGAGCACTCGAACCCCATCGTCGCGGTCGGGAGAGCCGGGACGACCACGTGGGCACTGCTCGGGGCGACCGTGTCGCGGCTGGGCGACGTGTTCGGGCCGGCCGGCATCACGCGGATCGTGCACCTGCTGGCGGGCGCGCCGCGGCGGGCGAGCGACCCGGCGAGCATCGTCGGGGGGGCGCAGGTCGCCGGCGACGCCGTGCGGGCCGGCGCCTGGGACGTGCTGTTCCTGCTGTTCGCGCAGTTCAATGTCTTCGTGGGGTTCCTGAACCTCCTGCCGCTCCCGCCCCTCGACGGCGGCCACCTCGCGGTGATCGCCCTCGAGAAGGTCACCCGGCGTCCCATCGATCCGCGGCGCCTGGTTCCGATCACGGCCCTGGTCGCGAGCTTCCTCATCCTGTTCATGGTGAGCGTCGTCTACCTCGACATCGTGAACCCGATCCCGAACCCGTTCCGCTAGGCGCCCCGGTGCGGGCCGCGCGCGTGGGGATCGGGGCGTTTCCGCTGGTCTCCGTCGCCGGGCAATACTTTCTCCACACGGGCGCGACGGCCGCGCAGGCTCTCCGGGCTACGATGGGCGTGCCATGAACACCCCGAGCCCCTTTCCGCCGGCGGCCCGTCGGCGCCCGCCCGTCGTGGTCGCGCACCGATGACCGGCCGCGAGGTTCTCGTCGTCGAGGACGAGGAGGCGATCGCCGAGGCCGTCCGCGCGCGCCTCGTCAGCGAGGGCTTCTCGGTCCGGATGGTCCACGACGGGCCGAAGGCGATCACCGCCGTGGCGGAGCGCCGCCCTGACCTTGTCGTCCTGGACCTCATGCTGCCGGGCATGGACGGGCTGGAGGTGTGCCGGGAGATCCAGAAGGATGCGTGGGTGCCCGTGCTGATGCTGACCGCCCGCACCGAGGAGGCCGACAAGGTGGCCGGCTTCGCGGCCGGGGCCGACGACTACCTGACCAAGCCGTTCAGCCTGCGCGAGCTCGTCGTGCGGGTCCGGGCGATCCTGCGCCGCATGGATCGGATCCGCCAGGCCCCTGCGACCGAGCCGATCCAGCGCTTCGATCTGACCGTCGATCCAGCTCGCCGCCGGGTGCTGAGGGACGGGGCCGAGGTCACGCTCACCCCGCTCGAGTTCGAGATCCTGCTGACCCTCGCGCGCAGCCCCGGGGTGGTGTTCGGCCGCGACGAGCTGATGGATCGGGTCTGGGGCTACCGGGACTACGCGGGCGGCCGAGTCGTCGACTCGCACGTCGCCCGCATCCGGCGCAAGCTTGGCGACGAGGCCGCCGACCCCACCTACATCCGCACCGTCCACGGCGTCGGGTACGCGTTCGTCGAGGGCGGAGGCGACTGATGCGGGAGGCGGGCGCCTGATGGCGATGCGCCCCCTCGACCGACTCCCGTCGATCCGGGCGAAGCTCGGCTCGGTGATCGTGTTCGCCGTGGCCGTGACCGTGCTGATCATGTACGCCACCGTGGGGTTCGCCCTGCACCGCTACCAGAACGACCGGCAGTACCGCGAGCTCGCCCTCGACGCGCGCCTGGTCGCGGCCGCCGCCTTCGACACCTCCGGCCTGCCCTCGGCGAACCTGAAGCGGGTCGTCGCCAAGGTCGGGGCGCCCGTCGTCGTCGTGGATCCCTACGGGCGTCCGCTGATCTCCAAGCACCTGGCGGTGCCGCCCACGGTCGAGCGGGCGCTGGCCGGGGCTCCGGTCGACACCGGCGAGGCCGGCGGGCTCCAGTACTACGGCATCCCCGTCACTCGGCAGGGGCAGGTGGTCGGTGTCGTCTACGTCGCGCGCCGCGCCGACGGCGGCGGCCTCGCCGGGGCCGTCATCGACACGCTGGCGCTGCTGCATTCGGTCTGGTGGCAGCTCCTGCTGGCCGGCGCCGTATCCGGCGCCATCGCGCTCGGGCTCTCCCGGGTGCTGGCGCGCGGCATGACCCAGCCCCTGCGCGACATGGCGCACGCGGCGCAGCGGCTGGCCCGCGGGGACTACGCCGAGCGCGTCCCGGTGCAGTCGCGCGACGAGGTCGGGCGCCTGGCCGAGTCGTTCAACACGATGGCCCGCGACCTCGGGAACCTCGAGCGGCTGCGCCGCGACCTGGTGGCGAACGTCTCCCACGAGCTGAAGACCCCGATCACGGCGCTGCGGGCGCACCTCGAGAACCTCATGGACGGCGTGGAACAGCCCGACCGCACCACCCTGGCCGTGATGCTCGACCAGGCCGACCGGCTCGGGCGACTGGTCGAGCAGCTGCTCGACCTCTCGCGCCTGGAGTCCGGGCTCGTGCCGCTCGAGCTCGAGCCGCTCGCGCTCGCCCCGCTCGTTCACCAGGTCGGCCGCGAGATCGCCCTCGCGCGACCCGACGGCATGATCGAGTTCCGCAACGAGGTCCCGGGCGACCTGCCCCGGGTGCTGGCCGACCGGGAGCGGATCCATCAGGTGCTGTTCAATCTGCTCGACAACGCGTTCCGGTTCACCCCGGCTGGGGGCTCGGTGGCCGTCCGGGCCGAGCGGGTGGGGGACGAATGCGAGGTCTCGGTGGAGGACACCGGCCCCGGCATCCCCGAGGAGCATCTCCCGCTGGTGTTCGAGCGCTTCTATCGCGTCGACAGCGGCCGCGCGCGCGACGCCGGCGGCACCGGCATCGGGCTCGCGATCGCCCGGTCGGTCGTCGACGCGCACGGCGGCCGCATCTGGGCCGAGCGCGCCCCCGGGGGCGGCTCGGCGTTCCGGTTCGTCCTGCCCCTGGCCGACGTGCTGGGGCCCATCGGCGGGGCGCAGGCGGCCCGCCCGAGCGAGCTCCGGGTGAAGGAGGGAGTGTGAAGTCCGCGACCCTGTCCATCCAGGTGCTGTCCGATCGGCGCCACCAGTTCACGGACCTGACCGACGAGCTCAGGCGCGCGGTCAAGGACGCCGGTGTGACCACCGGGGCCGCGATCGTGTTCTGCGCGCACACGACGGCGGCGCTGCTGATCAACGAGTGGGAGGACGGCGCCATGGAGGACCTGACCAAGCGCCTCGAGGCGCTGGTCCCCGGCGACGTGTACTACGCGCACGACGACATGACGCGCCGGACGCAGAACCTCGCGGAGAGCCACGAGCGCGCGAACGGCCAGGCGCACGTGACGAACATGATCCTCGGGGCGACCTCGCACGCGATCCCGGTCGCCGGCGGCGAGCCGCTGTTCGGCCGCTGGCAGCGGCTGCTCATGCTCGAGCTCGACGAGCCGAAGGAGCGCGAGATCCTCGTCCACGTGTTCGGCGAGTGAACGGTCCGGGAACGGGGCCGGCGCGGCACGGCGGAGGATGCTGAGGGGGACATGGTCGGGCAGCGACGACAGACGCGGCAGATCCGCATCGGCTCGGTGCCGGTCGGCGGCGGCGCGCCGGTGAGCGTGCAGTCGATGACCACCACGAAGACGGCCGACGTCAACGCGACCCTGCAGCAGATCGCCTCGCTGGTCGCCGCCGGCGTCGACATCGTGCGGGTGGCCGTGCCCCACTGGGAGGACGCGAGGGCGCTCACGGCCATCGCGGCGAAGTCGACGGTGCCGGTCGTGGCCGACATCCACTTCCAGTGGAAGTACGCGATGGCGGCGCTGGAGGCCGGGGTTCAGGGGCTCCGCATCAACCCCGGCAACATCAAGTACCAGGACAAGGTCCGGCTGATCGCTCGCGAGGCCAGGGCCCGCGGTGTGCCGATCCGCATCGGGGTGAACGCCGGGTCGCTCGAGAGCGACCTGCTCGCGAAGTACGGCCGCCCGACGCCCGAGGCGCTGGTCGAGAGCGCCCTGAACGAGGCGCGGATCCTCGAGGACGAGGACTTCTTCGACATCAAGATCTCGGTGAAGCACTCGAGCCCCCGCACGATGATCGAGGCCTACCGGATGCTCGCGGAGAAGTGCGACTACCCGCTGCACCTCGGGGTCACCGAGGCCGGACCGATGCCCGCGGGCGGGGTGAAGTCGGCCGTCGGCATCGGGGCGTTGCTCGCCGAGGGCGTCGGCGACACGATCCGGGTCTCGCTGACCGACGATCCCGTGGAGGAGGTCAAGGTTGGCACCTGGATCCTCCAGTCGCTCGGCCTGCGCACGCGCGGCCTCGACCTGGTTGCCTGCCCCTCGTGCGGACGCGCCGAGGTGAACGTCCTGGAGCTCACCCGCAAGGTGAACGAGGCCCTCGAGCGGGCGGCCATCAAGGTTCCGCTGCGCGTCGCCGTGATGGGCTGCGTGGTGAACGGGCCCGGCGAGGCACGCGAGGCCGACCTCGGCATCGCCTCGGGCAACGGGTTCGGCCATCTGATCGTGCGCGGCGAGGTCAAGGGGAAGGTTCCCGAGGACCGCATCGTGGACGTGCTGGTCGAGGAGGCGCGCCGGCTCGCCGCCGAGAAGGAGCGTGAGCTGGCGGAGGCCGGCGGCGACGTCCACGCCGAGTAGGCGCCGTCCTCACCGCTGCCCGGGTCGGTCACCCGCCCGTGAGCGCCAGGAAGTTCGCGACGATCCGCGGCCCCTCCGGGGTGAGGATCGACTCCGGGTGGAACTGGACGCCGAACCGGGGGAGCGTCCGGTGTGCCAGGGCCATGGCCAGGCCGTCGTCGGTGGTCGCGGTGACCTCGACGTCCGGCGGCAGGGTCGCGGGGTCGACCACGAGCGAGTGGTAGCGGCCCGCCTCGAACGGCGAGGGCAATCCGGCCAGGATCCCGCGGCCCTCGTGGCGGACCGGCGATGTCTTGCCGTGGACCGGCTCGGGCGCGCGAACGACCCTCGCGCCGAAGGCGGCCCCGATCGCCTGGTGCCCGAGGCACACGCCGAGCAGCGGCGTGGATTCGTCAAGTCGGCTGACCATCTCGAGGAAGCAGCCGGCGGCCTCGGGGCGGCCGGGGCCGGGGGAGAGGATCACTCCGTCCGGCCGCAGGGCGAGCAGGTCGGCGGCCGGCGCGGCGTCGGAGCGGACGACCCGCACCTGGTGTCCCTCCTGCGCAACCAGCTGGACCAGGTTGTAGACGAACGAGTCGTAGTGGTCGAGGACGAGGATCATCGGGCGCCTCCTGCGGGGCCGGCCGTGGCATCGGCCACGGCCGCGAGCAGCGCAGAGGCCTTCGCCTCGGTCTCGCGCAGCTCGCGCTCGGGGTCGGAGTCGGCGACGATGCCGGCACCCGACTGGACGTGGACCCGGCCGCCGGCGACGACGGCGGTGCGGATCGTAATGCAGAAGTCGAGGTCGCCGGCGAACGTGAGGTAGCCGACGGCGCCGGCGTAGGGGCCGCGGGCGGTCGGCTCCTCCTCGGCGATGATCTCCATCGCCCGACGCTTGGGCGCGCCGGTGACCGTGCCCGCGGGGAACGTCGCGGCCAGCGCGTCGAGCGGCGTCAGCCCCTCGGCCAGCTCGCCCTCGACGGTGCTCACCAGGTGCATGACCCGCGAGAAGCGCTCGGCGACCATCAGCTCGGTGGGCGCGACGCTGCCCGGCGTGCAGACCCGGCCGAGGTCGTTGCGGGCGAGGTCAACCAGCATGGCATGCTCGGCTCGCTCCTTCGGGTCCGCGGCGAGCTCGGCCTCGAGGCGCCGGTCCTCCGCCTCGTCGGCGCCGCGCGGCCGGGTGCCGGCGATCGGGCGCGAGGTCACGCGCCGTCCTTCGACCCGCACCAGCGGCTCCGGGGAGGATCCGGCCAGCTCGACGCCGAGCATCCTCACGAAGAACATGTACGGCGCCGGGTTGGTCACGCGCAGGCGCCGGTAGACGGGCAGGCCGCCCGCGGGCGCCGGGGCCGTGAGGCGTCGGGAGAGCACCGTCTGGAAGATGTCGCCGGCCAGGATGTGCTCCTTCGCGCGGGCGACCGCCGCCCGGAACACGGATTCGTCGACGTTCGCGACGGCCGGCAGCGGGGGGACGGCGCCGCCGATCGGCTCGGGGGACGGCGCACCTCCTGAGGCGACCCGGGCGGCGAGCTCCTCGAGGGCCTCGACGCCGCGGGCGTAGGCACGGGGGGCTGCGGCCGGGACGTGGGCGACCAGCAGGAGCCGCTGGCGCCAGTGGTCGAACACCACGGCCCGGTCGATCACCGCCAGGGCGATCGGCGGCGCCGGTCGCGCGCCGCCGGACGGGTGGGGGTGGCCGTCGAGCAGCCGCGCGGCCTCGTAGGAGAGGGCCCCGACCAGGCCGCCGGCCAGGGCCGGAAGCCCGTCGACGCGCGGGGCGCGCAGGGCCGCCGCGACGCCCTTCAGCGCATCGAGGGCTCCGGTGCCGCCGGCCGGCTCGGGGACCGGCAGCTCCCGGACGACCGACTCGAGCCGCACTCCGTCCTCGTCGGCGACGAGCAGGGCCGCCGGGTCGCCCGCGACGAACGAGTACCGACCCCAGCGTTCGGACCGCTCGACGCTCTCCAGGATCACGCCGGGGCCGTCGCCGGCCAGCGCGGGGAAGATCCCGACCGGCGTGGACACGTCGGCCAGCAGCTCGGCCCAGACGGGCACCAGCGGCCAGCCGGCCGCCAGCGCCTCGAACGTCTCCTCGTCGGGCCGAACGTGCAGTCGCGCCGTCGCCTCCACCGTGGTACCCCCGTCCTCGAAGACGAAGGCGCCCCGGGCCATCCGGCCCGGGGCGCCGTCTCCTCGCGTCGTGTCGTCTCAGACGCGCGGCGGCGCCGGGCCGTCGGGGCCCGAGGACCAGCGCCAGGCAAGCGCGCGCGTCGTCATCGTGTCCCGATTCTGCGGGGCGGCGGCGGCAGCGTCAATGCGGGGTCCCGCGCCACCGGGAACACGGCCGACGCGGCCGACGTCGTTGCGGTAGGCTCACCGCCGTGAGCGCCACCCCGATCCCGAGGGAGCTCGCCCGGCTCGCCGGCGGGCGCGAGGTGGAGGGCGTCCTGCAGCGGATCGGGGCGCACTCGTTCGACCTCGTGGCCGTCGATGCCGACGGCGAGTGGGCCCGCGCGGTGTTCCCCTCGCGCGAGGCGGCTGCCGCCGCGGCAGCGGCCCTCGGCATCCCGACGCACGATGGCTGGCCGGACGACCTCGCCCGCCGGGTGAGCGACCGCGACGTCTGGGCCTCGACGGGCGGGCGCCGGCGCGCGCTGTAGCCATCGCCCGGAATCGAGCGGCTCGAATCCGGCGCATCGGTCGCTCCCGTCGCGTGTCGACGCTTGTTCGTTCGTGAAACGCCGCGGTGCTATACTTCGCCTGGACAGCGGAGGCACGACTCTCGGAAGTGGGCGGGTGCCCACTTTCTTTTTCGATGGGCGTGAGCGTGGCGGACCTCGAGGACCTGGTCCGGCCGGTGGCGGAGGCCATGGGGCTGGAGCTCGTGGAGGTCACGTTCGCTCGAGAGCAGGGGCGGCGCGTGCTGCGGATCACCCTCGACCGCGAGGGTGGGCTCGACCTCGACACGATCGCCCAGGCGAGCGAGCGGATCGGGCGGCGGCTGGACCTCGAGGGGTTCCAGGCCGGGCCGTACGCGCTGGAGGTGAGCTCGCCAGGGATCGAGCGCCCGCTCCGGCGTCCGGAGGACTTCGCGCGGCGCGTCGGCGAGAAGGTGAAGGTGAAGACGGTGAGGCCGGTCGACGGGGCCCGCACCCTGACCGGGACGATCGTGGAGGCGGGGGACGAGGACGTGAGGATCGCCACGGAGCGAGGCGTGACGACGGTGCCCTACGGGGACATCTCCTCCGCGCGGACCGTGTTCGAATGGGGTGGCAAGCGATGAACGAGGCCCTGATCCAGGGACTCCGGGAGCTCGAGCGCGAGAAGGGGATCTCCTTCGAGACGCTGCTGGCGGCCCTCGAGGAGGCCCTCGCGTCAGCGTACAAGGCGTGGAAGCGTGGGTTCGGCATCGAGCACGAGCCGGACGGCGTGCGCGTGCACCTCGACCCAGAGACCGGCGAGATGCTGCTCTGGGTGCAGGAGCTCGACCCCGACACCGAGGAGGTCGTCTCCGAGACCGAGGAGCATGTCCCCGACGAGTTCATGGGCCGGATCGCGGCCCAGACCGCGAAGCAGGTCATGCTCCAGAAGCTCCGGGACGCCGAGCGGGAGATGACCTACGAGGAGTTCGCCGGCCGCGAGGGCGACATCGTCACCGGGATCATCCAGCAGGACTCCCACCGGTACACGTTGCTCGATCTCGGCAAGGTCGAAGCGCTGCTGCCGCAGGCCGAGCAGGTGCCCTCCGAGCCCTACCGGCACGGCGAGCGCTTGAAGGCCTTCATCGTCGAGGTCCGCAAGACGACGAAGGGGCCGCAGATCATCGTGTCGCGCACGCATCCGGGGCTCGTCCGCGGGCTGTTCGAGATGGAGGTCCCCGAGATCGCCGAGGGGATCGTCGAGATCAAGGCGGTGGCGCGCGAGCCCGGACACCGCTCGAAGGTGGCCGTGGCCTCCAACGAGCCCGGGGTCGATCCGGTCGGCGCATGCGTCGGCGCCAAGGGCTCGCGGGTCCGCATGGTCGTGAACGAGCTCCGCGGCGAGAAGATCGACGTGGTCGAGTGGACGGCCGACCTCGCGACGTTCGTGGCGAAGGCCCTGGCTCCGGCCAAGGTCAAGGAGGTTCATGTGGACCTCGCCACGATGACGGCGCAGGTCATCGTCCCGGACTACCAGCTCTCGCTGGCGATCGGCAAGGAGGGTCAGAACGCGAGGCTGGCCGCGAAGCTCACCGGGTGCCGGGTCGACATCAAGAGCGAGACGCAGGCGGCAGAGGAGGAGCGGACGCGCCGGGCCGGGCCGAAGGTTGGTGGCGACGAGCCTCCCGCCGCCGCGCGGCCGGCCGGGGACGCCGCCGGCGACCCGGAGGAGGCCGGCGCCCGCGAGGCGGTGTCGGAGGAGGCCGGCGGACCGGCCGCAGCGCCGTCGGCGCCCGTGGCTGGGGGGCCGGAGGCCGCGGGGAGCTGAGGTCGTGGACGGCGATCGCCTGCCGGAGCGGACGTGCGTTGGCTGCCGGGGGCGAGGGCCGAAGGGATCGCTGCTCCGGGTGGTTCGGACGCCGGAGGGTGGCGCTCGGGTCGACCGGAGCGGGCGCGCGCCGGGCCGGGGAGCCTACGTGCACCCGGCCATGGACTGCGTTCGCCGGGCGATGCGCGGCGGCGCTCTGGCGCGGTCGCTCCGGACCGCGCTGGGGCAGGCGCAGGCCGCTAGTCTTGTGCAGGAGCTGACGGAGGTGTTGGGAGCGCCGTGAGGGTTCACGAACTGGCCAAGGAGCTCGGAGTCGAGAGCAAAGAGGTGCTCGCCTCGCTCGAGACGCTCGGGTACGAGGCGCGGACGGCGTCCTCGACCGTGCCCGACGAGGCGGTGCCGCGCATCCGCGCGGCCGGGGGCAAGGTGAAGCCCGGGGCCGCCAAGCCGAAGGCGCCGGCGGTGGAGGAGGCGCCCCGTGCCCGCCCGGCCCCGGTGGTCGCGCGCCCGGCCCCCGCCCCTGCCCCGTCGCACCCGTCGCGCGAGGCAGAGACGTCTCGCGGCCGGCCCCGGCCGGCCGGGGCTCGCACCGCCCCGGCTCCCGCTGCCGTCGTCGCCGCC
>JAJYHN010000013.1 GCA_021784765.1 Actinomycetes bacterium
CGATCTCCGCGAGGGTGCGGAGCCCGCGGCGCGCGTCGTCCTCCGCGCCGCGCTCCAGGGCGGCGGTCCCCTCGGCATCCAGGCCGCAGGCGGCCGCGACCGCGCCGACCGACCCCTTGACCGATCGGTAGGCCCGGCCGTCTCGCGTCACCGTGGCCTCGGTGCGCCGGGTCGCCGGGTCGAACGGCGAGAAGGCGGTGACCGTGTAGGCGTCGAGGTCCAGCCCACGGGCGGCCGCCGCGTCGAGGAACGCGAGGTCGATTGGATCCAGGTTCGCCCTTTCCGAGGCGAGCGCCCCCCACGCCACCACCTCGTCCTCCGTGAATCCGGGCAGGGGCGCGATCCGGCTCACCGTCAGCCGGTTCACGGTCAGGGTCCCGGTCTTGTCCGCGCAGAGCACGTCCATGCCGGCCGCGTCCTCGGAGGCGCTGAGCCGGGTCACCAGCACCCCCCTCGCCGCGAGCTCCAGCGACCCGAGCGCCATGCTGGTCGTGAACATCGCCGGCAGCGCGACCGGGATCGCCGAGAACAGGAGTACGACCAGCAGCGGCAGCGTCGTTCCGAGGTCCTGCCCCCGCACCAGCGAGGCCGCCAGGGCGATCGCGATCATCACCCCGACGATCGCGAGCAGCCATCGGACGACGCGGGCGACGACCTCCTCCATGTGCAGCTTCGGCCGCGCGAGCTGCACCAGCTCGGCCGTCCTGCCGTAGAAGGTCCGCGGGCCCGTCGCCGTCACGACCCCGGTGGCCTCGCCCCGCCGCACGACCGACGCCGAGTACGCGGGAGCGCCCGACCCGGCCGCGACGGCGACGGACTCTCCCGTCAGCGCGGACTGGTCGACGTCGACCGTCCCGGCGGCGACCCGCAGGTCGGCGGGGACCACGTCCCCTGCCCGAACGCGCACGACGTCGCCCGGCACGAGCTCACGGGCCGGGACGGTCCGCCACGTTCCGCTCCGCAGGACGCGCGCCGTCACCTGCAGCCGCTCCCGGAGCGAGGCGACCGCCCCCGCGGCTCGCTGCTCCTGCGCGAACCCCAGGATCGCGTTCAGCACCAGCAGCACGGCGACGATGGCCGCGTCGAGGTCCTTGTGCAGGACCAGCGTGAGCACGATCGTCGCCTCGAGCATCCACGCCGTCAGCCCCCAGAACTTCGACAGGAACCGGCGGATCGGGTGCTCGGGACGCTCGGCGACCTCGTTCGGGCCCTCGCGACCCAGCCGGCCCGCGGCCTCGGCCTCGTCGAGGCCCCTCGCGAGATCGGCCCGGTCGTCCACCGGGCCAGAGGCTACCGTGCCGCACCCCGCCACGCCTCGCCGGTGCGCAGCGCCCAGAGGGTCCGGCCGGCGACGACTGCCCAGAACACGCCGAGGAGCAGGAACAGCCCCGCGCCCGCCCACTCGAGCGGGCGCGAGTCCCAGGCGCGGGCCAGGGCCAGCGTCGCCACGGTGAACGCACCGACCGGAAACGTGAACCCCCACCATCCCATGCCGTAGGGCAGCGGGCCCGAACGCAGGTAGCGGACGAGCAGCAGCACGGCGGCCGCGAGCCACCACACGCCGAAGCCCCACAGGACCGTCGCCGCGAGCATCGAGGCGAGGCCCACCACCTCGCCGAGCGGTCCGAACACGACCGTCCCGGCCCCCGCGACCTTCAGCAGAGCAAGCGCCCCGACCCCGATCGGGCCGAGCCCGATCCAGAGCGACGGCGCGAGGCCGGCGTGGGGAAGCGGGTGCAGCACCAGGCGGTCATGCAGCATCGAGATCACGAGCAGGAACAGCACGAACCCCATGCCCCAGAACGCGTAGGAGCCCATCACCAGCAACCGGGCGGCGGCGGGCGAGGCCCCCGGCACCAGCGGCACCAGCACCAGCGGCACCACGATGTTCACCACCGGAGGGATGAACCACCCCCCGTTCACCGCCTCGGGCACGACCTCGGAGCGGACGAACAGCAGGTAGGCGAACACCACGCCGATCGCGAACGCGAGCGGCACCCCGACCCAGTCCAGCACGGCGACCAGCGTGCGGGCCGTCGCCGGCGGCATCAGCGACGGCCCCACGACCGCGGCCGTCGCCGCGAGGACCAGGATGCCTCCGGGGAAGGTTCCGTACAGGGCGCCGACCACCGGGTCGCGCAGGTCGCGCAGCGCGGCGTCGCGGTGCAGGACCCAGCGCGCGAGGTAGGGGACGGCGAGGACCACGCCGAGCGCGGCCGCGAGGATCGCCATCGCCTGCCCGAGCACCCGAAGCGCCGGCGCGAGCGAGACGGCCCCGCCCGGGTTCAACGAGGCGGCCACCCCGACGATGGCGGTCCCCATGACCGCACCGAACCACCCGGGATGGAAGCCGCGCAGGCGCGCGAGGGGGGCTGCGTCGCCCGCTGGCCCGGAGGGCGTGGTCGTGGACGCGGTGGTCGTGATGGAGGGAGTGGTGGATGCGGACACGGGCATCACCTCGGGGAAGCTGGGGGCAGCGCGCCGTGGAGGCGCTCGAGCGCGCCCGGGGCGAGCTGGTAGTCGATCCACCGGCCGCGGCGCGAGCCGACCACCAGGTCCGCCTCGCGCAGGATCCGCAGGTGGTAGCTGAGCAGGTTCGCCGGCAGCGGGACCGACTCCTGGATCTCGCAGACGCAGTGGGGAGCGCCGGCCAGCTCGTGCAGGATCTGGAGCCGGACCGGGTCGGCGGCAGCGGCCAGGAGTTCGGCGGCCGCGGGCATGGACAGTTCAACGAGCTTTGAACTCTTCATGAGAGGGACGCTACCCCTGGACTGCGCCGGCGACACCTCCGAGGGTCCCGCCCGGCCAGGGCCGAACGTCCCCGGGGCGCTCGGCGGTCAGCGGTCACCTCGATCGCGGCCAACCGGTAGGAGAACGGCAGCATCTCCGAGCAGCGCTCGACGTTCTTCAGCACGCACGCGGCGAACGCCGCGCACAGCAACTCGGCCGGGGCCGACCGTCCGGGCCCGCGCGCGGTAGGCCCTCGTCTCCTGCGCCACCCTCGCTCGCCTCCCGTCAGAACGAGATCACGGTCGCGCCCTCGGCAGCGTACCGAGCGAACGCGTCGCGGGCGAACTCGAGCTGGATCCCGCGTTCGGCGAACGCCTGAGTCGCGCCGAGCCCGGCAGCCGTGTTCAGGCACGCCTTCACCTTCACGCCGGCGGCGATCAGCCCGTCGACGTTGGCGTTGAGCTCCGCCGCCTCCGGGTCGAGCAGCTTCTCCTCAGCCGGCCCGAACAGGTAGACCTCCAGGTCGATCCCCCGCTGGTCCTTCACCTGCCGGATCCGCTCGGCGACGTGGGAGCCGCTGCCGAGCGAGGCCGGGTCGCCGTGGAACAGGTGGATCACGAGCGTGCGCATGCGTTCCCTCCTCAGTGGACGAAGACCGTGGCCATCTTGTAGGCGGTCATCACGACGATCAGGACGCCGAATATCTGCTTCAGCCGCTGGCTGGCGACGAACCGGCTGGTGAGCCGGGCGCCGGCGAAGGCCGCGACGGCCCCGACGGCGATCAGCGCGACCGTCAGCCCCCCGTCGAACCGCGCCGTCGAGAGGTGCGGCGCGAGGGCGGAGAACGACGGCAGGGTCACGGCGACCGCGTTGATTGCGGCAGCGCGCTTCGCCTCGAAGCCGACCAGGATCAGCGTCGGCATCAGCAGGAATCCCGGCCCGACACCGAGCAGCCCGGCCAGCACCGAGATCGGTGCGGCGAGCCCGAGCGCCAGGCGGTAGTTCTCCCATCCGGGTCGCTCCTTCACGGGCCGGAACAGCCGGTAGGCGAGGTAGGCGACCGAGGCGAGGTAGACGAACCAGATCAGCTTGGGGTTGGCGAGCGTCGCGAGCCAGGCCCCGAGCGGCGCGAACACGGTGGTGACGGCGACCAGGCCGAACGCCTTCGGCCAGTCCACCAAGCGGCTCCGCGCGAACCCGAACGCGGCGAACAGCGCGGTGATCCCGTTCAGCACCAGGCTGAGCGGCTGCACCTGGTGGACGAGGTCGGGCAGGAAGAGGGCCAGGAACGGCACCGCTGCGAACGCGACCCCGAGGCCGAGCATCCCCGAGACCAACGACAGCACCGCCAGGCCGAGCACCATCCAGAGGGTCGCGGTCACGGCGACCTCCATAGTTCAGCCGATGTTGAACTGTTCACGGGCCGAGCATCCCGCGCGATGAGCGCGACCCCCAAGGCCTCCCGGCCCGGCGCGGGAGGGCCGCAGGGCCTCCCGATCTGCGCGATCGCTTGCCGGGACCCGGCGCCCGTGCTATCAATTGAAATTGATGCGACGGCGACACCTGGACCCCGCCCCCGGCATCGACCCGGCGGCAGACGCCCTCGCCGAGCGGCTGCGGGCGGTGGCCGACCCCCTGCGGCTCCGGATCCTCGCGCTGCTCGCCCGCGGCGAGTGCCCGGTCGGTTTGGTGGCGGCGGCGGTGGGGGCCGGTCAGAGCCTGGTCTCGTTCCACCTCGGCGTGCTCCGCGAGGCGGGGCTCGTCGAGGCCGACGAGGCGGGACGTCGCACCAACGTCCGCCTGGCGCCCGGGGCGCTCCCCGAGCTGTTCGCCGAGGCGCTCGCGCTGGCCGGCGCGGAGGCGGCCGCCGCCACCCGCACCCCGGCCAGCCGCGGCCCGGTCGCCCGGGTGGTGGCGGCCGCCCGCGACCCGTACGAGCGCGTGCTCGGCCGCGCGCGCGTCGAGCGCGTGGCGCGCGAGGAGGCGGCGCGTCGCTGGCGGCTCGACCCTCCCCCATCGGCCGGGGTCCTCGCCGTCAACGCGCGTGAGCGCCTGCGGGCGCTGGCCCAGGCCGAGGGCAGGATCGCCAAGCCCGTGCCCGAGGTCCTGTTCGTCTGCGCCGAGAACGCCGGTCGCAGCCAGATGGCCGCGGCGATCGCGAACGGGGTCGGCGGCGGACGCGTGCACGCGTGGTCGGCCGGCAGCCGCCCGGCGCCCCGGATCCCGCCGGAGGTCCGCGCCGCGATGCGCGAGGCCGGCCTGGACCTCGCCGGCGCGGTTCCGAAGCCGCTCACCAACGACCTGGTGCGCGCCGCCGACGTCGTCGTGGCGATGGGATGCGGCGAGGACGTGCCGCGGTTCCCGGGCGTCCGCTACCTGGACTGGCCGGTCGCCGACCCGGCGGGCCGGCCGGTCGCGGAGGTCGCCCGGATCCGCGAGGACATCGCCCGGCGCGTCCGCCGCCTGGCCCGGGACCTGGAGCGGGCGGCGGGCACGGGGCGAACCGCGTGAGCGCCCTTCCCCGGCGCGCGTTCGCGGAGTTCCTCGGCACGGCGCTGCTGCTGATCGCGGTCGTCGGCTCGGGCATCGCGGCCGAGCGCCTGAGCGCCGGGCAGCCCGGCCTGGAGCTGCTCGAGAACGCCGTCGCGACCGGGGTCGCCCTGGTCGCGATCGTCCTGACGTTCGGGCCGGTGTCGGGGGCGCACCTGAACCCGGTCATCACCGCCGTCGACCTGGCGTTCGGGGGGCTCCGCGCGCGCGAGGCCGGCGCCTACGCCGCCGCGCAGCTCGCCGGCGGGGCGGCCGGGACGGTCCTGGCGGACCTGATGTTCTCGCTGCCGGCCGTGCAGGTGTCCCAGCACGTGCGCAGCGGCGGCGGCCTGTGGCTGGCCGAGGCAGTCGCGACGTTCGGGCTCGTCGTGGTGGTGTTCGCGCTGGCGCGCTCGGGCAGGGCCGCCCTCGCGCCGTTCGCCGTCGGCGTGTACATCGCCGGCGCCTACTTCTTCACCTCCTCGACGAGCTTCGCGAACCCCGCGGTGACCCTGGCACGGACCCTCTCGAACACGTTCGCCGGGATCGCGCCCGCGTCGGCACCCGGGTTCATCGTCGCCCAGGCCCTCGGCGGTGCCCTCGGGGCGGTGGCGGTCCGCGTGCTGTACCCGGACGTCGCCCGCGCGGGCCGGGAGGTGGTCGTCCCCCACGACGGCCGGGGGACCGGTGAGGTCGCGGGGGTCCGGGAGATGGCCGAGGGCCGGGGAGGTGGAGGGTGAGCGTGGAGCGCAGCGCCCTGCAGGGCGTCGTCGAACGGCTGTCGGGCGAGTTCGCGGGGACGTGCTCGCGACAGACCGTCGAGCGATTCGTCCACGAGGCCGAGGCCGAGTGGGCCGACTCGCCGGTGACCGGCTACATCCCGATCCTGATCGAACGATCGGCCCGCCGGGCGCTGCGCGCGGCGGCCGGTGCGGAGGTGAACCCGATGGGCGACGTTCCCGAGGTGCTGTTCGTCTGCGTCCACAACGCGGGGCGCAGCCAGATGGCCGCGGCGCTGCTCGACCGCCACGCGCGCGGGCGCGTGCGCGTGCGCTCGGCCGGCAGCGCGCCCGCGGGCGAGGTGAATCCGGCGGTGGTGGCGGTCATGGGCGAGCTCGGCATCGACCTCTCGCGGGAGTTCCCGAAGCCGCTCTCCGACGCCGCCGTCTGGCAGGCCGACGTCGTCGTCACGATGGGCTGTGGCGACGCCTGCCCGGTGTTCCCCGGCAAGCGCTACCTGGACTGGGAGCTGGAGGACCCGGCCGGCAAGGCACCCGACGAGGTCCGTCCCATCCGCGACGAGATCGACCGCCGGGTGCAGGCCCTGCTCACGGAGCTGGTGCCGGCGGACGCCTGACCCCGCCGGCCGCGAGTCCTGGTGCCCTACGTAGTACCCTACATCCATGCGAAAGACCAGCGTGTACTTGGACGACGCGGACGCGCGGCGCCTCGCGCGGCTCGCGCGACAGGAAGGAACCAGTCAGGCGGCGGTGCTCCGGAAGGCCCTGCGGAGCTATGTCGCCGTGCCGGCGGCCGGGCGCGCGTTCGCCCTGGACGGAGCCGGCGAGGGACCCGGAGGGTCGGTCGCCGACCTCGAGGAGCGCGAGCTCCTGGAGGGGTTCGGGGAGTGACCCTCCTGGTCGACGCGGCACCGCTGGTCGCGCTGGCGGACCGGCGAGATCCGTGGCGGGACGCGGTTCGGGACGTCCTCTCCGAGGAGCCGGGCGTCATCGTGGTGCCCGCACCCGTGGCGGCGGAGGCCGACTACCTGCTCGGCCACCGCATCGGACGGTCGGCCCGCCTCGCGTTCCTGGACGATCTCGCCGCCGGACGCTTCGGCGTGGAGTGCGTGGAGCCCGGCGAGTACCCGGAGATCGTTCGCCTCGAGCGAACCTATGCCGACCTCGACCTCGGCCTGGCCGACTCGTCCATCGTCGTCCTCGCCGCGCGACTGCGAACCCGGCGCCTGCTCACCTTCGACGCCCGGCACTTCCGCGCGGTCCGCCCGCTGCAGGGGGGGACGTTCCGGCTCCTGCCAGAGGACCGGGACGGGGGCTCGAGCCGGGGACGGTGAGACCCGGCTCGCGGGTGCGCGGGTCCCGGCGGCGGGGTAGGCTTCGGCGACGGATGGCCGGGGGCGACGTGGACGAACTGGACGACGAGCGGCACGCACCGCCGGGACCAGGCGCCGAGGACCCCGGCCCCGTGGGGGTCGCCCGCGGGGGCGCAGTCGCGACCGTCACGCTTCGCAACCCCGGCCGGATGAACGCGATGTCCGAGGCGATGGTCGCCGGCCTGGCCGAGACGTTCGAGGATCTCGGTGCCGACCCGGAGGTCCGCGCGATCGTGCTGACCGGCGAGGGGCGCGCGTTCAGCTCGGGCCTCGACCTCGAGGTCCTGCGCGAGCCCTACGAGCGGGGCGAGGTGCTGGACCTGCGCGACCGGCAGGAGCGCGGCTACAACCGCATGGTCCGCGCGATCGCGCTGGCGCAAAAGCCGGTGATCGCCGCCGTGAACGGTCCCGCGGCCGGCGCCGGGATGGCGCTGGCCCTGGCCTGCGACCTGCGCCTGGCGGCCGAGTCGGCCGTGTTCATGATGGCGTTCGTGCGGATCGGGCTGGTGCCGGACTCGGGCGCGAGCTACTTCCTGCCCCGGATCGTCGGGGTCGGGCGCGCGGCCGAGCTCGCGCTCACCGGCGAGCCGGTTGGGGCCGCCCGCGCCCTGGAGCTCGGCCTGGTGAACCGCGTCGTCCCCGACGCCGAGCTTTCGGCGCAGGCCGCGCGGCTGGCGGCCGACCTCGCGGCGATGCCGACGGTCGCACTGGGGCTCACCAAGCGGCTGCTGCTGGCGGGCGGCGCCGAGGAGCTGGAGCGCGCGCTCGCCGGTGAGGTCGTCGCGCAGCACCACGCGGCCGGCACCGAGGACCACCGCGAGGGCGTGCTGGCCTTCCTGCAGAAGCGCCCCCCGACGTTCCGCGGCCGCTGAGCGGCCCGGCCCCGCGAGGAGTCCACGAAGGGGGTCCACGAAGGAGGGACGATGGAGGCACCTGGCAGGGACGAGGCGATCGCGACGCTGCGCGAGGGGTGGGTGGCGCTGGACGCGCAGTTCGCGCGGCTCTCCGACGATCAGCTCACCGCGCCCGCGACGATCGGCGGCGGCGAGTGGTCGGCCAAGGACCTCATGGGCCACCTCGCGTTCTGGGAGGAGATCGCGCTGCGGACGCTCGACGAGTGGCGGCGGGGCGAGCCCCCCTGGGTCGTCGAGGTCTTCGGCCAGAGCGGGGCCGGGGTCGATCGCGTGAACGCCGAGGACCAGGCGGCGCACGGGGCCGATCCCCTCGAGCGGGCGCGCGCCCGAGCGGCCCGGGCGCGCGAGGAGGTCGCCGGGGCGGTCGAGCGGCTCACCGACGGCGAATGGGCGGCGCCCGTCGAGGTCGGACCCTCGGCGGGGCCGGGCGGGCGCGAGCCCCTGGCGGCGCTGCTGGCCGGCATCCTGGGCGCCGCCCACCGGCCGTTCGGACACGCCTTCGCGCACCTCGGGGACCTGCGCGCCTACGCGGACTCGATCTCGCCGGCCACCTGATCGCCCGGGCCGGTCGCCGGGGTCGCCCCAGCCTCCGGCCCGCCTTCCACATCCGCCGGCACCCAGGCCTCCAGCTTCGTGCCGTGCCCGGGGACGCTCTCGACCCGGCACCACCCGCCCGCCGCCTCGGCCCGCTCGCGCATGGCGGCGAGCCCGATGTGCCCGAGCACCGTGTGGTCGCCGAACGCCGTGTCGAAGCCGGCACCGTCGTCCCGCACCGACAGCAGCACCCCGCCGCCGGTCTGCTCGAGCCGGATCACCAGCTCGCCGGCGTGCGCATGTTTGGCGACGTTCGTGATGGCCTCCTGCGCGATGCGGAACAGCACGGTGCGGGTCGGGAGGTCCGGCTGACCCCGCAGGCCGTCGACCACCCGCGCCTCCGGGAAGTCCACGAACTGCACGGAACGCCGGTCCAGGTGCTCGCGGATCGCCTCGCCCAGGCTGCCGTGCTCGAGCGTCTGCGGGCGCAGCTCGACCATCAGGCCGCGCAGGGCCCCGATCGACCGGTGCACCTCCTCGGTGAGCTTGTGCATCGTGGGATCGGCCTCTCCCCAAGGAACCTGCCCGGCGGGGGCCTGCCCGGCGGGGGCCTGCCCTGCCGGGGCCTGCATGCGCTGGATGTCCAGGCGGAGCGCCAGGGCCGACAGCACCTGCACCGGACCGTCGTGGACCGCCTCGGCCAGCCGGCGGCGCTCCTGCTCCTGGGCGTCCACCAGGGCGGCCAGCAGCCGGCGGCGCTCCTCGCCGAGGGACCGCACCCGTTCCGCCGCCTCGGCGGCCGCGATCTCGGCCTGCTTGCGCTCGGTGACGTCCGCAAGGAGCCCCCGCCAGATCTGGGTGCCGTCCATCTCGACGTCGCTCAGGACGGACTCGTCCTGGATCCACGCGTAGGTCCCGGCGGCGCCGCGGATCCGGTACTCCTCGCGAAACCGTGCGTGGGTGGCGTTCGCGTGCGCGTCGGCGGCCCGCACCCGGTCCGCGTCCTCCGGGTGCAGCAGCCGGTCCCAGAGGTCCGGCTCCCGCACCCAGCGCTCCGCGGGGAACCCCGTCATCTCCTCGATGCGCGGCCCGACGAACGTGAACGTCGAGCTGCCTGCCGGATCCACACGCTCGAGGTACGCCGCGGCCGGGGTCTCCTCGACGAGCGCCCGGTAGTGCGACTCCGCCTCGGCGAGCTCCCCGTACACCCGTCGCATCCTGGCGCCGGCTGCGGCCGTCAGGATGCCGATGCCCACGAACACCACGCTGCGGGAGAGCCACGCGCTGAGGAGCTGCGGCTCGCCCCCCTCGAAGGTCGGGAGCAGCGGCCCGGCGAGCGCCGACGCCACCAGGCCGGCCACCATGCCTCCGCGGAACCCGAACCAGACGGCGGCGACCAGGACCGGCAGCAGGAGCCACGCGGGCGAGAACATCTCCGAGCCGCCCACCAGCCGCTCGATGGCGTAGAGCACGCCGAGCATCAGGGCCAGCGCTCCCAGGGCGAGCGGCGTCGAGGGTGGGGACAGCGGCCGCGCGGCCGGAGCGGCCGCGCGGCCCGGACGATGCCCGGGCATCGTCACGTTCGTCGTCGGGCAGGGGCGATCATGAGACTCCTCCCGGACCGTATCGGCACGGTCCCGGCACGACTGAACGGACGTTAGGCCGGCGGGGTCTCCTCCGAGCCGCCAGGCGACCGGGACCGCCGACGGTGCCGCGGCAGCCAGAACGCGACGGTGGTCCCCTCGCCCGGCTGGCTCAGGATGTCCAGCCCGCCGGCGGCCAGCTCGACGCGCTCGCGCATCGACACCAGGCCGAGGTGCCCCGGCCGGTCCAGGTCCACCGTCAGGGGGTTGAAGCCGCGGCCGTCGTCGGACACCTGGACCACGAACCGGTCGGGCTCGGCCCGCAGCGAGACCACCGCCCGGCCCGCCTGCGCGTGACGGCGGACGTTGGACAGCGCCTCCTGGGCAACCCGGTACAGGATGACCCGCTGCTGCTCGCTGGGCTGGATGCGCAGCTCGTCGACCACCTCCCAGGCCGGCTCCTCGCCGTCCCGCCACCCCGACAGGTACTGCTGCAGCGCGGCCCCGAGGCCCAGATTGTCCAGCGTGTGGGGGCGCAGGTCGAACATCAGGTGCCGCAGCCGGTCCATCGACGCCTGCATGCTCTCGCGCAACCGCTGGAACTGCTCGTCCTTCTTCAGCTCCGGGTGCCGGTGCTCCAGCAGGTCCAGCCGCATCGCGACCGCCGCCAGCTTCTGGATGGAGTCGTCGTGGATGTCGGCGGCGATCATCCGCCGCTCCTCCTCCTGCGCCCTCACCAGGTGGTCCAGCAGCCGCCTGCGCTCGGCGTCGGCCTGCCGCACCGCGGCGAGCGCCTGCCGCAGCCGCCGGGCGCCCTGGACCCGCTCGGTGACGTCCCGCCACGACGCGGCCACGCGGTCGCCCAGCCGAGAGGCCCGGATGTCGAAGTAGCGGGCGCCGCCCTCGTAGGAGGGCAGCGCGATCGCCAGGTCGTCGGCCACCCAGTCCTCCCCTGTCTCGGCGACCCGCAGGTAGCCCTGGAAGATCGGGGAGTCCATCCCGACGCCCAGCAACTCCGGGAGGCTCCGGCCGACCGGGTCCGACCCCGCGAAGGGCGGGCGCGCCCGGCCCGCGGCGTTCACGTAGTCGACGGCGAAGTCGACGACGGCTCCGCTCCCGTCGCCGACGGGGACGTAGACGCCGAACGGCTCGAGGTAGCTCTCCACGGCCGAGCGGAACTTCTCCTCGCTCTCGCGCAGCGCCGCCTCGGCCTCCAGCCGCTCGGTGATGTCCCGCAGCACCGACAGGCGAAGCCCCGGCAGGATGCTCGCGGCCGCGAGCTCGACGGTTCGCCGGCGCCCTGGCGCCAGGGCGAGATCGAACGTACCCCGCGTCGATCCCTGCGGCCGGAACGGCGACGGCGCCTCGCCGAGCTCGGGTCCGCCCGCCGCGAAGTCCTCGATGGTCGCGCCGATCAGCTCGCCGCGGGACAGGCCGAAGAACACGAGCGCGGCCGGGTTCACGTCGACGAAGCGACCCTCGTCGTCGGAGAGGAGCATGACGTCCATGGCACCCTCGAACACCGACCGGAAGCGCGACTCGCTCTCCTGCATCCGGCGGTCGGACTCGACCCGCTCGGTGATGTCCCGGCTCACCTCGACCAGGCCGACGATGCTGCCGTCCGCGGCCCGCACCGGCGAGACCGTCAGGCCGATCGGTATGCGCCGGCCGTCCTTCGCCAGGCGCACGCGGCGCTCCACCGTTCCCCGCTCGCCCGCCAGCGCCCGGCGCCGCAGCGTCCCCTCCGGCTCGGCGTCGGCCGGCACCAGCAGATCGATCGAACGTCCGACGACGTCGTCCGCGACGTAGCCGTAGGTGCGCTCGGCGCCGTCGTTCCAGTCGGTGATCACGCCGTCCGGGCTCAGTCCGACGATGGCGTCGAGCGACCCCTCGACCATGGCCGCCAGCCGGCGGATGGCCGCCTCGGCGCAACGCTGCTCGCTGACGTCCATCAGCACGCCCTGCCAGAACAGCGGCTCGCCGGCCGGCCCGCGAACCAGCGACGAGGCGTCGTGCACCCACACCTCCGAGCCGTCGCGCGCGACCAGGCGGTACTCGAGCTCCAGCGGCCCGTCCCCGCCGGCCGCATCGCGCACGGCGTCCAGGACCCGTTCGCGGTCCTCGGGGTGGATCAGGGCGTCGCCGAACGCCGGATCCTCCAGGAAGCGCTCCGGAGGATGGCCCACCAGGCGCTCGATCTGCGAGCTGACGTAGATGGCGCGCGAGTACTCGGCGTCGTTCGCGTAGACGACGGCGGGGAGCTGGTCGACCAGCATCTGGAAGCGCGCCTCGGTGGCGTGGAGCGCGGCCTCCTGCTGCGCCCGCCGGATCGCGTGGCGGACCGACCTGCGAAGGGCGCGCCCGTCCGCCGTGGCCTTGGCGAGGTGCTCCGGCGCGCCGTCGTGCGGCTCCGGCTCGGGCTCGGGCTCGCCCGGGGCGCCGGCCCCGCCAGACGTGAGGACGACGATCGGGACCAGGGGATCGGCCGCCCGGACCCGGGCGACCTCCTCCGTCGCCCCCGGGTCGGCGCCATCCAGGGCCAGCAGCACGACGTCCGGACGCTCGCGACGCGCCCGGCCGAGCCGATCGAGCGCGGCGCCCACCGAGCGGACCCGCTCGAGGCGCAGCCACTCGGACCCGCCGGCCTGACGAACCCACGCCCGCACGCGACGTGCGTCGGACTCGTCCGGCTCCACCAGGAGCCCCAGAAGGGACCCCGGCCGTTCCCGTCCTTCACCGGACACTTGTGAAGTATCGTCCCGATTCGGCCCCACAGTAAGGCCGCACCGCAATCCCACCGTGCGCTCGGCGCGCCCCCTTCTCATCGCGCTCTCATGAGCCCCGTGCGACACTCTCGCTGGGCTGTGGAGGAGAGCGGATGCGCGTGCTGGTGGTCGAGGACGATCCCAAGATGGCGCGCGCCGTCGCCCGGGGGCTCCAGCTCGAGGGCCACGCGGTCGACGTCGCGCTCGACGGCGTCGACGCGATCTCGATGGGAACCGAGTACGACTACGACGCCGTGGTCCTCGACCTGATGATCCCGGGACCGGACGGCTTCGAGGTCTGCGGAGAGCTCCGTCGCCGTGGCCGCTGGGCCCCGATCCTCATGCTCACGGCCCGGGACGCGATCGACGACCGCGTGCGGGGGCTGGACGCCGGCGCCGACGACTACCTCGTGAAGCCCTTCGCGCTCGACGAGCTGCTCGCGCGCGTCCGGGCGCTGGTCCGCCGGGGAGCCCCCGAGCGGCCGGCCGTGCTGCACGTGGGAGACCTGGAGCTCGACCCGGCGAGTCGTGCGGTCACGCGGGACGGGATGCCGGTCGACCTCTCACCCCGGGAGTTCGCGCTGCTCGAGTTCCTCATGCGCCACCCCGGCGAGGTCGTGTCCCGCACCCAGATCCTGGAGCACGTCTGGGACCTGAACTACGACGGGTTCTCCAACGTCCCCGACGTCTACGTCGGCTACCTGCGCAAGAAGCTCGAGCGGCCCTTCGGGCGGCCACTGATCCGAACGGTGCGCGGGGCCGGATACCTCCTGCTGGCAAGCTGAGGACCGATGGCCCTCGCCATCAGGACCCGCCTGACGCTCTGGTACGTGGCGACGCTCGCCGTGATCCTCGCGGCGCTGGGCGCCTTCCTGCTGGTGCGGCTGCGCGCGGACCTCGTCACCGGCGTCGATCAGGCGCTCTCCTCCCGCGCCAGTCAGATCGTGCTCGGGGTCGGTGGCGGCGGCCAGCAGCAGTTCCAGGACGTCGGCGACACGGCCCTTCGTGGGCTGCCGCTCGGCACGACCGGTGCCCAGATCCTCGGCCCCTCCGGAACCGTCGAGGACTCGACCGGCGCGGGCGTCGCCGCCCGCCCGATGGTGGGCTCGCGATCGCTGGCGCTCGCGCGCGCCGGGGCGCCCGTGCGCGCGAGCGTCCCGCTCGGCCCCGGCGGGGACGCCTTCCGCGTCCTCGCGATCGCCCTGCCCGGAGGGGGAGGGCGGGTGCTGGTCGTCGCGACCTCGCTGGACGACGTGTCCCGCTCGGTGCACCGGCTCGCCATCCTGCTCGCCCTGGCCCTGCCGGCGGCGCTCGTGCTCGCGGCCCTCGGGGGCAGGCTCCTTGCAGGGCGGGCCCTGCGGCCCGTCGCGCGGATGACTGCCGAGGCATCGGGGATCGGGGCCGACCGGCTGAGCGAGCGCATCGAGGTCCCGCCGGTCACCGACGAGCTGCAGCGTCTGGCGATGACGCTGAACGCCATGCTGGACCGCATCGAGGCGGCGGTCGAGCACCAGCGGCGCTTCGTCGCGGACGCCTCACACGAGCTGCGGACCCCGCTCGCCGTCATGCGCACGGAGCTCGACGTCGCGCTGCGGGTGACGCCGCCGGGCGACGCGGCCGATGCCCTGTCGAGCACGCGGGAGGAGGCCGACCGGATGGCACGAACGGCCGAGAACCTGCTGACGCTGGCACGTCTCGACGAGGGCATCCGCCTGCGGCGCGACCCCGTGCGCCTCGACGAGCTCGCCCGGCGAGCGGCCCGGACGCTGGAGCCCGTGGCCCGCGCCCGGGGCGTGAGCATCGAGATCGAGGTCGCCGAGCCCTCGAGCCCGGTCACCGGCGATCCCGACCGCCTGGGGCAGGTGATCACCAACCTGGTCGACAACGCGATCAAGTACGCCCGAGACGCCGGCCACGTTCGGGTCACGGTGCGCGGCCTCCCCGGGGAGGCCGTCCTGTCGGTGGCGGACGACGGACCCGGCATCCCATCGGAGGCCCTCACGCGGGTGTTCGAGCGATTCTTCCGGGTGGAGACCTCGCGCTCGCGCGCGCGGGAGGGTGCCGGGCTCGGCCTCGCCATCTGCCGGGAGGTCGTCCGCGCCCACGGCGGCCGCATCTGGGCCGAGAGCCGGCCGGGCCACGGCGCCGCCTTCTTCGTCGCACTCCCCCTCTCGCCCTCGCCGCCCCCGTAGGGAACCCGGCTCTCACGCTCCTCTCATCGGGCCTTCCCTACGGTGGGCTCGACTCCCAGACGAGAGGAGGTGAACAGGATGAGGAAGATCGTGATTGGCATCGTCGCCCCGCTCGTGGCCTCGCTCGGGCTCTGGCTCGGGGTGGCCGGCAGCGCGGCCCATGCGTCGGCCCGGCAGGCGAACGTCCACCCGGCCACGGCACTCTCCGCGCCCGCGACCGCGTCCACCTCGACCGAGGGCACCGACCCATCGGGCACCGGTGAGGGCGCGCCCGAGGCCGACGGCCCCGGAGGGCACCAGGACCCGGACGGCGTGGACGTGAACTACCAGGCCGGCCCCGACGTCCAGCAGTAAGTAGCACGCGGACACGAGGAAGCCACCTGTAGCACGCGGAAGCGCGAAAACGAGGAAGACCCCCCGACTGGTGGAGGGGGCGGTACCCGCGCCCCCTCCGCCACGTCTTCCGCCCCGGCTCCGCGGCCGGCCGGGAGCCCGCCCTCCGGCCCGCTCGTCGAAGAGGCGGTGACCGACACCTCGAAGGTCCCCAACGTGCGCTCCGTCCCTCCTCGCTCACGCGCTCGGATCCCGACCGGCCGCCTCGCCACGCTCCTGGTCCTGGCGCTTCTCGCTGCTTCCTGCGTACCCGTGAGCTCCGAGGTCATTCACCACCGCTCACCGGGCCGGGCACCGTCCGTCGACCTTGTTCCCCCGGGGATCCACAAGATCAAGCACGTGATCATCGTGATGCAGGAGAATCGGTCCTTCGACAGCTACTTCGGGACCTTCCCCGGTGCCGACGGCATCCCGATGCGCAACGGGGTTCCGAGCGTGTGCGTGCCGCTGCCTCCACGGGTCGTCTGCGTCGCGCGAGTCTGCGTCCCCGATCCCAAACACGCCTGCGTGCGTCCCTTCCACGACACGAGCCTGGTGAACCTGGGGGGCCCGCACGACCTGAAGGACTTCTGGGTCGACTACAACCACGGGAAGATGAACGGCTTCCTGCGCTCGGCCGCCTACGGGCTCGCCTACACCTGCCGCACCAACCTCGCGAACCCCTTCTGCACGCACCGGGGCCGGGGGCAGGTCGTGGACGTGATGGGCTACCACACCGCCCACGAGATCCCGAACTACTGGACCTACGCCAGGGACTTCGTGCTGCAGGACCATATGTTCGAGCCGAACTACGGCTGGAGCCTGCCGGCCCACCTCTAC
>JAJYHN010000192.1 GCA_021784765.1 Actinomycetes bacterium
GCCCTGCTGGCCGTACAGATCGTACTGCCGGCGCTTGGAGGGATCCGAGAGCGTCTCGTAGGCGGCCACGATCTCCTTGAAGCGCCGCTCGGCCTCCGGGTCGGCGTTCACGTCGGGGTGGTACTCGCGGGCGAGCCGCCGGTAGGCGCGCTTGATGTCCTCGTCGGTCGCGTCGTGCGCGACGCCGAGGATCGCGTAGAGGTCGGGAACCTGCTGCGCCATCAGCCTGCGGCGGCCGCGCCGGCCGCCCTCTGCGTCCGCCGTGCCCGGCTCACCGCGTCGGGCTCACCGGGTAAGGGCCTCGACGGCCGCGGAGAGGCGCTCCGCGACGACGCGCACGGCCGAGATCGCCGCCAGATAGTCCATCCTGATCGGTCCGACCACGCCGATGGTTCCGAAGGCACGATCGCCGGCGCCGTAGGGGGCCGCCACGACGCTCGCCTCCCACTGCCCGGTCATCGGGCTCTCGCGGCCGATCGTGACCGACACGGGGCCCTCGCGCGGGACCGTCGCCTGGCGGAGCAGCCCGAGCACCTCGGTCTCGCGCTCGAGGGCCTCGAAGATGTGCCGCAGCGTCTCGCGGCGGGCGAAGGAGTCCTCGCCGGCGATGTTCGCGGCGCCGCCGACCACCACGTGGTCGCCCTCCTCCTGGCGGCCGATCGTCGCGAGCGCCTCGTCCACGCGCGCGAGGATCGCGCGCTCGGGCTCGCCCGTCGCCTTCCCGCGCTCGGCCACATGGGCCCGCGCCTCACCGAGGGTCTGCCCGCGGAGGCGCTCGAGCACCCCCCGCGAGACCCGTTCGACGTCCGCCTCGCCCGCGCCCTGCGGCAGGTCGATCACGCACTTGTCCACCCTGCCCGTGTCGAGGACCGCCAGCAGCATCATGGCCTGCCCCAGTGACAGCAGCTCCAGGCGAACGAGCGCCCGCTCCTGCCGGCTCGGGGCGAGCGCCAGCGACGCGTAGTGGGTGAGGCGCGAGAGCAGCTGCGTCGTCCCACGCAGGATCTCGTCGACGTCGGCCAGGGCCTCGTCGAAGAATTCCAGCACGGCGCGCCGCTCGGGGTCGGGAAGCTTCGGCCGCGGTGGCAGCGCGTCGACGTAGCAGCGGTAGGCGAGATCGGTCGGGACGCGCCCTGCGGAGGTGTGCGGCTGCGAGAGATAGCCGAGCTCCTCCAGCGCAGCGAGCTCGTTTCGGATCGTCGCCGAGCTGACGCCGAGCCGAGCCGCCGTCGCCACCGCCTCGCTCCCGACCGGCTCGCCGGTGCGGATGTAGACGTGCACGAGCGCGCTCAGGATCGCGGCCTTGCGCTCCGAGAGCTTCGCTGCCTCCGCCATGGTTAGCAGTCTAGCCGATGGAGTGCTAGCCCCCCTGAAGATACGGGGAGTCGCGGGCCCGGGGCGATTGGACCGCGCCCCAACCGCCGCCCCCGACGGGCGGCGAACCCGCGGTGAGAATGGTGGCGCGTACGGCCAACCGGACGAGGCCCTCGAGCGTCGATACCATGGGCGCGCCGCGCCGCACACGGAGAGCGGGTGTGGACGAGCGGGACATCAGGGAGTTCCTCGCAGGGGACTACCCAAGGCTGGTCGCCGGGCTGGCGCTCGCCTGCGGGAACCGGGCGCTGGCCGAGGACGTGGTGCAGGAGGCGCTGGCCAGGGCCTGGGAGCGCTCGGAACGGGGCGAGTGGATCGACTCGCTGCCCGCCTGGGTCACGGTGGTGGCCACGAACCTGCTGCGAAGCGGCCTCCGCAGGCTGCGGGTCGAGCGGCGCGCCCGGGGACAGCTGGCCGGCGAGCCGACCGTCGCCGGGCCCGACGGCCGCTCGGAGGCGAGCGTCGACCTCCTCCGGGCCCTCGGCGCCCTCCCCCGGCGCCAGCGAGAGGCGGCGGTCCTCTTCTACTACCTGGACCTGAGCGTGGCGCAGGTGGCCCGGGCCCTCGGCGTGAGCGAGGGTACCGCCAAGTCGGCCCTGTTTCGCGCCCGCCGGGCGCTGGCCGAGGCCCTGGGCGAGGCCGCTGAAGCCGACGGAGACGTGAAGGAGACGACCGACCATGCCGGGCATTGACGAGCGGGTGCGGGCGGGCCTCGAGGCCCTGGCGCCCGCGATCGACCCGGGCGACGTAGACGCGATCGTGCACGGCGTGGTCGTCCGCAAGCATCGGCGCCGGATCGTCCGCCGTGCGCAGGTCGTCGCGCTGACGGCCGCGGTCATCGCCGGCATCCTCGCGGGGGTCCTCGGCCTCATGAGGGCGTTCGAGGGCACCCGCCCTCCGGTTCCCGGGTCGCGCACGCCCCGGCCGAGCGCACACGTCACCGTCTCGAGCGTCTCCCTCTTCGGGGAGAACGACCTCCCGTCGAGGACCATCACCCGGATCGAGAAGGTCTACGGCGTGCTGACCAACCACGGCCCGGGATGGTCCAGGGCCTCCGTGTCGTGTCTGCTCCGCGACGCCGCCGGCACGGTCGTGTGGCGCAGCGGCCGCTCGGGCGCGTTCCTCCTCGCGCCGGGCGCCCGCAGGCGCCTGTTCCTGGCCTCGGGTCAGTACTCGGGCCGTGGGGCCGCGGCCGCGACGTGCTCGGTGACGGCCACCCCCGCGTCTCCTCCGGCCCCGCGTCCGCGGCCGACGTTCCCGCCCGGTGAGGCCGTGGCCCCGGGCTTCCAGCCCGCTGCGGTCGCCTTCTGGAACGCGCGCGACGGCCTGATCGGCGGCGGCCTCGCCAGAGGCGCGGCCGTGAAGACGTGCCCCGGCTGCCGCGGGGTCATCGCCGCCACCCACGACGGCGGCCGGACCTGGCACATCGTCGAGCGGACGCGCGCGGCCGTCGAGGAGCTCGACGTGGCCCCCGGCACGCCCGATGCGTGGGCCGTGCTCGTGTCGCCGCAGGGCGGCCCCGCCGGCATCCTCCGCACGACGGACGCCGGCCGGAGCTGGTCCACGCTGCGGGGAACGGAGATCGGGCTGTCCTTTCCCACGCCCACGGACGGCTGGGCCCTGCCGGCATCGGGCCCGCCCACCGGCATTCCGGGGAAGGCGGCCCTGGCCCACACGCTCGACGGGGGGCGCACATGGACGACCGTCGACGTTCCGTGCCCCCGATTCGTGGGGACGGCGACCGCCGTCGCGTTCGCGACCGGGACCGATGGGCTCCTGGTGTGCACGGGCGAGCCGGGCGCCGGCTCTCAGTCGAAGGCCATCCTGGCCACGAGCGACGGGGGCCGGACGTGGCACGTCGAGGCCGAGGTCCTCGGGTTCGGAACGCCAACCGCCCCGAGCGGCGGCCTCTCCTCGGGCGGGTATCTCGGCGGCGCCGCCCTGCTGCCGGACGGCCGCGGATGGGCGTGGGGCGGTCGGAGCCCGCTGTTCGCGACCTCCGACGGCGGGCGCACCTGGCGGGTCCTGCCGCTCGCGATCCTGAACGGCGCCATGGGCGGCCCGCGCGGGGTCTCCCGCGTCTCCGACGCGAACGGCTTCGTCCTGACCTGGAACC
>JAJYHN010000184.1 GCA_021784765.1 Actinomycetes bacterium
GACGGTGGCGGTCGAGGTGTGGATGCGCCCGCTCGACTCGGTCACCGGCACGCGCTGCACGCGGTGCACGCCGGACTCGTGCTTCAGCCGCGAGTAGGCGCCGTCGCCCCTGACCTCGACGACGACCTCCTTGAAGCTGCCCCCGAGCTCACCGGGGCTCGAGGACACGACCTCGGTCTTCCACCCCTGCCGCTCGGCGAAGCGCCGGTACATCTCGAAGAGGTTTCCCGCGAAGAGCGCCGCCTCCTGCCCACCGGGCCCCGCGCGGATCTCGAGCAGCACGTCCTTGGCGTCGTTCGGGTCCTTCGGCAGCATCAGGGTTTCGAGCCGATCCGCCAGCTCGGCGACGCGGCGCTCGGCGTCCTCCTCCTCGCCCCGCAGGAACGCCAGCATCTCGGGATCGCGCTCCTCCTTCGCCATCGCGCGCGCCTCCTCGGCCTGCCCGAGGGCGGCACGGCGGTCGCGAACCACCGTGACGACCTCGTGGAGCTCGGCATGCTTCTTCCCGAGCTCCCTCAGGCGGGTTGGGTCGCTGGCGATGGTGGGGTCGGCGAGCTGCCGCCCCAGCTCCTCGTAGCGCTCCTCGAGCTCGTCGAATCGATCGGCCATGGCGAAGCAATTATCGCGGCCGACCGCGTCCGCGAGCTCCGGTCACTCCTCCGCGTCGCCGAACAGGTCGGGGAACGACACGTCGGGACCGCCAAGCGGGATGTCGAACTCGAAAGGGGCGTCGCCGGTGAGGCCGGCGAGCTCCGGCGGCGCCGCCCGGCGAGCGGCCGGGCCGGGAGCCGGACGCCCGGGGGCGGGCGCGGGACCGCGGCCGTTCCCGTTCATCGGGGATCCGCTGCTCGGCGCCGGGGCGGGCGCCTGCGGCGGATCGGGCTCTCGCAGCGAGGCTGCGAGCCGCTCGAGCTGAGCCTCGATCGACCCGAGCCCGGCGTCCGACGGAAGGGTCGCGACTGGCGGCTCGGGGGGCTCCCGAACCGCGGGGGGCTCCGGAACCGCGGGGGGCTCCGGAACCTCAGGGGGCTGGGCAGCAGGCGCCGGGGGCGCGGGCGGGCCAGGGGGCACGACGGGGACTGGAGCCGTGGCCGTCGTCACGGGCTGGCTCGCCGCGCGGGCCGCCGCCACGATCCGGGCCGCCTCCACGCGGGCCTGCTCGACGATCGCGGCGGCGTCGGCTCGCGCGCGCTCCAGGGTCGCGGCCGCCTCGGCGCGCACCCCCTCGGTCGCGCGCTCCGCCTCCGCCCGGGCATCCGCGGCAGCCTGCTCGACGGCCCGGTCGGCATCCGCCAGCGCCCCGGCGAACCGCTTCGCCACGCGCTCGTAGGCCGCCTCCCCAGTCGAGGCAGCCTGATGCTCGAGGATCTCGGCGCGCGCGGCGGCATGCCGGGCCTCCTCGCCGAGGCGGCTGACGTGCTCGGCGACCCGCTGCAGGAAGGCGCGGACCTCATCGGGGTCGTACCCCTTGCGGGTCACGCCGAACTGCGCTCCGGCGACCTCCGCCGGGAACAGGGACGCGGAATCGGCCTCCGGGGTCGCCACGCTCACCACATCCTTTCGCACGCACACGGCTCGACCGGGAGCCTCACTGTAGCCCCACGCTGCGGCGATTCAAGGACCGACGGGCAGTTTCCCCCGCGTGGCACGGGACCCGCCGGGGCGATCAGCGAGAGGCCGAACGGTTCGCGTACCGCCGCTGGAATCGCTCGACGCGGCCGCCGGTGTCCACGAGCTTCTGCTTGCCCGTGTAGAAGGGGTGGCACTCCGAGCAGAGCTCGATGTGGATCTCCGGCTTCGTCGAGCGCGTCAGGAAGGTGTTGCCGCACGAGCAGATGACCTTGGCGACAACGTAGTCCGGGTGGATTCCCTGCTTCATCTCGATCCAGTTCCTTTCGTGCGCCCCGCGGGCGCGTGGGTCGACCATTAAGCGTACGCGAGACCGTAGTCCTCCATCAGCCCCTCGACGAACCGGTGGAAGGCGAGGTGGTCGCTGCGAAACTCCCGCTGCTCGTCGCCCTTGCGGACGGTGACGACGTCATACGGACCTCCGGGTGGCCCTGCCTCCTCGCGGATCGCCACCGGCTCCCACCCGTCGGCGATCGCCTCCTGCAGGTCCGCCATCACCGGGTCGTCGCCCCAGCCGGCCATGTGCGCTCCTCCTCCCGTGCGAGCCTGCCCGTCAGTCCGAGATCGGCACCTTCGAGATCTCCCGCAGGAACTGCTCGTTCGACTTCGTCTGGCGGACCTTGTCGATGAGCAGCTCCAGGGCGGCGCCCGATTCGAGCGCGTGCAGCACGCGGCGCAGGCGCCAGACCAGCGCGAGCTCCTCGGTCGACATCAGGCGCTCCTCCTTGCGGGTGCCGGAGGCCTCGATGTTGATGGCCGGGAAGATGCGCTTCTCCGACAGCTGACGGTCGAGGCGCAGCTCCATGTTCCCGGTGCCCTTGAACTCCTCGAAGATGACCTCGTCCATGCGCGACCCGGTCTCGACCAGGGCGCTCGCGATGATCGTGAGCGACCCGCCCTCCTCGATGTTGCGCGCGGCGCCGAAGAACCGCTTCGGCGGGTACAGCGCCGTGGAGTCGACGCCGCCGGACAGGATCCGGCCCGACGCCGGCGCCGACAGGTTGTAGGCGCGGGCGAGGCGGGTCACCGAGTCGAGCAGGATCACGACGTCCATGCCCATCTCGACCAGGCGCTTCGAGCGCTCGAGCACGAGCTCGGTCACCTGCGTGTGCTGGTCGGCCGGCTTGTCGAACGTCGAGTAGACGACCTCGGCGGCGGCCACCGTGCGCTGCCAGTCGGTGACCTCCTCCGGCCGCTCGTCGACCAGCAGGACGATCACGTGCGCCTTCGGGTCGGCCGCGAGGATGCCGCCGGCGATCTGCTTCAGCACGGTCGTCTTCCCGGCCTTCGGCGGCGACACGACCATCCCGCGCTGGCCCTTCCCGATCGGCGAGACGAGGTCGATGATTCGCTCGGTGATGCCCGTCGGCGCATGCTCGAGGCGGAACCGCTCGTCGGGGAACAGCGGGGTCAGCTTGTCGAAGTCGCGCCGCATCCTGGCGGCCTCGGGATCGAGCCCGTTGATCGTGTCGACGCGAAGCAGCGCGTAGTACTTCTCGTTGTCCCGCGGCTGCCGGATGGCCCCGGTGACCTCGTCCCCACGACGGAGCACGAACCGGCGGACCTGGCTGAGCGAGACGTAGACGTCCTCGGGTCCGGGCAGGTAGCCGTTCGTTCGCAGGAACCCATAGCCCTCGGGCAGCACGTCGAGGATGCCGGTGCGCACCGGCGCGGTCGCCATCTCCTCCTCGCGGACCTCCAGCTCGCGCTGGCGGCGCTCCTCGCGCTGGCGGCGGCGCTCCTCGCGCGAGGGCCGCCGGCGACCCTCGCCCCCGCCGGGCTCGCGCTCGACGCGCGGACCCTGGCCGGGCTGCTGGCCGCCGGGGCGGCCGTTGCCCCGCTCCCGGCG
>JAJYHN010000094.1 GCA_021784765.1 Actinomycetes bacterium
CCGGCCGCCGGGGCCGCCGGGACCGCCGGCACGGGCGCCTGAGGCCCGCGCGACCGGCCCGCCTACGCGAACGCGGCTCGGACCAGCGCCTCCTGCTCGCGGGCGTGCTGGCTCGCGCTGCCGGTTGCGGGGCTGCCGCCCTCGGGCCGGGCGACGTGGTCGAACGCCACTCCCTCCGGCAGGTCGCGGTGCAGGCGCTGGTGCACGAACCGGTACGCGCCCATGTTCTCGGGCTCCTCCTGGACCCAGCGCACCTTCGACGCGGCAGCGTGCTCGCGCAGGGCCTCGCGCAGGGCGGCGGACGGGAACGGGTACAGCTGCTCCAAGCGCACGATGGCGGTGTCGGTCACGCCCTGCTCGCGGCGGTGCCGGTCGAGGTCGTAGTACACCTTTCCCGCGCACACCAGCGCCCGGCGCGCCACCCGCGGGGGCACGCTCGCGTCGGGCAGCACCTCGCGGAAGCCGCCCCCAAGCAGCTCGGTCGCGGCGCTCCGCGCCTCCGGCAGTCGCAGCAGCGACTTCGGCGTGAACACGACGAGCGGCGTCCGTCGCTCGCGCAGGGCCTGGCGCCGCAGCAGGTGGAAGTACTGCGCCGGTGTGCTGGGCACGGCGACCGTCATGTTGCCGGAGGCCGCGAGCGCGAGGAAGCGTTCGAGCCTGGCGCTCGAGTGCTCGGGCCCCTGCCCCTCGAACCCATGGGGCAGCAGCAGGACCAGGCCACTTGCCTGCGACCACTTGTCCTCGGCGGCGGCCAGGAACTGGTCGACGATCACCTGCGCCTCGTTCACGAAGTCGCCGAACTGCGCCTCCCAGGCGACCAGCGCGCCGGTCGCCACCACCGAGTAGCCGTACTCGAAGCCCATCGACGCGAACTCGTTCAGCGGGCTGTCGTAGATGTGGAACGGCGCCTGGCCGGGGTCGAGTGAGGCCAGCGGATAGTGCTCCGCGCCGGTCTCGTGGTCGACCAGGACGGCGTGGCGCTGGCTGAACGTGCCGCGCCGGGAGTCCTGCCCGGACAGGCGCACCGGCACGCCCTGCAGCAGCAGCGAGCCGAGCGCCATCGCCTCGCCCATCGCCCAATCGACGGCGTCGGTGCCGAGCAGGTCGCGGCGCCGCTCGAGCTGTCGGGCGAGCTTCGGGTGCGGATGGAAGCCCTCCGGCCACGTCGTCGCCGCGCGCTCGATCCGCTCGAGGGTCGGCGCGTCGACGGCGGTGTCGACCGCGACCGGCTCGGGCGGCGCGGGTCGACCGCGCAGCGGGTCGCCGGGCTCGGGCGGCCAGCTCTCGCGCGTCTCGTCGAAGGCCCGCTGCAGGCGGCCGCGGTAGTCCGCGAGCGCGGCCTCGGCCTCCTCGAGCGTGATGTCGCCACCGTTCACCAGCGCCTCGACGTACAGCTTGCGAATCGACCGCCGGGCGTCGATTCGCCGGTACATCAGCGGCTGCGTGTAGCTCGGGTCGTCGGCCTCGTTGTGCCCGTAGCGCCGGTAGCAGACCATGTCGATCACCACGTCCTTGCGGAACGCCCGGCGGAACGCGAACGCGAGGCGCGCCACCCGCACGCACGCCTCCGGGTCGTCGCCGTTCACGTGGAAGATCGGCGCCTGGACCATCTTCGCGACGTCGGTCGCGTAGACGCTCGAGCGACCCGCGGCCGGGGGGGTGGTGAACCCGAGCTGGTTGTTGACCACGACGTGCACGGTGCCGCCGGTCGCGTAGCCGGGCAGCTGGCTCATGCCGAGCGTCTCGGCCGCGACCCCCTCGCCGGCGAAGGCCGCGTCGCCGTGCAGGAGCACCGGCAGCACGCGCGCGCGGTCGGCGTCGCCGAGGCGCTCCTGCCACGCGCGTGCCATCCCCTCGACGACCGGGTCGACGGCCTCGAGGTGGCTCGGGTTCGACGCGAGCGTCACCTCGATCGTGCCTCCCGAGGGCGTCGGGTAGGTCCCCTCGGCGCCGAGGTGGTACTGCACGTCGCCGGAGCCCTGCGTGGTCTCGGGGTCGATGTCGCCCTCGAACTCGCGGAAGATCCGCCGGTAGCTCTTGCCCACGATGTTCGCCAGCACGTTCAGCCGGCCGCGGTGGGACATGCCGAGCACGGCGCGCTCCGCCCCGGCGGCCGTCGCCGCGTCGAGCAGCCCGTCGAGCATGGGGATCAGCGCCTCGGCGCCCTCGAGGCTGAACCGCTTGTGCCCCACGTACTTCGTGTGGAGGAACCGCTCGAAGGCCTCCGCGGCGTTCAGGCGCTCGAGGATCCGGAGCTTGTCCTGCCGCGGCAGCGCCGGCGACACGCCCTCGACGTGCTGCTGGATCCAGCGCTTCTGTTCCGGCTCCTGGATGTGCATGTACTCGATGCCGACCGTGCCGCAGTAGGCGTCGTGGAGCAGGTCGACGGTCTCGCGAAGCGTTCGGCGCGGCGGGCCCGGAAGGTCGTCCACGTGGAACGCGCGGTCGAGGTCCCACACCGAGAGGCCGTGCTCGGCGAGGTCGAGCTCGGGATGGGCGAGCACGACGTCGTCGCCGAGCGGGTTGGTCCGGGCCAGCAGGTGCCCGCGTACGCGGTACATGTTGATCAGGCGCGAGACGGCCACCTGGCGCTCGACGAGGGCGTCGACGCGCTCGGCCCCCGAGACGCCGGGCCCCCGGTCGCGGGTCCAGCGCGCCGGCTCGTAGGGGATGCGGAGGCTCGCGAACACCTTGTCGTAGAAGCCCTCGCCGCCGAGCAGCAGCTCCTCGACCTTCGCCAGGAACTCGCCGCTCTCCGCACCCTGGATGACCCGGTGGTCGTACGTGCTGGTGATCCCGATGACCTTGCCGATGCCGGGCGCGGCGAGCGTCTCGGGGTCGGCGCCCTGGTACTCGCTCGGGTAGTCGATGCGCCCGGTGGCGACGATCAGGCCCTGGCCCGGCATCAGCCGGGGGACCGAGACCTGCGTGCCGAGCGTGCCGGGGTTCGACAGCGTCACCGTCGTGCCGGCGAAGTCGTCGGGCGTGAGCTCGTTCCGCCGGACCCGGCGGATGACCTCCTCGTAGGCGGCGAAGAACCCGGAGAAGTCCAGCTCGTTCGCGCGCTTGACGTTCGGGACCACCAGCGAGCGCGACCCGTCGGGGCGGGTGGTGTCGACCGCAAGCCCGAGCGTCGTCGCCTCGGGGACGACCACGTGCGGCTGCCCGGCGATCGCGGCGAAGCTCCGCGTCATCGCGGGGACGGCGTCGAGCGCACGGACGACGGCCCAGCCGACGAGGTGGGTGAAGCTCACCTTGCCGCCCCCGGTCCCGGCGAGGTGGCGGTTGATCAGCCGGCGGTTCTCCTCGAGGAGCTTCGCCGGAACCGTGCGCACGGAGGTCGCCGTCGGGATCGCGAGGCTCGCCTCCATGTTCTGGACGATGCGGGCGGCGGCGCCCCGCAGCGGCGTGGCCACTCCCAGGGGGCGCACGGGAGGGACCGCTGCCGGCGCCGGTGGCGGGGCCGC
>JAJYHN010000107.1 GCA_021784765.1 Actinomycetes bacterium
CCGAAGCCGACCCCTCGTCGGCCGGTCTCGCGTCACGCGTCGAACGGCTGGAACGACTGGCGGGGGTCGTTGAGATGGGTGCGGTGGTTCCCCCGGAGGCCGGCGTCGCTCGCTCCGCGGGCCAGGCGCCACCCAACCCCCGCTCCGCGAACGACGCCGGCCCTTCGAGGGAGGAGCCAGCGAACGACGCCGGCCTCTTGGGTGAGCCGGTGCCGACGGTCGGCGTCGAGGCGCTCGAGGGGGCGCACGCGCCGTCGACGGGGGCGCTCGACGTCGCTGCGATCCGGCGCGGGTGGCCGCAGCTGCTCGATCATCTGGCGGCCCGCCGCCAGATGATCCTGCGGGCGAACCTCGAGTCCGTCACGGCCGCCGCCTACGACGGCGCCACGGTCGAGCTCGCGTTCCCGCCGGGGCGGAAGTTCGCCGTGCAGAAGGTCCAGTCGAAGGAGGCGGAGCTGCGCGAGGCGCTCTCGGCGGTGTTCGGGGTCGCGCCCCGGGTCCTCTGCGTGGCACGCGAGGAGGTGCCCGGCCTCGTGGTGATCGACGAGGACGACCACGTGCTGAGCCCCGAGGACGCGGTCGCGCGCCTCCGCTCCGAGCTCGGCGCCGTCGAGGACGGAGGTGACGCCTAGGTGTTCGAGGGGCCCATCCAGGATCTGATCGACGAGCTCTCGCGCCTGCCCGGGATCGGGCCGAAGTCGGCGCAGCGCCTGGCGTTCCATCTGGTGAAGGTGCCGGCCGACGAGGCACGCCGGCTGGCCGGGGCGATCGTCGCCGCGAAGGAGAAGGTCCGCTTCTGCCGCGAGTGCTTCGCGGTGAGCGAGGGCGACCTCTGCCGTGTGTGCCGTGATCCGGGCCGGGACCCGTCGGTGATCTGCGTCGTGGAGGAGTCGAAGGACCAGGCCGCGGTCGAGAAGGCCGGGGTCGTCAAGGGCCGCTACCACGTGCTCGGCGGTGCCATCTCCCCGCTCGAGGGCATCGGGCCCGACGACCTCCGCGTGCAGGAGCTGCTCGACCGCGTCGCGCGCGACGGGGTCGCCGAGGTGATCCTGGCGACGAACCCCAACCTCGAGGGGAACGCCACCGCGATGTACGTGGCGGGCCTCCTGAAGCCCCTCCGGGTGAGGGTCACCCGCCTGGCGAGCGGCCTGCCGGTCGGGGGGGACCTCGAGTACGCCGACGAGGTGACGCTCGGGCAGGCGCTCGAGGGCCGCCGGGAGATGTGAGGCGCCGGGGCCGCCGGGAGATTCGTCAGGTGACCTGACGATCTTCTCGGGGCTCGGCGGCCCCATCGTGGGGGGGGATGCGGGTCACCCCGATCGACGCGGCCGCCCCCAGCAGGATGAGGATCCCCCCTGCGATCAGCCCGACCTGATTCCCGTCGAGGCGCAGGGCGACGTTCCCGAGTCCGATCCGCAGCTGCCCCACGCTGTGGGCCAGGGCGCCGACGCCGAGCGCCCCGGCCCCGAGCCCGATCCGGAACAGCATCTGCACCCCGCCCATGATGCGTCCGCGGATGCGGTCCTCCGTCTCGCGCTGCACGAGCGACAGGGCCAGCACGATCGCGACCGAGAAGGCCGCGCCGAAGGCGACGGCCGCCACGAACGACAGCCACAGGAACGGCAGCAGCGCCATGGTGATCAGCACCGCGCCGCAGAGCGTCACCGCCGCGAGGAACACCTGGGCCTCTCCGCGCCGCACGAGCGCCCGGACGATCCCGAGGCCGATCCCCATCCCAGCGCCCCACAGGGCGGCCAGCCACCCGAACTGCACGTCGCTGCCGTGCAGCGTCTCGCGGATGAACGCGATGCCGATCGCGAACAGCACGCCGCCCCCGAGCATCGAGACCAGGAGCCCCGCGGCCAGCGCCCGCAGCCACGCGTGGGAGAGCACGTACCGCGTCCCCTCGGCAACCCCCTCGAAGAGCCGGACGCGCTGGCCGCCCGCGCCCTCGGCGCGCCCGAGGGGCAGCCCGGCGATCATCGCCGCCGAGAACAGGAACGTCGCCGCGTCGAACAGGAAGGCGAACGCCGTCGGGTGGGCGCGTAGCGGGCCGGCGAACGGCAGCCCGGTCGGAATGTGGGACGCCGCGAGCCGCAGGGCGCCGAACAGCCCGGCCGCCACGGGCAGGGCGCCGTAGGACGAGGCCAGCACGAGCCCGTTCGCCTCCGCGAGCGACCCTTCGGGGACCAGGTGGGGCACGCTCGCGTCCCGCGCCGGCAGGAAGAACAGCGAGATGCACTCGTGGACGAACGCGATGACGTACAGGAGCGCGATGCCGACGAAGGGGACCAGGGCGATCAGCGCAGCCCGTGAGAGGTCGGAGGTCACCATGATCAGCCGGCGGTCGAGCCGGTCTGCGACGACGCCGCCGACGGGGGCGGCGAACATCGGCGGCACCAGCCGCAGGATCAGCACGACGGCGACGGCCGCCTGGTTGCCGGTCAGCGAGAACGCGGTGGCGATGAACGCGAGCGTCGCCACCCAGTCCCCGAGGCTCGAGACCGACTGGCCGACGAGGAGCCGGCGAAACGGGGAAGACCGCCAGGCGTCGACGTACCCGCCGGGGGCCGGCCCGGCGTCACTCACTCCCTCGCCTCGGGTAACGTGCGTGCCATGGTCGCGATCGTCGCCGACAGCGCCGCCAACCTCCCCGGCGGGCTGGCCGAGGAGCTCGGGATCCGCCTCGTCCCACTGTATCTGAGGGTCGGGGAGCGGAGCTATCGGGACGGGCTCGACCTCGCCACCGCCGACCTGTACGCGCGACTCGCGCGGGGCGAGGGCCCCGTGAGCACCTCGGCGCCCACCTGGGAGGACTTCCTCGGGGCGTTCGAGGCAACCCGGGCCGGGGAGGTCCTCTGCGTCACCGTCGCGTCGACGATGAGCGGTGCCCACGCGCAGGCGCTGGTGGCCGCCGAGCGGTACGCGGGCCGCGTCGTCGTCCTCGACTCCCGGTCGGCGTCGATGGCCGAGGGCTTCGTGGCGCTCGAGGCGGCGAGGGCCGCCGCCGGGGGAGCCGGGCTGGACGAGGTCGCGTCGCGCGCGCGCGAGGTCGCGGCGCGGGCCCGCCTGTTCGCCACGGTCGGGACCTTCGAGTTCCTGCGGCGCAGCGGCAGGGTGAACGCCCTCGCCGCGTGGGCCGCCACGGCCCTTGACCTCAAGCCGGTCTTCGCCTTCGTCGACGGCGCGCCGCGGGGCGTCGCCCGGCCACGGACCCGCCGCCGCGCCCTCGACCGGATCGTGGAGGAGACGCTCGCCGCCATCGGCGGCCGGCCTGCGCACGTCGCGGCCCTCCACGCCGCGGCCGAGGGCGAGGCCCGCGACGTGCTGGCCAGGGTGGAGGCCGGTGCCGAGGTGGTCGAGCGTCACGTGGTGGAGGCGACGCCGGTGATCGGGGCGCACGTCGGTCCCGGCCTGGTCGGCGCCTGCCTGTTCACCGACTGAGCGG
>JAJYHN010000187.1 GCA_021784765.1 Actinomycetes bacterium
GACGGAACGTGCTTGCGGGGCTGACGGCGCCACCGACGGTGGAGGGTGTGATGGGGGCGCTGGGCTGGTGACGGGCCGTCGCCGCCGCCGGGGGGCCGACGTGCCCGCGGTGTCGCCCGCGGTGGCCGAAACGCCCGCGGTGTCGCCCGACGTGCCCGCGGTGTCGCCCGACGTGCCCGCGGTGTCGCCCGATGCACCCACGGAAACGTCTGACACGCCCGCGGCGGGCGCGCCCGGCGCGAACTCCCCGACCGGCGAGTCCGCCCCGCCTCCCGAACCCCGCGCGGTCCAGCCGCCGCCCTTCCCCGGTCTCGTCCACCGCCGCGTCGTGGTCGACGTGCCCGCCACCACCGCCAACCTCGGCGCCGGCTACGACGTCCTCGCCATGGCCCTCGACCTGGTGAACCGCGTCACGGTCGAGGTGCTGGCCGAGCCGTCGGTCGAGCTGACGGTGGAGGGAGAGGGAGAGGGGAAGCTCGCCGGCGACCGGCACAATCGGTTCGTGGTCGCGCTGGAGCTGGGCCTCCGCTGGGCCCTGGGCGAGGTCCCGCAGGAAATCGGCTGGCGGATCGCGATGCGCAACGAGATCCCGCTGGCCCGCGGGCTTGGCTCCTCGGCGGCCGCGACCGTGGCCGGGCTCGTCGCCGCCGACGCGCTGACGGGCGGGCAGCTCGGGGAGCGTCGCCAGCTCGACCTCGCCTGCGAACTCGAGGGGCATCCCGACAACGCCTCGGCCGCGCTGCTCGGCGGGTTCGTGGTGGTGGCCATGGTCGGCGGTCGCCCCGAGGCCGTCCGGTTCGACGTGCCCGGGCGTCTGCGCGCGGTCCTGTTCGTGCCCGACCGCGCCCTGGCGACGACCGCGATGCGCGCCGCCCTCCCGCATGACGTGCCACACCGCGACGCCGTCTTCAACGTGGGCCGTGCCGCCCTGGCCGTGGCCGCGATCACCAGCGGCCGGTACGCGCTGCTGCGCGACGCGACCGAGGACCGGCTCCACGAGCCATACCGGGCCGCCGTCTATCCGGAGCTGCCGTCGCTCGTCTCGGCCGCCCGCGAGGCCGGGGCGCTCGGGGCGTGCCTGTCGGGCGCGGGATCGAGCGTGATCGCCTTCGCCGACGACGAACGCACGCTCGATGCGGCGGGGGAGGCGATGGCGCGCGTCGCGTCGGAGCGAGGGCTGGCGGGCCGGGTCCGGCCGGTCGCGCCCCGCAACGCCGGGCCGATCGTGGTGGAGGCAACGTAGGGGCTCGTCGCCTCCCGCGGCGACTGTCCACCTCGACCCCACGCGCGTCGCCCGCCGCCCTCACCCCACCGCGGGCAGCTCGATCACGAACGTCGTGCCCTGCGGCGAAGACGACTCGATCCGCACGTCTCCCCCGTTGGCCCGCGCGAGCTCCCGCGCGACCGTCAGTCCGATACCCGTCCCTCCCGGTTGCCCCGGACGCCGGGCCCGCGCCGGATCGGCCCGATAGAAGCGCTCGAAGACGCGCGCCTGATGCTCGGGAGGGATGCCAGGCCCGGTGTCCGCCACCCTGATCCGGGCGGCTCCCCCCTCCCTGGCCACGCTCAGCCGCACGGTCCCGCCGGCCGGCGTGTAGACCGCGGCGTTCGTCAGCAGGTTCTGCAGCGCGCGCCCCATCTGACGCGGATCGGCCTCCACGCGGACCGGGCCGGCTCCGATCACCGCCGGTCCGAGGAGCGCCACCCCCTGTTGCCCGTACAGCGCCTGCACCGCCGCCGCGGAGTCGGTCGCGATCGCCAGCAGGTCCATCCGTTCGGGCGCGCGCAGCAGCGACGCCCCCTCCGCCGCCGCCAGGTCGTGCAGGTCGCCTACCAGCCGTGCCACCTCGCCGGCCGTCTCGCGGGTCGCCGCCAGCTGGTCGGCCGTCGCCGGGACCACCCCGTCGGCCATCGCGTCGAGCTGCGTCGTCAGCACCGTGACGGGCGTGGCGATCTCGTGGGCCAGGTCGCTCGCCGCCTGGCGCCGGAGCTGCTCCGAGCGCTGCAGGCTCTCCGCCATCGAGTTGAACGCGAGCGCCAGGTCGTGCCCCTCGCGGTCCGTGGGCACCGGGACGCGGGTCGACAGGTCACCGCCACCCAGCCGGTGCGATGCCGAGGCCATGTCGGAGAGCGGCCGGGTCATGCGCAGGCCCATGGCAAGCGCGACCAGCACGCTCACGACAACCGCGACGAGCCCGGCGACCAGCAGCGTCTGGTCGATCGCACGGCGGAAGGCGGTCGACGCGGTCTGCACGACGGCGGCCGCGAGCCCCCGGCTCTGGACGTCGAGGCGCCCGACTGTCTGCCCGTGGACGACGATCGGCGAGCTGTCGACGGGGCCCCCGAGCGCCGCGCCGAGCCCTGCCGACCGCTCGACGAGGTTGCCGGAGGCGTCGAAGATCGCGACCGGCCCCCCTGCCGCGGTCGCCAGCTGCCGCAGCTCCAGTGCCGTGAGCGACAGTGAGCCGTTCAGCCGGTACGCATCGGCCACCAGGGCCGCGGCCTGGTCACGGCGGGCTGTCTGTTCCTGGGTGAGGTACTGGGAGAACCGCGACCCGACCAGGATGTTGACGAGGATCCCGGCGAGCACGATGACCACGGCGACGGCTCCACCGATCGCGAGGGCCAGCCGGACACCCAGTCGATCCATGGTCAGGCCCGCGTCCGGTCGAGTCGGTGTGGATCGGTCGGGGCCCGCCCGCCCGGCAGATCTGCTGGCTCACCCGGCCGGTCGACTGGCCCACCCGGTCGATCCGTCGGCCCGCCGCCCGCACGCCCGCCCGGCAGATCTGCTGGCTCATCCGGCCGATCCGCTGGCCCGCCGCCCGCCCGGTCGACTGGCTCACGGTCGGCCGGGGCCAGCCACCGGTAGCCCACGTCGGGGATCGTCTCGATCGCCCACGGGGCGGCCGCGTCGTCGCCCAGCTTCCGTCGCAGGTTGCCGACGTGGACGTCGATGTTGCGTGACGTCTCCGCGTGCGGCCCCGCGACCGTCCGAAGGAGCTGCTCCCGGTCGAGCGGCGATCCTGCGGCACGGACCAGCGCGAGCAGCAGGCGCGCCTCGGCCGGCGTCAGTCTCCCGGCGCGCCCGTCGCAGGTGTACGCGCGGGTCGACGGCTCGAGCACGAATCGGCCCCCCGCAAAGGACAGGCGACCGCCTGCCGCGCGGCCGGTGCCGGCTCCGCCAACCCCGATGCCGGCCCCGCCCCCCGCGCCGACGCCCGTGCCCATGCCCATGCCGGTGCCGGTGCCCATGCCGGTGCCCGTGCGGCGGAGGATCGCGTTCACCCGCTCGACCAGCTCGTGGACGTTGAATGGCTTCGGCAGGTAGTCGTCCGCGCCGAGCCGCAGGCCGGCGATCCGCTCGACGTCGCTCCGCTTGGCC
>JAJYHN010000123.1 GCA_021784765.1 Actinomycetes bacterium
GCGAGGAGCACCCCGGTCGCTAGTGTTGCCGCTCACGCAGGATGACGGCGTAGCACCCGATCTCGCGCAGGCTGCGTGAGGGAGAGTGGCGCGTCACGACGGCGACGACCATCGCGCAGTCCGGAAACTGGCGGTCACGGTCGGTGATGGTATCGACGCCGCCGAGGAGGGGGCACCGGCGCGTCGTCGGCCCCGTAAACGGGTGACGGGGAGCGTGTTAGCGCACGCCCCCCGTCGTGCCCCGGGCCTGTGCTAGCAGGCGACCGGAGCGACATTCGATTCGTACAGGTAGCGCTCGACGTCAAGGGCTGGATCGCGCGGCCGCCCTCGGTGGACGACGTCCGTCCGGGGCAGTGCCCTTCCTGCGCCGCCCCGAGCCGTCCGCTGGGCGGTACCATGGGCCTTCACGGCCACGGGCTGCGCGAGCGACATCAGTGGGGCCCGGCCGAGGTCGGCGGGGTCCCCGCGCTGGTCGGGATCCTGCTCCGGCGGTACCTGTGCCGGTCCTGCGGCGCGGTGATCGTGGTGGGGCCTCGCGGCCTCGTCCGTCGCCGGCTCTACTCGGCAGGCGCGATCGCCCTGGCGCTCGCGTTGTACGGCGTGGCCGGCCTCGCGCCGGCCGAGGTCCGCCGGCGGGTGAGCCCGCTGCGGATCGTCGGGGCGACCGCGGCGGCGGGCTGGGCGAGCCTGCGCCGGTGGTGTCGGGCGGTGCGGGCGAGGCGCCTGTTCCTAGCGGTCCGCGCACTCCCCGCCGACGCGACGCTGCGCCAGGTCGCGGCCCGCGCGGCGACGACGCTCGCGGCCTTCGCTCCGAGCTCGGGCGGGCTCACCGTCGAGTCGGCCGCGTTCATCGGGGCGAGCATGTAACGCGAGGTCCATCATGGCGGCGGCGCGGCCGGAGGCGATCCCACCCGCGAGGATCCCTCTGCGCCGCCCCGGCCGCCGGGCACTGCTCGTCGCTCGCGCTCGCCACTCCCGGCGAGGTGATGACGAGGAGCAGCAATGGACGAGTGCACCTCGGCGGCGCCGCCGCCGATCCCCAAGATCACCCCGCTCGCGCCGAAGGACCACGCCGAGGCCGTCGCGATCTTCCGCAGCGAGATCGTCGGCGCGCTCACGCGGAAGGAGCTCGACCACGGCGAGCTGCGCGCCGCCTTCCGCCTGCTGTCGCAGGAGCGTTTCCGGCCGCCCGGCGTCGAGACGACGCGGAGGTACTCGGTCGCGACCCTGGAGCGCTGGTTCTACGCCTACAAGGCCGGCGGGCTCGTGGCGCTTCGGCCCGCGCGGCGCAGCGACCGCGGTCACGCCCAGGAGCTGCCGGCCGAGCAGCGCCAGCTCCTCGTCGACATCCGCAAGGAGCACCGCTCCGCGTCGGTGCCGCTCATCCTGCGGACGCTCTTCGCCGACGGGAGGCTCGAGGCCGGCGCGGTCTCGCCGGCGACGGTGCGCCGGCTCTACGTGGCGGAGGGCCTCGACCGCGTGCCGATGCGCGAGGGCGGTGGGCAGAAGACGAGGCTTCGCTGGGAGGCGGCGAGCCCGGGCGCGCTCTGGCACGCCGACGTCTGCCACGGGCCGGCGCTCACGATCGACGGCAGGTCCAGGCCGCTGCGGATCCACGCGCTTCTCGACGACGCGAGCCGCTTCATCGTCGCCATCGAGGCCCGCCACACCGAGCGCGAGACCGACATGCTCGAGATCCTCGTCCGCGCGCTCCGCAAGCACGGGCCGCCCGACGTGCTCTACCTCGACAACGGCGCGACCTACATCGGCGAGATCCTCCGCACCGCCTGCGCCCGGCTCGGCATCTCTCTCCTGCACGCGCGCCCGTACGACGCGCCGGCGCGCGGGAAGATGGAGCGCTTCTGGCGGACGCTGCGCGAGGGCTGCCTCGACCACCTCGGCTCGATGACGTCGCTCCACGACGTCGAGGTCCGGCTGTACGCCTTCCTCGACCAGCACTACCACCGCGCGCCGCACGCTTCGCTCATGGGCCGCGCCCCCGCCGCGGTCTTCGCCGCCCGCGAGCGCCCCGCCGACGATCTCGACGAGCAGAAGCTCAAGGACGCGCTCACCGTCCGCGAGCGCCGCCGCGTCCGCGCCGACACGACCGTCTCGGTCGACGGGCAGGACTGGGAGCTCGACCAGGGCTTCCTCGCCGGGCGCGTCGTCACGGTTGGCCGCTCGCTCCTCGACGGCGTGCCCTGGGTCGAGCACGAGGGCCAGCGGCTGCCGCTCCACCCCGTCGATCCCAAGGCGAACGCGCACCGCCGGCGCCCACCGCGGCGGCCCGGCGCTCCCGACGAGGCCCGCGTCACCCCGTTCGACCCCGCTGGCGCGCTCCTGGATCGCGCCGTGGGCCGCCGCCGTGACGAGGAGGGGACGCGATGAGCGAGCCCTACCTCGGCGCGCTCGGCCTCAAGGCGGCGCCCTTCTCGAAGGAGATTGCCGACGCCGACCTCTGGCTGCCCACCTCGAAGGCCGACGTCGTCGACGAGCTCTGCGAGGCCGTCTCCGAGCACGCCTCCGTGCTCCTCACCGGCGATCCCGGCGTCGGCAAGACCTGCGTGCTCCGCGCCGTCCGCGCCCGGCTCCCCGAGGCCGGCTACCGGCTCACCTACTGCCACAACGCGACGCTCGGGCGCCGCGACTTCTACCGGCAGCTCTGCCTCGCCCTCGGCCTCTCGCCGAAGGCGACCGCCGCCGCGGTCTTCTACTCGGTCTCCACGCACGTCCAGGACCTCGGCAAGGAGCGCATCCACCCCGTCTTCCTCATCGACGAGGCGCACCTGCTCCACCCCGAGATGCTCGGGCACCTCCACATCCTGCTGAACTACGAGTGGGACTCGAGGGCGCTCCTGTCGCTCATCCTCGTCGGCCTCCCCGAACTGAAGGATCAGCTCCAGCTCCGCCGATACCGGTCTCTGCAGTCGCGCATCCACTGGCGGCTGCACATCGACCCGCTCACGCCCGAGGACACGGCGGAGTACCTGCGCTACCGGATGAAGCGGGCCGGCTGCGACCGCGACGTGTTCACCCACGACGCCGTCGCGATGCTCCACGAGGCGGCCACCGGCGGGATGCGCGACCTCGACCGGCTCGCGACCGGCTGCCTCCGCGAGGCGGCCCGGAAGAAGCGGAAGCTCGTCGAGCGGGACCTCCTCCCGCGCGTCTTCGATCGCGACGGGCTCGAGTACGTCCGGTGATCGCGTCCCCGCCCGCCGCCGCGGCCCCCGCGCCCGGCGGCCGGGCGGCCCGCGATCTCCATCACATCGTTGCGCGCTCGGCGCTCACGCCGCGATGGACAGCAACGAGGCTGTTCGCGTCTCCATCAACGAGCGTGAGCGGCAACAGCTGGGACCG
>JAJYHN010000039.1 GCA_021784765.1 Actinomycetes bacterium
TGCTTCGGCGCGCGTTCGCGTCGCGGGACCGCTCCGACGCCGAGCGACTCGCCCTCGGGGAGCAGCTCGAGGCCGTGTACCGCGCCTCGCCCGTCCCGATCCTCATCGTGGACGCGCAGGGCACGGTCCGGCTCTGGAACCCCGCCGCGGAGCGCGCGTTCGGGTGGAGCGCCGAGGAGGCGGTCGGGAGACCCAGCCCGATCGTGGACGAGGAGCACCGGTCCGAGTTCGCCGAGATCAGGGCCCGTGCCCTGGGCGGGGAGCCGATCGCCGGCGCGGAGATCCGCCGCCGCCGCCGGGACGGCTCCTCGATCGACCTCCTGCTCTCGACCGCGCTGGTCCCGAATCCGGGCGGCGTCCCCGAGCGGTTCGTTGCGGTCCTCGTCGACGACAGCGAGCGCCAGCGGCTCCTGCGCGCGCTCCGGACCCTCAGCCACGTGAACCAGGCGCTGGTGCGCGCCTCGCGCGAGGGCGCGCTCCTCGACGACGTCTGCCGGGTGGTGGTCGATGCCGGCTACCCGCTGGCGTGGGTCGGCTTCGCGGAGCGCGACGAGGCCCGGTCGGTCCGGCCGGTGGCTGCCCGGGGCGCCACCGAGTACCTGTCGGGCATCACGATCGCCTGGGGCGACGAGGCGCCCGGCCGGGGACCGACCGGCACCGCGATCCGGACCGGCATCGCCGTCACCGCGAACGACCTCTCGACCGCTGCCGAGTTCGGGCCGTGGCGGGACCGTGCCGCGGCGCACGGGTTCGGCTCGTCCGCGGCGCTCCCGCTGCGGGACGGGGCGGGGGCGACGTTCGGGGCGCTCATGATGTACGCGCCCGAGCCCGACGCGTTCGATGCTCCGGAGATGGGCCTGCTCCAGGAGCTCGCCGACGACCTGGCCTTCGGGGTCCTCGCGCTGCGGACCCGCGAGGAGCGCGACCGGCAGGCCGAGGAGCTCCGGCGCTCGGCCGGGCGCCTGTCGACGCTGCACCGCGTCGACCAGGCGATCCTGTCCGCCACCACGGCGGACGAGACCGCGCGCCTGGTCCTCGCCTACCTGCGACGGGCCATGCGGTGCGACCGCGCGTCGATCCTGTTCGCGGAGCCCGGGCGTCCCGGCCTGCTCATGGTCGACCAGGACCGGCCGCTCGATCCGGGCGACGGCACGGTCGTCCCGGTCTCGGAGCTCGGGCGGGGGCCCGATCCCGCCGCGCGCATCCTCGACACCCTGGCCGATCCCGGGGGGGTCATGGCCCCCTCCATCGTCCAGGGCCTCGAGGCCCAGGGCATCCGGAGCGGGCTCTCGGCGCCCCTGGTCGCCGAGGGAGAGGTCCTCGGGCAGCTGAACGTGCTGGCGCTCCGGCCGGATGCCTTCACCGACGACGACGCCGAGGTCCTGCGCGAGGTGGCCGACCAGGTCGCGATCGCCGTGCGCCACGCCCGGCTGCAGGAGCAGATCGCGCGCCACTCGCAGGAGCTGGAGGCCGAGGTCGCGAGGCGGACCGAGGAGCTCCGCGAGGCCAACGCCGAGCTCGAGTCGTTCGCCTACTCGGTGTCCCACGACCTGCGGGCACCGCTGCGGGCCATGCAGGGGTTCTCGCAGGCGCTCCTCGAGGACTACGCGGGGCAGCTCGATGCCCAGGGGGTCGACTTCGCCGGGCGGATCATCGAGGCGGCCAAGCGGATGGACCTGCTGGTGCTGGACCTGCTCTCGTACAGCCGGGTCACGCGGTCCGAGCTCCGCCTCGATCCCGTGGACCTCGGGCGCCTCGTCGCGGACGCCCGGGCCGCGATGGCCGAGCAGATCGCGGCGGCGGACGCGGAGGTGAGCGACCAGCTGGAGTCGGGTGGAGGGCCCGTGCTGGTGCTCGCCCACGCGGCCACCGCCCAGCAGATCGTGGTCAACCTGCTGGAGAACGCGCTGAAGTTCGTGGCGCCGGGGGTCCGCCCCCGGGTGCGCCTGCGGACCGAGGCGAGGGGAGACATGGTTCGGCTGTGGGTCGAGGACAACGGCATCGGGATCGCTCCGGAGCACCAGGATCGGATCTTCGAGGTACTGGAGCGGCTCCACGGTGCCGAAACGTATCCGGGAACCGGAATCGGGCTCGCGATCGTGCGCCGGGCGATCGAGCGCATGGGCGGGGGCGTCGGCGTGGAGTCTCGCGCCGGCGAGGGGAGCCGGTTCTGGGTCGAGCTGCGAGCGGCGACCCCCGAGGGGAGGGGGTCGGCGGTGGAGGCGCCATGAACGTCGAGGACTACACGGTGCTGCTGGTGGAGGACAACCAGGACGACGTGCTCCTGATCCAGCGCGCCTTCCGCAACGCGCACCTCGTCAATCCCCTGCGCGTGGTCGGCGACGGCGACGAGGCGGTCGCCTACCTGTACGGCGAGGGCCCGTACGCGGACCGCAGCGCGCATCCGTTCCCGGTCCTGATGCTGCTCGACCTGAAGCTCCCCCGCCGATCCGGCCTCGAGGTGCTCGCCTGGGTGCGGGGCAACGAGCGGACGCGGCGCCTGCCGATCGTGGTCCTGACCTCGTCGCGCGAGTCCTCCGACGTCAACCGCGCCTACGACCTCGGCGTGAACTCCTACCTGGTGAAGCCGGTCGCGTTCGACGCGCTGCTCGACATGGTGCGAGCCCTCTCCGCGTACTGGCTGATCCTGAACGAGCCGCCCGGGCGGGGCACGAGCTGACCAGGGCGGGGAGGAGCGTCCAGACGATGGCCGAGCCAAGGCCGATGCGCATCGTGCTCGTCGACGACGATCCCGGCGACCGAGCGCTCGTCGCGCACCACCTGCGAACGCGGTTCCCGGAGGTCGAGACGCCCGAGGTGGACGGGCCCGAGGCCTGGCGGCGCGTGCTGGCCGGCGATCCCCCGGCCGCCGTGGTGACCGACTACCGGATCGGATGGACCGACGGCCTGCGCGTCCTCGACGAGGCCAGGGCCGCCTGGCCCGGCTGCCCCGTGGTCATGTACACGGGCACGGGGAGCGAGGCCGTGGCGGCCGAGGGCATGAAACGCGGGCTCTCCGACTACGTCGTGAAGGGCCCGGAGGAGGGCGTGCGGCTGGCACTGGTGGTCGACGCCGCGATCGAGGACGCGGCCCGGCGCAGGGCCCTGCGCCGGGCCGAGGACCTGCTCCGCTTCCAGTCCGACCTGCTGGCCGGCGTCACCGACGCCGTCCTCGCCACCGGCCCCGACCTGCGGATCACCTACTGGAACCCCGGCGCCGAGCGGATCTACGGCCGCCCGGCCGCAGAGGCCCTGGGGCGCGAGCTGCCCGAGACCCTCGGGACCGAGATGTCCGAGGAGGAGCTCGCCGGGCACATGGCACGCCTGCGCGCCGGCGAGCAGGTGCGCTCCAGGAGCTTCCACCGCCGCGCCGACGGCACCCGGATCCTGGTCGAGACCCTCTCGTTCGGGGTGTTCGGCGCCGACGGGACCCTCGCGGGGTTCGCGGGCGTCAACCGCGACCTCACCAGGCAGGCCGAGTCCGATCGGGCGCTCGCCGAGGCCGAGCTCCGCTTCCGCCGGACGGTCGAGCAGGTGCCGGCCATGATCTACGTTCGGGACCCCGACAGCGGGCAGACCCGCTACGCCTCCCCGCAGGCGGAGACGCTGTCCGGGTTTCCCGCCCAGGCGTGGGTCGACGATCCGCGCCTCCCCGCCCGCCTGGTGCACCCCGAGGACCGCGAGGGGGTCGCGGCCGCCTACCGCGCCATGCTCACGACCGGGCAGCCGTTCGAGGCCGAGTACCGCCTGTTCACGCGGTCCGGCGAGCTCCGATGGATCCAGGACCGGGCGACCCTGCTTCGTTCCGGCGACCGCGCCGTGGCGGTGCAGGGCGTGATGGTCGACGTCACCGAGCGGCGGCGGATGAGCGAGGCGCTGCGCGAGAGCGAGGCCCGCTACCGCTCGGTGGTGGAATCGCTGAACGAGGGGATCCTCGTGGTTCGCGACGACGGCACGATCCTCTCGTGCAACCCGGCCGCCGAGCGGATCCTGGCGCTCGCGGCCGAGCAGATCATCGGGCGCGACATCGCCGACCCCGCATGGCAGGTCATCCGGGAGGACGGCGGGCCGCTGCGGGTCGACCTGCTGCCCGCCGTGGTGGCCCTGCGTACCGGCAGGGAGGTCCTCGACCAGTTTCTCGGCATCCGGGTTGCCGACGGCGGCACGCGCTGGCTCTCGATGACCGCGCGCCCGCTGCTCCGCGGCGAGGGCTCCGGGCCGCACGCGGTCCTGGTGTCCTTCCTCGACGTGACCGACCGCCGACGGGCCGAGCTGGCCCTGCGGCGCAGCGAGTCGCAGTTCCGCTCGCTGATCGAGCACGCGTGGGACCTCACCATCGTCCTCGACGGGACCGGCGCCGTTCGCTTCGCGGCCCCGTCGGTCGAGCGCATGCTCGGCTACGAGCCCCGGGAGGTCGTGGGCCGCTCGGTCTTCGACCTGCTGCACCCCGACGAGGTGGAGGCCACGCGCCGCACCCTCGCGCTGCTCCTTCCCACCCAGGGCGCCGGTGAGCCCCGGCGACTCCGCGTCCGCCATCGCAGCGGCGCGTGGCGGCTGCTGGAGGTGGTCGGCACCAACCTCCTCGGCGACCCGGCCGTCCGCGGCATCGTCGTGAACATCCGCGACGTCACCCAGGCGACGGCCGCCGAGCGGGCCGTTGCGGAGAGTGAGGAGCGCTACCGCAACCTGGTGGAGCTGTCGCCGGACGCCATCCTGGTGCAGCGGGACGGGCGCATCACGTTCGTCAACCCCGCCGGCGCCAGGCTGCTCGGCGCGTCCTCTCCCGAGGAGGTCGTCGGCCGGGACTTCCTCGACCTCCTTGCGCCCGAGGCCCAGGAGCACGTGCGCGCCGCGGTGGAGGGGCACGGGCCCCCCCCGAGGGAGCTCCACGAGACCCGGTACCTGCGCCTCGACGGGACCCCCGTCGACGTCGAGGTGGTGGCCGTCCCACTCGACCTCGAGGGGCCGTTCGCATCCCAGGCGATCATCCGGGACATCGGCGAGCGCAAGCGCGCGGCCGCCGCGCTGGAGCGGCGGGACGCCATCCTCGCGGCCGTCGCGTTCGCCGCCGAGCGGTTCCTCCATGCCCGCGGCGGCTGGAGGGAGGGCATCGAGGAGGTGCTGGAGCGGCTCGGGCGTGCGGCCGGCGCGGACCTCGCCGCGATCGTCGAGCAGCGGACCGGGCCCGACGGCGCGACGCTCGCGAGGGTGGCCCACCGGTGGCAGGCCCCGGGCGCACCGGCGCCCCTGCGCGGCGAGGACGAGCTGATCGTTCCCGAGTGGCTGGTCCGAACGCTCTTCGAGCAGCCGGGCCCCCTTCCCGTGGAGCGGCTGCCGCAGGAGATCGCGGCGCGCCTGCGGGAGGCGGGCGTCGAGGCCGCGCTCGCGGCGCCGATCGTGGTCGAGGGGGAGACCTGGGGCGTCCTCGTGCTCTCGAGCGCGAGGGCGGGCCTCGCCTGGCAGCCGATCGAGACCGACGCGGTCCGGGCCGCCGCCGACACACTCGCCGCCGCCATCGCGGGCGACCTGGCCGCCGGGCACGTCCAGGAGGCCGAGGCGCGCTACCGGACGCTCGTCGAGCACGTCCCGGTCGTCGCCTACACGCAGCCCGTCGCAGGGGTGTCCGGGACCTACTACATCAGCCCCCAGGTGGAGCGGTGGCTCGGCCACCCGGCGAGCGCCTGGGGCGACAACGCCTTCTGGCTCGGCCAGATCCATCCGGACGACCTCGAGCGGGTGGCGGAGGCCGACCGCCGGACGGACGAGACCGGGCAGCCGTTCGCCGAGGAGTACCGGCTGCGGGCCGCCGACGGCAGTTACCGCTGGATCCGGGACGAGTGCGTGCTCGTGCGGGACGAGCGGGGGAACCCGCTCGCGTGGCAGGGCGTCTTCGCCGACGTCACCGACCGCCGCGAGGCCGAGGAGGCCCTGCGCGAGAGCGAGACGCGGTACCGGGCGCTCGTCGAGCAGGCTCCCGACGCGATCTTCGTCCACGCGGAGGGACGGCTCGTGTTCGCGAACTCGGCCGGAGCGGCCCTGCTCGGGGCCGGCTCCCCCGCCGACCTCGTCGGCCGGTCCGTGCTCGAGCTGACCCACCCGGACGACCGCGCCGCGGTCGCCGGCCGGCCGTGGGCCCTGGGGGAGGAGGGGCGCCTCACGCTGGAGGAGCGGCTGCTGCGCCTGGACGGCTCGGTCGTCGAGGTGGAGGCGGTCTCGATCCCCGTGGCGCACCAGGGACGCCCGGGCTTCCAGACCATCATGCGCGACATCACGGAGCGGAGGCGGGCGGAACGGCAGCTGCGGGAGAGCGAGGCCAGCCTGGCCGCCGCCCAGGCGGTCGCGCACATGGGGAGCTGGGAGATCGACCTCATCGACCTCGATCGCCCCCTCGCCAACCCGCGCAGGTGGTCCGACGAGATGTTCCGCCTGCTCGGCCTCGAGCCGGGCTCGGTCGAGCCGACGGAGGACCTCCTCTACGGCAGGATCCCCCCGGAGGACCGGGAACGGGTGCGCCGGGCCATCACACGCGCCGCTCGGGAGGGCGCCGCCGCCCGCTTCCGCCACCGGTTCGTCCTGCCGGGGGGGGTCGAGCGGATCGTCGAGGTCCAGGCCGACGTGCTGCGGGACGCGCTCGGCCGCCCGACCATGCTCGTCGGCAACACCGTCGACGTGACCGACCGGGTCCGCGCCGAGGAGGCCCTGCGCGAGGCCGAGGAGCGCTACCGCCAGCTCGTCGAGCAGGTTCCGGTCGTCGTGTACACGCAGGACGTCGCCGGGGAGCTCCGGTACGTCAGCCCGCAGATCGAGGCCTGGTTCGGCTATCCGGCGGCGCAGTGGACCCAGGGCTTTCTGCGGAGCCTCATCCATCCGGACGACCTCACGCGCGCGCAGGAGGCGGGACGGCGCTCGGGCGTCACCGGGATGCCGTTCGCGCAGGAGTACCGGATGCGAGCCCACGACGGCCGGTGGCTGTGGGTGCGCGACGAGGCCGTCATGCTCCCGGGGGAGGGCGACGAGCCGGGCGTCTGGCAGGGCGTGTTCGTCGACGTCACCGAGCGCCGGCGCGCCGAGGAGGAGCTCTCGCGCAGCCTCGCCGAGCTGCGGCGCCTGGACCGGGAGCGCCGCCGCCTGATCGGCCGCATCGTCGAGGCGCAGGAGGAGGAGCGCCGGCGGATCTCCGACGACATCCACGACGACTCGGTCCAGGTCATGGCCGCCGCCGCCATGCGGCTCCAGCCGCTGCGCCGCGAGGCCTCCGACGAGCAGCTCGAGGTCATCGACCGGCTGGAGTCGACCATCAACGAGTCGATCCGGCGCCTGCGCCACCTGATGTTCGAGCTGCGCCCCCCGGCCCTCGACCGCGAGGGCCTCGCCGCCGCGATCCGCACGTACCTGACGGAGTCGGCCGCCGACACGGACCTGGACTTCCAGGTCGAGAGCGACCTGCCGGCGGAGCCGCCGGTCTCCACCCGAACGATCGCCTACCGCATCGTGCAGGAGGCCCTCGCGAACGTGCGCAAGCACGCGAACGCCGAGCGGGTGCAGGTGAGGCTCTCGGCCGCCGACGGCGGCCTGCTGGTCCACGTGGTCGACGACGGGGTCGGGTTCGACCCGGACGAGGTGGGAGTCGAGCGCCCGGGCCACGTCGGGTTCACCGCGATGCGCGAGCGGGCGGAGGTCGCCGGCGGACGGTGGCAGGTGGAGAGCTCCCCGGGCAACGGGACCGTCGTCGAGTTCTGGATCCCCCCGGCCGGGACCGTCGGGGGGGTGCCGGACGACGGAGACGGCGGTGGAGACGAGCAGGACGAAGGGCGCCCGTCCGGGCCGGGGGATGCCCCGGGGCTCGACGAGGGGACCGCGACCCCGCCGAACGGCTAAGGTCACCGCCGCAACGGACGATACCCTAGACGACTGTCTCACCTCATCCATCCACTCCACGCCGATATGTCCGAATCGAAGATCAGAGTCGCGATCGCCGACGACGAACCCACGGTTCGCGCGGCCCTGGCCGATCTCGTCGCCGACGAGCCGGCCTTCGAGCTCGTGGGAACGGCGAGCGACACCGACGAGGCCATCGGCCTCACGCTGCGCGAGCGGCCCGACGTCGTCCTGCTCGACGTCCGGATGCCCGGCGGCGGCGGGCAGCGGGCCGCGCAGGAGATTCGCGCGAGCTGCCCCTCGACCAGGGTCGTGGCGCTCTCGGCCTACGAGGATCGCGGCACGGTGCTCGAGATCCTGCGCGCCGGGGCCGTCGGCTACCTGGTGAAGGGCACGTCGGGCCGGGAGATCCTGGACGCGATCCACCGGGCGGCCCGCGGCCAGGGGATCCTGTCGAGCGAGGTCACGGCCGACGTCCTGGACGAGCTGGCGGGCCAGCTCGAGCGCCGCGAGCGCGGCGCGGCGCGGCGGCGCGCCCAGATCGAGCGCGTCCGCGCGATCCTCGAACGCCCGGACCGGCTGGCCATCCACCTGCAGCCGATCGTCGACCTCGCGAGCGGCGAGGTCGTCGGGACGGAGGCGCTCGCGAGGTTCGACGGGGACCCGCCGCGGCCGCCCGACGTGTGGTTCTCCGAGGCGAAGGCCATCGGGCTGGCGCAGGACCTCGAGCTCGCCGCCGTCCGAACGGCCCTCCGCACGCTCCCCCACCTGCCACAGCACGCGTTCCTCTCGGTGAACGTCTCCCCCGACGTCGCCTCGACCAGCAGGTTCCTGGAGATCCTGGACGGCGCCGCCACGGAGCGCGTGGTCATCGAGGTGACCGAGCACGTGCAGGTCGAGGACTACGAGGAGCTGTCGGCCTCGCTCCGCGAGGTGCGGGCCCTCGGGGCGCGACTCGCGATCGACGACGCCGGGGCCGGATATGCGAGCCTGCGGCACATCCTGCAGCTCTCGCCCGACTTCATCAAGATCGACATCACGCTGACCCGGGGGATCGACGGCGACTCCGCCAAGCGCGCGCTGGCCGCCGCGCTGATCACGTTCGCATCCGAGATCGGGGCGCAGATCATCGCGGAGGGGATCGAGACGCTGGAGGAGCTGCGGACGCTCCGGGAGCTCGGCGTGGGCCTCGGCCAGGGGTACTTCCTGGCCAAGCCCGCCCCGCCGCAGCCAGGTGGGCTGATCGGCCGCGTGCCGATCCTCGGGTCCACGAGGGACTGACCTCCGACATCCGGCAGAATGGTGACCGCTGCCACGCCGGAAGGAGCCACGCGATGGAGGTCCTCGACTCGTTCCTCGACGCGACGGGCGACACGCCCCTCGTGCGCCTGCGCCACGTGACGCGGGACGTCAAGGCGACGGTCCTCGCGAAGCTCGAGATGCTGAACCCCGGCGGGAGCGTGAAGGACCGAATCGCGCTGCCGATGATCGAGGCGGCCGAGCGCGCCGGGCTGCTGCGCCCGGGCGGGACGATCGTCGAGCCGACGTCCGGGAACACCGGCCACGGCCTGGCGATCGCGGCGGCCATCAAGGGCTACCGGTGCATCTTCGTGATGCCCGACAAGATGAGCGCCGAGAAGGTCGCGCTGCTGCGCGCCTACGGCGCCGAGGTCGTGATCACCCCGACCGCGGTGTCGCCGGAGTCTCCTGAGTCCTACTACCGCGTGGCGGACCGGCTGACCGAGGAGATCCCCGGCGCCTTCCAGCCGAACCAGTACGCCAACCGGGAGAACCCGGCGGCCCACTACGCAACCACCGGCCCGGAGATCTGGCGGCAGACCGACGGCAGGATCGACGTGCTGGTGGTCGGCGTCGGGACCGGCGGCACGATCTCCGGCACCGGTCGCTACCTGAAGGAACGCAAGCCCGGCGTGCTGGTGGTCGGCGCCGACCCGGAGGGCTCGATCTACTCCGCGCCCGACGAGCCCGCACGCCCGTACCTCACCGAGGGGATCGGCGAGGACTTCTGGCCGGAGACCTTCGACCCCTCGGTGGTCGACCGCTGGGTCCGGGTCTCCGATCGCGACGCGATGCTGACCGCTCGGGCGATCGCGCGCCAGGAGGGGATCCTGGTCGGGGAGTCCTGCGGCACCGCGATGTTCGCCGCGCTGCAGGTCGCCCGGGACCTCCCGGAGGACGCGGTGGTGGTGGTGATCTTCCCCGACACCGGCCGCAACTACCTGTCCAAGCTCTACTCCGACACGTGGATGCGCCAGTACGGGTTCCTGGCCGAGCCCGAGCCGGTCCGGGTGGACGAGGTGCTGGCGGCCCGGGGCGGCGAGGTGCCGCCGCTCGTCACCGTCCGCGCTCACGAGAAGGCCCGCGGGGCGATCGACCTCCTGCACGAGCACGGCATCTCGCAGGCGCCCGTCGTCCGCGGCGAGGGGGAGGGCGAGGGCGTGGCGGCGATCGTCGGGTCGATCCGCGAGGCGGCGCTGCTCGACCGCATCTTCCGCGATCCGGACGCCCTGCAGGCCGACGTGGCCGAGGTGATGGCACCGCCGCTGCCGCTCGTCGCCCACGACGCCCCGATCGAGGTGGCCTTCGCGGAGCTGCAGGCGAGCCCGGCCGTGGTCGTCGCGCGCGGGGCCGAGGCGCTCGGCGTGCTGACCCGCTCGGACCTCCTCGAGTTCCTGGCCCATCGCCGCGGCGCCCGCTCCGGCACGCGCGCCCGAGGGCGGTAGGCTTCGATCAGTGCCGCGGGTCCTCGGGGTCGACGTCTCGCTCGGGCGCGGCCTCGACGTCGCACTCGTCGAGGACGCCGCCCTGACGCGCACCTGGAGCCGGGTCGGGCCCGGCGGGCTCGCAGGGCTGCTGCTCGACGAGGCGCCCGACGCCGTCGCCATCGACGCCCCGCCCCGCCCCGGACTCGGCCTGCTTCGTCACGAGGCCGTGCGCCGCTCGCTGCCGGTGCCACCGGAGCCGGGCCGGCACCTCGACCGGCGCATCGCCGAGTACGAGCTCGCGCGGCGCGGCATCGGCTCGCACCAGACCCACCACGACGAGTCGAAGCTGTTCTCGTGGATGACGGCCGGGTTCGAGGCCTTCGCGGCCGCGAGGGCGGCCGGCTACCCACCGTTCCTCGGCGAGGGCGACCCCGCCCACCGCGCGCTGGAGGCGTTCCCCTACGCCGGCTACGTCGCGCTGGCCGGGTGCCTCTCGCCGGGCCGGCGGGTGCGCCTCCCCTGGCGGCGGGCGGTGCTCGAGGCGGCCGGGCTGCGCGGGCTGCCCGAGGACGCGACGATCGACCTCGTCGACGCGGCCTGTGCGGGGCTCGTCGGGGTCCGGGTGCTCTCCGGCGAGGGCTCGTGGGTGGGACACCCGCAGGAGGGGGCGATCGTGCTGCCGGTGCCGCGCCTCGCCGACCGCTACCGCCGGTGCGCGGCCCCGAACGCTCCGCCACGCCCGCCCGCCGCCGCGGAACGGCTGTGCGAGTGCGGCTGCGGCGCGCCGGCGCGCCGGCGGTTCCTCCCCGGCCACGACGCACGGCTGCGCGCCCGGCTGCTGCACGAGGCGCGGGCCGGGCGGGCGGCCGCCGACGAGCTCCGGCGCCTCGGATGGGAACACTTCCTGGAGGGGGACTGACGCGCATGCCCGACCGTCACGACGAGCACGAGGACGAACGCCACACGCTGGCGTTCGAGACCACCGCCATCCACGCCGGCCAGGACCCCGACCCGGCCTTCGGCGCCGTGGCCGTTCCCATCTACCAGACCTCCACCTACGCGCAGGAGGCGGTCGGGAAGCACCGTGGGTACGACTACGCCCGCACCGGCAACCCCACCCGCACGGCCCTGCAGACCGCCATCGCCGCGCTGGAGGGCGGGCACGGGGCGCTCTGCTTCGCGAGCGGGATGGCGGCGCAGGCCACGTTCTTCTACCTGCTGCGCCCGGGCGACCACGTCGTGCTCGGCAACGACGTCTACGGCGGAACCTACCGGCTGATCGCCCGCGTGCTCGCGGGGTGGGGCGTCGCGTTCGACGCCGTCGACCTCGGCGACCCCGACGCCCTTGCCGCGGCGCTCCGCGACACGACCAGGGTCGTCTGGGTCGAGACGCCGTCGAACCCCCTGCTGAAGATCGTCGACATCCGCCGCGTGGCCGACGCCGCGCACGCGGCGGGAGCCTGGTGCGTCGTCGACAACACGTTCGCCTCCCCCTACCTGCAGCGGCCGATCGAGCTCGGCGCCGACGTGGTCGTGCACTCGACGACGAAGTACCTCGGCGGGCACTCCGACGTGGTCGGCGGCGCGCTCGTGACGACCGACCCGGAGCTGCACGAGCGGCTGGCGTTCCTGCAGAACTCGGCCGGGGCGGTGCCGGGGCCGTTCGACGCGTTCCTGGTGCTGCGGGGCCTGAAGACCCTCGCCGTCCGGATGGAGGCGCACTGCCGGAACGCCGAGGCCGTCGCCGCGATGCTGGCGGCCCACCCGAAGGTCGCGCGCGTCCACTACCCGGGGCTTCCCTCGCACCCCGGGCACGAGATCGCCGCCCGCCAGATGCGGCGGTTCGGCGGCATGGTGTCGTTCGAGTGCGACACGGAGGAGCGCGCGCTCGAGGTCTGCCGGCGCACCCGGCTGTTCTTCCTGGCCGAGTCGCTCGGGGGGGTCGAGTCCCTGATCGAGCACCCCGGACGGATGACCCACGCGAGCGTCGCCGGATCCCCGCTCGAGGTGCCGCCCACGCTCGTTCGCCTGTCGGTGGGGATCGAGCACCCCGACGACCTCGCGCTGGACCTGCGACAGGCGCTCGACGGGGCGTGAGCGCCGCCGCATCCCGGCCGACCGGGGGGCCGCCGCGCTGGCGTCAGGTCCTTTGGGGCCGGCTCGGGAGGCTCACGCTCGGGCTGTTCCTGCTCGAGTTCCTGGCCGCCGCCCAGACGCTCGTGGTGATGGCCGCGATGCCGGCCGTGCTCCACACCCTCGGCCACGTGCAGCTCTACGGGTGGGCCTTCAGCGCGCCCGGCCTCGCGATGCTCGCGGCGATCCCCCTGGCCGGACGAGCGGCCGACCGGGCCGGGCCGGCTCGCCCCCTCGGCGCCATGCTGGCCGTCTTCGTCCTCGGGAACCTCGTGTCGGCCGGGGCGCCGACCATGTGGGCGTTCGTGGCCGGCCGGTTCCTGCAGGGCGTCGGCGCCGGGGCGCAGTACGCGGTCTCGCTGGGGACGGTCGCGACGGCGTACCCGGAGGACCTGCGCGCTCGCGTCCTCGCGCTGTTCGCGGCCGCCTGGATCCTGCCGGGGCTGGTCGGGCCCTCGGCGGGCGCGCTGCTCGCCAGCACCGTGGGATGGCGGTGGGCGTTCGTCGCCCCGCTGCCGCTCGCCGCGCTGGCCGCGGCGCTCACCCTGCCGGAGCTTCGCCGCTCGCGGATGGGGGCTGCCCGTCCCCGGAAGGCCCGGGAGGCCGCTCCCCGGCGGGCCGTGGCGATCGGCTGGCCGCTGCTGCTCGCCGCCGGCGGGGCGCTGCTGCTCGCCGGCCTCACGACCGTGCGGACCTGGGGCGCGGCCGCGGCGATCGCCGGGCTCGGGCTCGGGGTGCCGGCGCTGCGGCGAATCGTACGCCCACGCGGCGCGCCCCCACGGCCCGGCCTCGGCGCCGCGCTGCTCGCCGGCGCCCTGCTGACCTTCGCGTTCTTCGCGGCCGACGGGTTCCTGCCGCTGCTGCTGACCGCCCTGCGGGGGCGATCGCTCGGCGAGGCGAGCCTGGTCGTGACGCTGCCGACGCTCGGGTGGGCGGCCGGCAGCTGGTGGCAGTCGCGCCACGCCGGGACCGCCGGCGAGGGCGGCCACGCGGCGCTCGTGCGGGGAGGGACGGCCGTCATCACGCTCGGGATCGTCGGCGTCGGGGTCGCCCTGTTCCCGGGGGGCCCGCTGGGCGTCGCCTACACCGCCTGGGGGCTCGCCGGCGTGGGGATGGGCGTCGCCTACCCCACCGTCTACCTCGCGACCATGGAGCGGGCCGGCGGCGGGGACGAGGCCTCGACCGTCTCGCTCATGGCCATGGCCGACTCGCTCGGAACCTCCGTCGGAGCCGGGCTCGGGGGCAGCGCGATCGCGCTGGCGCAGGGGCTCGGCGCCGGGCTCCGGGCGGGGCTCGCCGGCGCGCTCGGCCTGGCGCTGGCCGCGGCCCTCGCCCTGCTCGTCGCCGCCGGACGCCTGCGAGGACCCGTCCCGGAGGCGGTCGCGGGCACCGACCCCGGGCCCGTGCGGTAGGGTTCCAGCGAACGAGCATGCGGACAGCACGCCATCGCCGCGGGGGCCGCGCCGGCGCGGGGCCGATGGCCGGCGCCCTGGTGGTGCTGGCGGGCCTCGTGGTCGCCGCGCTCGCCTTCGCACGGGCGCTCCCGACCGGCGCGCGCCCGGCGGCGGCGACCCGGACCATGACCGGCGGCCCGCCCCCGGCCTCTCCCTCGGCCACGCCGACCCCGAGCCCCCCGCCGTCGGCCCCCTTCGCCGTGGGCCTGCGCGTCGTGACGTTCGTGGACCACCGCCGCGAGGTCCTGCCGCCGCACACCGCCTCCGGCCGCCCGGAGCCTCGCGTCCTTCGCACCGACGTCTGGTACCCGGCGCTCGGCACGCCCGGGACGAGCGACGTGGCGGAGGCGCCGCCGGCGCGGGCCGGCGGTCCCTTCCCGCTGGTGGTCTTCGGCCCCGGCTTCGACATGTACCCGTCGGCCTACGAGCCGCTGCTGCACGCCTGGGCCCGGGCCGGGTTCGTCGTCGTGGCGCCGACGTTCCCGCTGACGAACCCCGGCACGCCGGGCGGCCCCTACGAGGCGGACATGGTGAACCAGCCGAGGGACATGGCGTTCGTCACGACCAGGATCCTCGAGCTCTCGAGCGCACGAACCGGGTTCCTGCAGGGCATGGTCGACGCTGCGGAGATCGCGGTCGCCGGACAGTCCGACGGCGGGGACACGGCCCTGGCCGACGCCTACAGCTCCTGCTGCCGGGACCCGAGGGTCCGGGCGGCGGTGATCCTCTCCGGCCAGCAGCTGCTGCCCGGCACCTACGGGCCGCCGGGCGGCCCGCCCCTGCTCGCGGCCCAGGGGACCGGCGACACGATCAACGTGCCGGAGGACACGACCCAGCTCTACGAGGACGCGCGGCCGCCCAAGTACCTGCTCCTGCTGCTCGGCGCCGACCACCTCGAGCCGTACACGGCCCGTACGCCGTGGGAGAAGGTCGTCGTCCGCGCGAGCATCGCGTTCCTCGACGCGGAGCTGAAGGGGGTCCCCGGCGCCCTCGCGCGGATGCGCGCCGTCGGCAACGCGCCGGGGATCGCGACCCTATCGGGCGGCTGACGACCGGTCGGAGGGCGGACGGCGCCCGACGAGGTCGAGCAGCGCGCGGACGATCCGCCCGGTCGCGCCCCACACGACCTCACCCTCCACGTCGAACACATGGGTGTGGAACGAGATCCCGCCCCGCTCCAGCTCCACCTCGGCCCCGACCTCGGCGAGCTGGGCGAGGGAGAGCACCAGCACCTGTGCGATCTCGCCCGGGTTCGGGCGCAGCGCCGGCTCGTGGTCGAGCGCCCCGACGAAGGGCGCGATCAGGATCCCCGTGACCCGCGTGTGCACCGGCGGGAGCGCCCCCAGCAGCTCGACCTCCGCTGGAGCGAGGCCGAGCTCCTCCTCGGCCTCGCGCAGCGCCGCCGCCGGGAGCGGCTCCCCGAGCGCCGCGAGCCCCCCGGGGAACGAGATCTCACCGGGGTGTCGCGGCAGGTGCTCCGTGCGGCGGGTCAGGATGACGCGCGGGGGCTCATCGTCGAGGATCAGCGGCACCAGCACGGCCGCCCGGGTGGCGCCGGCCGCGTCGGGGTGCCGGGGCACCGTGTCGACCGGCGCGAGGGCATCCCGCAGCAGCGACCGGAGCTCGGCGGAGGAGGGCAGGGCGTCGATCCCCCCATCGTAGGCCCGAGGGCCCCCGTCGCTCCCCTCGACTAGCCCCAATCATTCACGAGAGTGCTGTCGAGAGCCTCAGCCTCCCGAGACGCGTTCGTTTGACCGGGCGAACCCCTGACACGTTCCCTCGCCAGCGG
>JAJYHN010000100.1 GCA_021784765.1 Actinomycetes bacterium
CCTTCAGGCTCGGCCCCGGGCGCGCGAGGCCAGCGAGGTAGATCGGGGCGTTCTGGTGGACGAAGGGCAGCGGGACGAACTCGGTGAAGCCCCCGGTGGCGTCCTGGATCCGCGCCAGCCGGCGGACATGGGCGACCCAGTGGGGCGGCGCGTCGACGTGACCGTACATGATCGTCGAGGACGACGGGATCCCCAGCCGGTGCGCCGTGGTCACGATCTCCTCCCACGCGTCGGCCGGAAGCTTGCCTCGGGTCAGCACCCAGCGCACCTCGTCGTCGAGGATCTCGGCCGCCGTGCCGGGGATCGAGCCGAGCCCCCGCGCCTTGCACTCGGCAAGGAACTCCTCGAACGAGATGCCGAGGCGGGCAGACCCGTTCATCACCTCCATCGGGCTGAACGCGTGAAGGTGGATGTCCGGCACCCGTTCCTTCACCGCCTCGAGGATCCGGAAGTAGAACTCGCCCGGCAGGCTCGGATGCAGCCCGCCCTGGATGCAGAGCTCGGTCGCCCCCTCGTCCCACGCCTCCTGCGCGCGGTCGGCGACCTCGGCGAGCGAGAGCGTGTAGGACTCGGGGTCGACCTCCCGCTGGGCGAAGGCGCAGAACCGGCAGCCCGTGTAGCAGACGTTCGTGAAGTTGATGTTCCGGTTGACGACGTAGGTGACCTCGTCGCCGACGGCGACGCGGCGCAGGTCGTCGGCCACCCGGCACAGGGCCTCCAGCGCCTCGCCCTCGACCTGGAACAGCGCCAGCGCCTCCGCGTCGGAGATGTCGTCGGGGCGCCCGTCGGCGGCCTTCGCGAGGGCGGACCGGATCTCGCCGTCGAGCCGCTCGGGCACCGCCTGATCCCTCCGCTCGAAGGCCCGCGTGGCCTCGAGCTCGTGGAAGTCTCCGTAGACGTCGAGCGCATCCGCGCGGAGGCCGGCGTCGGGTCCCTTCGCGAAGGTCAGCGCGATCCGCCTCGGCTTCCACTGGACCTCGGGGTCCTGCCACGCGATCGGCTCCGGCGCCCGGCCGGCGGCCGCGAGTCCGTCCTCCCCTGCCAGGCGCCGGACCGGCTCCTGCATCTTGCCGGCGATCCACGGGTCGGGCTTCGTCGCGTACTCCGGATAGACGGCGAGGCGCTCGACGAGCTCGAGCCCCCGCTCGGCCGTGCGGCGGGCAAGGTCCTCCAGCGCCGGCCACGGCCGCTCGGGATTCACGTGGTCGGGGGTGACCGGTGAGATGCCGCCCCAGTCGTTGATGCCGGCATCGAGCAGCCGGGGGTGGTCGGGGTCGGAGAGGTTCGGCGGCGCCTGCAGGTTCATCGCGGCCCCCAGCACGACGCGCGCCGTCGCGATCGCCGCGAGGAACTCCTCCTGCGAGGGCTCCGGCGCGGCCCGCATGGCCGTCCCCGGCTTCGCGCGGAAGTTCTGGACGATCACCTCCTGCACGTGCCGGTACTTCAGATGCAGCGAGCGAATCTCGAACAGCGACTCGGCCCGCTCGCGCAGCGTCTCGCCGATGCCGACGAGGATCCCGGTGGTGAAGGGGACCGCGAGCTTGCCGGCGTCCTCGATCGTGCGCAGGCGGACGGCTGGAACCTTGTCCGGCGAACCGAAGTGCGGGCCGCCCCTGCGCGAGAGCCGCTCGGACGAGGTCTCGAGCATGAGACCCATCGAGGCCGACACGTGCTTCAACCGGGCCATGTCCTGCCACGACATCACGCCGGGGTTCAGGTGCGGCAGCAGGCCCGTCTCCTCGATCACGCGGATCGCGACCGCGCGCAGGTACTCGAGCGTCGAGCCGTAGCCCCGCTCCTCCAGGAAGCGCCGGGCCTCCGGGTAGCGGTCCTCCGCACGGTCGCCGAGCGTGAACAGCGCCTCCTTGCACCCCTGCGCCCTGCCGGCCTCGGCGATCGCGACGGCCTCCTCGGGGGAGAGGAAGACGTGGTCGAGCCGGGCCGGGGGCTTCGCGAACGTGCAGTAGTGGCAGTGGTCGCGGCAGAGCATCGTGAGCGGCACGAAGACCTTGCGCGAGTAGGTGACCGTTCGCCCGTGGCCGCGGTCGCGGAGGTCCGAGGCGATCGCGAGCAGCTCCGCGAGGGCCTCGCCGCGCGCGCCGAGGAGCGCCTCGGCCTCGTCGAGGGAAACCGCCTTGCCGTCGCGGGCCCGGGCGAGGGCCCGGCGGCGAACGTGGTCGAGGTCGCTCATGACTCGCACGAATCTACGGCCGGCCGTGCGGTCGGGCAAACACCGAGCCCCGGCGTGACGACGGCAGTCCCAACGGCCGGGGGTCCCCGGCCCTCCCCCGCCCGCGGGGCCGGCGCCACGGTCATCTCGCGCCCGGGGGGCGCTCGCGGGCCGGCCCGGGCGCGATCGGGACCGAGTGTCGATCGCCGGCGCACCTCGGAAGATAGGGCGCGTGATGGTGACGGCGCTCGCAGGCGGGATCGGCGCGGGCAAGTTCTTGCGCGGGCTGGTGCGTGCCGTGCCGCCGGCCGACGTGACCGTGGTCGTGAACACCGGCGACGACGAGCGCTTCTACGGCCTGCACGTCGCCCCCGACCTCGACTCGGTCACCTACTGGCTTGGTGGGGCCTTCGACCCCGAGCGGGGGTGGGGCCGGGTCGGAGAGACGTTCCGGGCCACCGAGGAGCTGCGCGCGTTCGGGGCCGAGGGCTCGTGGTTCGGCCTCGGCGACCTCGACCTCGCCACCCACCTGTACCGGACGCAGCTGCTGAATGCCGGGCGGACCCTGTCGCAGGCGACCGCGGCCATCGCCGAGCGGTTCGGCGTCGGAGCGCGACTGCTGCCGATGACCGACGAGCCGGCGGCGACGCGCGTGGCCGTCCGCGACGCGGAGACCGGCGAGCCCCTCGACCTCTCGTTCCAGGAGTACTGGGTGCGCCGGGGGGCGCGCGACCCGGTCGAGGCCGTCCGGTTCGAGGGCGCCGGGCGGGCGCGGCCGGCCCCCGGGGTGCTGGAGGCGATCGAAGGGGCCGACGCGGTCGTGCTGTGCCCGTCGAACCCGGTCGTGTCGATCGCACCGATCCTTGCGGTGCCGGGGGTGCGCGCGGCGCTCGCCGGGCGCCGCGCCCGTGCCGTCGCGGTCTCGCCGATCGTCGGGGGCGCGCCGGTGCGCGGCATGGCCGACCGCCTGATGCCGGCGGCCCGCATCGAGGTGTCGGCCGCCGGGCTGGCTGAGCGCTACGCGGAGCTCGTCTCGGCATTCGTGATCGACGAGGTCGACCGGCACCTCGCCCCCCGGATCGAGGCCGCCGGGCTGCGCGTGGCCATCCTGGACACGGTCATGACCGACGATCACGTGGCCGAGCAGGTCGCGCGCGCCGCGCTC
>JAJYHN010000098.1 GCA_021784765.1 Actinomycetes bacterium
GCCGTGTCGCGCCCGCGCAGGACCGGGGCGAGCTGCTCCCGCCCCGGTCCCGTCGATCGATGGTCGACATCCGGCGCATCGCTGCCGGGCTCGCTCCGGTAGGGGCGCGCGCCGGGACCTCATCCGGCCCAGGGGTCCCGTCCGGCCGGGTCGAGGGGGAGCGATGAGGACGAACGAGGTCGACCTCGCGGCGCTGGGCCGAGTCGTGCGGGAGCGGCTCGGGACCGCGGAGGTGCGCGCCGAGCTCGCGCGGCTCGCGCCGCCGGCACGCCGGCTCGCGGTCCGCTCGGCGGCGCTTCGGTGGCTGGAGGACGAGCGCGCGATCCTCCCGGCCGAGACGTTGCGGCGTGTGGTGAACCAGGTTTCCGACGAGGTCGTCGGCCTGGGTCCGGTCGAGCGGCTGCTCAAGGACCCAGAGGTCACCGAGGTGATGGTGAACGGGGCCGACGACGTGTACGTGGAGCGAAGGGGGCGGGTCGAGAGGGTGGACGACCTGTTTGTCGAGGGGGAGGAGCAGGTCTTCCATCTGATCGAGCGGATCGTGGCCCCGCTGGGCCTCCGGATCGACGAGTCCTCGCCGTACGTGGACGCGCGACTTCCGGACGGCTCTCGGGTCAACGCGATCATCCCGCCCCTTTCGCTCCGCGGTCCGGTCGTCACGATCCGGAGGTTCGCGACGCGGCCCTTCGCCCCGGACGACCTGGTCCGCATGGGGAGCATCAGTGAGCCGGTGATGTCCTTCCTCGGCGCCTGCGTGCGGTCGCGGGCGAACATCGTGGTGTCGGGCGGCGCCGGCTCGGGCAAGACCACGCTGCTCGGGGTCCTGTCCTCGTTCATCCCCCCGGGAGAGCGACTGATCACCATCGAGGATGCGGCCGAGCTCCGGCTGGCCCAGCCCCATGTCATCCCCCTGGAGGCCCGACCGCCGAACGTCGAGGGCGCCGGTGAGGTGACGGTGCGCCAGCTCGTGCGCAATGCGTTGCGGATGCGGCCCGACCGCATCGTCGTCGGCGAGGTCCGCGGCGGGGAGGCGCTCGACATGCTCCAGGCCATGAACACCGGCCACGAGGGCTCGATGTCGACGGCGCACGCGAACTCGCCGCGGGACCTGCTGACGCGGCTCGAGACGATGGCGCTGATGTCGGACGTGGACCTCCCGGTCGCCCACGTGCGCGAGCAGCTCGCGAGCGCGCTCGACCTCGTCGTGCACACGGCGCGGCTGTCGGGGGGCCGCCGGGGCGTCGTGCGGGTCACCGCCGTGGAGGGGTTGCGCGGCGGGGCGGTCGCCACAGCCGACGTGTTCGTCTGGCACCGTCAGGAGGGCGGCCTCGTGCCGACCGGCGTGCTGCCCTCGATCGCGCGGCTCCTCGCCGAACGGGACGAACGGGTGGATCCGAGGGTCTTCGGGGCCCCCGGCACCGGGCCAGCCCGCGGATCCGCGGGCGGGCCGCCCGTCAGGCCTGCGGTGAGCCCTCCCGACGCTGTCCCCGGAACGCCGCCGGGAAAGCGTGGGCGGGGTCTGGTGAGACCGGACCGGCGGGCGGGGCGGGCGTCCGGCACCGCTGCGATCCGTGCGTGGCCCGGCTCCCCGCGGCGGCTCGGCACGGTCATGGAGTGAGAACGTGGCCGTCCCGCTGCCGCCCTCGCTGCCCACCCTCCTCGTCGCCGTGACCTGCGCGGCCGTTGCGGATGCGCTCGCGCGGGCGGCGCGCCGCGCCCGCGGCCGAGAGGTCCGGCACGCGGCCGAGGGCCGCGTGCCGGACGGAGGCTCGCCCGCCGAGGCCCTCCGGCGGGCCGCGGCGGCGACCGTCCGGTGGGGCGCCGCGCGCCCACGTGCGACGGCCGCCGGGGCCGCCCTGATCGGGGCCGTCCTCGGCGTCGCCCTCGGCGGCCCGCCGGTCTCCCTCGCGGCCGCCGTCGCGGCCGCGAGGGTTCCGAAGGCGGTGCGACGGCGGCGGGCGCGCCGTCGCTCGGAGCTGCTCGAGCGCCAGCTCGCGGACCTCGCCGCGGCCACTGCCTCGGCCGTCCGGAGCGGGCTCTCGGTCGTGCAGGCCCTGGACTTCGCATCCTCCGAGACGGCCGAGCCGCTCTCCGGCCTGCTGACGAGCGCGGCCGCCAGGCGGGCGGCGGGGGCGTCCTTCGACCTGGCCCTCGAGGGATTCGGACAGGCCGTCGGGTCCGAGGACGCGCGGCTGTTCGTCCTGGTGCTCGCGATCAACCGCCGATCGGGGGGGAACGTGGCCCCGGCGCTCGAGAGCGTGGCAGCCACCATCCGGGCCCGGGTGGCCGCGCGCCGAGAGCTCCGCGCGCTGACCGCACAGGGACGCATCTCCGGGGTCGTCCTGGGCGCCCTGCCGGTGGGGTTCTTCCTGGTCCTCGCCCTGACGTCTCGCGGCGAGCTGGCGCCGGTCCTGCGCTCGGGCGCCGGCGCCGCCATGGTCGCGACGGGCCTCGCGCTGGAGGGGATCGCCTACGTGTGGATCCGCCACCTGCTGCGGGTGGTGGCCTAGATGCTCCCGATCGGCGTGCCGGGGCTCGCCATGTCGGCCGCGCTGCTTGCTGTCCTCGCCCGCCGGGCGGCGGGCGGGCCGGCGAGGCGACTCCTCGGCGCGGGGGTCGTCGGTGCCGGCGGCGGCGACCGGCACTCGGCGTGGGCCGTCCCGGTCGAGGTCGTCGCGACCGCGGCGACATTGCTCGTCGCCGTCCTTGCCGCGAGTCCCGGGGTCGCGCTGGCTCTCCCGATCGTCCTGTTCGCGTCCCGCGCCGTTCCCCGGCTCTCTCGTGTCCGGCAGTTGGCCGCACGCCGGGCGCGGCTGGAGGCGCAGGTGCCCGAGCTGGTGGATCTCATGGTCGTGGCGACCGAGGCGGGAGCCGGGCTCGCGGCCGCGATCTCCAGGGCCTCGGCGCTCGTGGGCGATCCGCTGGGGGAGGAGCTCCGGGCCGCGGTGGGGGTCGTGGCGCTCGGGACCCCGTGGCGGGTCGCGCTCGAGCGTCTGGCCGAGGGCGCTCCGGCGCCCTCCCTGCGGCGGCTCGTCGCCGCGGTGACCCGCTCGCAGCGACTCGGGACGCCGGTCGCGGGCGCGCTGCGATCGCTCGCTGCCGACCTGCGCGCCGAGCGCCGCGCCCGTGCCGAGGAGGCGGCGCGGCGCGCGCCCGTCAAGATGCTCTTCCCCCTCGTCCTCCTCATCCTTCCCGCGTTCCTCCTCCTCACCGTCGGGCCGGTGCTGCTCGCAACGATCCGGTCGTTGCGGTGACCTCGGGCAGCCCGGCATGGGCATCAAGAGGAAGAGAAGGAGGTGGGTCGACATGGTGCGACTCATGGTGCGGGCGCAGGTTGGGCTGGCCACGGGGGCCGCGCGCCTTCGGGCCCCCCGCGCGGCGGGACGCCCGGCGGAGGCTGACGGAGCACGGCGGTGGTGCGGCCAGGGGGGTCAGACGACGGCCGAGTACGCGCTGGTGATCCTCGCGGCGGCGGCCGTGGCCATCGTGCTGATCGCCTGGGCCAGATCCTCGGGCAAGTTGCCGGCATTCTTCGACCACATCATCGACAGCGTCACCAGCGGCGCGCAGTGACCGGGCCCGGCCGCCGTGCCGGGGCCCCGGCTCGCGGCTCCCGCGGCTCGGCGGCTGTGGAGTTCGCGCTCGTGCTGCCCCTGCTGCTGCTGATGCTGCTTGCGCTGCTGCAGGTGGGGCTCCTCGCGCGGGACGACCTCCTGCTCCAGGAGGCCGCCCGAGCGGGGGCGCGCGAGGCCGCGGTCACGCCGGACGACGACGCCGTGCGTGGCGCAGTGGTGGACGCCGCCTCTGCGCTCGATGCCGCCGCGATCGTCGTCTCGGTGGAACGCGAGGGTGGTTCGGGGGCGCCGGTCGCCGTGCGCGTCCGGTACGCCGCGCCCATCGCCGTGCCGCTCGCCCGGTGGCTCCTTCCGGCGGAGGTCGACCTCGTCGCGACCGCCGTGATGCGAATGGAGGTCGGATGAGATGCCGCAGACAGGCCGGCCGGCGGCGGCCGGCCGAGCGCGGGTCGGTGACGATCGTCGCGGCCGCGGTCCTCGGCGTCGTCGCCGTGCTCGCGCTCGGGACCGCCGACCTGGTGCGGTCGCTGGCTGCCGTGGGGCGGGCGCAGACCGCCGCCGACGCGGCCGCCCTGGCGGCGGCGCGCGACCTCGCCGTGCCGATCGGGGAGGAGCCGGAGGCGGCGGCCGTAGCCTTCGCCGGCCGCAACGGCGCCCGCCTGCTCTCGTGCGCCTGCGCGACCGGAACTGGGGCGGTGGTGGTCGTGGTCGAGGTCGCCCTGCACCTCGCGACGCTCGGCGATCGCGTGGTCCGCGCGCGGGCGAGGGCCGTCGTCGAGGGATGGCCGGTGTCCCCAAACCTTCCGGAGCGGGGGACGTAAGATAGCCCGATGCCGAGCAGGAAGGATTCGGGGCGCACTGGTGATGGCGGGGCCGCCAGCGCCGGACGCCGCAAGGTCGCGCGAGCGGTCGGACGCAGGGACGCCCTTGGCATGTCCCTGCCCCGCGGCCGGGGCGTGGTCGACTACACGCTGGCCAAGCGGGCGCTGCTCCGGGACTTCAGGACCGGGCTGCTCTCGCGGCTCGACGTCTGCGACGCCCACCCGGAGCTGCTGCGGGCCGCCCGCTACCTCGGCTCGGCCGCGGCGCGCCCCTGCCCGATCTGCGAGAAAGACGAGCTTCGGCTGCTCGCCTACGTCTACGCCGACGACCTGCGCTCCGAGAACGGGCGCGCGTTCGCCGTGAAGGAGGGGCTCGCGATCGCCGCTCAGCGCGGCGGCGGCGCCTGCTTCATCGTCGAGGTCTGCGTCGAATGCTCGTGGAACCACCTCGCCGAGGCGTTCCACACGCGGTCGGCGGGCTGACCGCCCCGCACCGCGACCGCCACCCGCCGCCCCGTGCCGTGACGGCAACAGCTTCTCCACTCCCGCTCCACGGGCTCGCATGACCGCCCGGGTAGAATCCGGGGCGAGGTGGCACCCAGAACCGCCAAGGGCGGGAGGCAGCGAGGCGCGCCCGCCGCTGGCCTCCCGCGCGTGACACCCTCCCGCGCTTCCCGGCATCGAACGACGAGGCGCCGCGGCCTGTTCCGCCGCTACTGGTGGGTGCTCCTCGGCACGCCCCTGCTGGTCGCCCTCGGATTCCTCGGGACCATCGCCTACGTCTACGCGCGCACGCCGATCCCGAGCCCGCCGGTGCTCTCGCAGACCACGTTCCTCTACGACCGCCACGGGCAGCTCATCACGACCCTCCACGCGTCTGTGAACCGGATCGACATCCCGTTCTCGCAGATGCCGGCGAGCCTGCGCGATGCGGTCATCGCCAGCGAGGACCGCAACTACTACCACGAGGGCGGGGTGAGCCTGATCGGGATCCTGCGCGCGGCCTGGGTCGACCTCACCGGCGGGCAGCTCGCCCAGGGCGGCTCGACGATCACCCAGCAGTACGTGAAGAACGTCTACACGGGCGACCAGCGGACGTTCGTCCGAAAGATCCGCGAGGCGATCATCGCCGAGAAGCTCTCCCACGCCTACACGAAGGACGAGATCCTCGCGAAGTACCTGAACACGGTCTACTTCGGCCAGGGCGCCTACGGCGTGCAGGCCGCGGCTGAGACCTACTGGGGCATCCCCGCGCGCAAGCTGACCCCGGCGGAGTCGGCGACGCTCGCCGGGATCCTCCCGGCCCCCTCCGACTGGAACCCGGCCGTCAACCCGAAGATGGCGACGGAGCTCCGCAACACCGTGCTGGGCGAGATGGGCCAGCAGGGCTACCTGACGCGGGCGGAGGCCATCCGGTGGCAGGCCTCGCCGATGAAGGTCGTCTCGTCCTCCGCCCCCGTCTCGCGCGCCGCCTACTTCGTCCAGTACGTCACCCAGCAGCTCGTGCAGCGCTTCGGGGACCAGCAGGTCTACTCGGGGGGGCTCCGGGTCACGACGACGCTCGATGCTTCCATGCAGCGCGCGGCGGAGCAGGCCGTGGCGGCCCACCTCACCCATCCGGGGGACCCCTCGGCCGCGCTCGTCGCGATCGACCCGACGACCGGCGCTGTGCGCGCCATGGTGGGAGGGAAGAACTTCACCCAGGCCCAGTTCAACCTGGCGACCCAGGGCATGCGTCCGGCCGGCAGCTCCTTCAAGGCCTTCACGCTGGCCGCGGCGATGGAGCAACGCGTCTCGCTGCGCTCCTACTGGAACGGTCCGCCCGGGCTCCTCATCAACAACTCGGTCTGCGGCACCTGGGACGTCCACAACTACGGCGACGAGTCGGCGGGCAAGATGGACCTCCTGAACGCGACGGCGAACTCCGTGAACACGATCTTCGCGCAGCTCGTCTCCGACGTCGGCCCGGCGAACGTCGTCGCGGTCGCGCACCGGATGGGGATCACCACGCCCCTTTTACCCTATTGCTCGATCACGCTCGGGTCCCAGCCGGTGAGCCCGCTGGAGATGGCCGACGGCTATGCGACGCTCGCCGACCAGGGGGTCCACCACGCGCCCACGGGCGTCTGGCGCGTCCAGACGTCCTCCGGCCAGACCCTGAGCGCACCGCAGGCCGCCGGCACCCAGGCGATCTCGGCCAACGACGCGAACCTCGTCACGTATGCCCTGGAGGGCGTCATCCAGCACGGGACCGGCGTTGCCGCCAACATCGGGCGCCCCGCCGCCGGCAAGACGGGCACCGGCGAGAACTACACCGACGCCTGGTTCTGCGGCTACACGCCCCAGCTTGCGACCTGCGTGTGGGTCGGCTACCCGAAGGGCGAGATCCCGATGCTGAACGTCGAGGGGTGGCCGACGGTGGTGGGCGGGTCGATCCCCGCCGAGATCTGGCACGACTTCATGCTGCGCGCGCTCGCGAGCCAGCCGGTCGAGCCCTTCACCGCGCCGAGTTTCGCCGGCTACACGTATCAGCCCCCCGGCGCGGTCCCCTCGCCGACCCCCAGGCCCTCGCCGAGCCCCACGCCGAGCGCCGGCCCCACGCCGAGCGCCGGCCCCACGCCGACGCCGAGCCCCACCCTGCCGCCCTCACCGACGCCGAGCCCCGTCCCGACGTCCCCGCCGTCGGGGGCGGTGGCGGCAGCGGAGCCACGGGCGGTGGCGGCAGCGGAGCCACGGGCGGCGCCCGTGCCCCGCCCGGGCTGACCCGGCGCCCTCAGGGAAGGGTCCGGGCGGTGGCCAGGATCTCGTAGGGGAGGGAGGCGCGCACGGCCGTCCCTCCGCCCGGGCGGCTCCGCACGGTGAACGTGCCGGCGGTGAGCTCGGTCCGCTCGCGCATCGACGCGAGGCCGACCTTCCCGCGGCGCAGGAACTCCCGGACCTTGTTCGGGTCGAAGCCATTGCCATCGTCGGCGATCTCGATCTCCAGGGATCCCGCGGCCCCCTCCACGCGCACCGACACCCGCGTGGCCTCCGCGTGCTTGGCGACGTTGGACAGCGCCTCCTGCACGATGCGGTAGGCGAGGACCTCGACGTCCTGCGGCACCGGCGCCTCGCACGTGGCACGGACCTCCACGGGCACCCGGCGCTCGGCGGAGAACCGGGCGCACAGCTCGCGGACGGCGGGCACCAGCCCGCGTTCCTCCAAGAGCGGGGGACGCAGGTTGCTCATCAGCCGGCGCAGCCCCTCGGCCTCCTCGGAGAGCTCCCGTCGGATCCTCCCGATCATGTCGGCCGCCTCCCGCACGTCCCCGGCCGCCAGCATGAGCTTGACGGCCTCCAGCGAGAGGCCCGCCGCCGAGATGCCCTGGATCGGCCCGTCGTGCAGGTCGCGGGCGATGCGGTTGCGCTCGGCCTCGATCGTCATGTTCGTCCGCCGGAGCAGGCGGGTCCGGTCCTCGTCTCGGTCCTGGAGGAACTGGAAGAGCGTGCGGATCGTCTGTTCGGCCACCTTGCTGGCCGTCACGTCGCGGATCACCAGCAGGGTGCCGGGAGGCTCGGTCGGGAGCACCGACGAGCGGGCCTCGAGGAACGTCGAGCGACCCTCGCCGTCGAGCACGGCCTCGCCGGTCGCGGGCAGATCGGCCAGCGAGCCATCGCCGCCCACCTCCGCGGCCAGCGCGGCCCAGTCGCGCCCCACGACCTCGGTGGCCGAGCGGTGGATCATCCGGCAGAAGGCCTCGTTCGCCCGGACGACGACCTGCGCGGTGTCGAGCTCCACGACCCCGTCGGCGGCGGCCTCGACGATGAGCCGGAGCCGGGCCTCCGGGGCCAGGTCGGGGGCCTCCTGCGGCTTTGCGCCGTCGCTGGTTGCCATGGGTTCCACTATCGGACAGTCCGCCCTCGAGGTCGTGTGTCTGGCCGGGGACGATCGGGGGGTTTTGCAATGCCCGAGGGCGATCCCTGTATGGCCCGAGCGGGCTAGTCCCCCCGCCTACTCGATCAGCCGCCGCCGGAGGGCCTCGGCCACCGCCGCCGTCCGATCGGACGTCCCGAGCTTCTCGAAGATGTGCTCGAGGTGGGTCTTGACCGTGTCCGGCGAGATGAACAGCTGCTCGGCGATGTCCTTGTTCGTGTGGCCGAACGCCAGCAGCTGCAGCACCTCGACCTCGCGCGCGGTGAGCGTCTCCGCCTTGCGGTCTCGGACCTTGGCGTCGGAGAGCTCCTCGGCCAGGGCCACCACGAGCTGCGGGTCGATGACCATGTTCCCGCCGGCGACCAGCCGCACCGTCTGGATCAGGTGCTCGGCGTCGCGGGCCTTCAGCACGTACCCGCGGGCCCCGGCCCGCACCGCCTCGACGACGAACTGCCGGTCGTCGTAGGCCGTGAGCATGATGACCCCGACGCCCGGGTGCTCGATCCGGATCCGTCGGGCGGCCTCCAGGCCGTCCATCTCCGGCATCCTGATGTCGAGCAGCGCCACGTCGGGCTCGCCGGCCCCGTTCTCCATGAGCCGAAGCGCCTCGACGCCGTTGGCCGCCTCGCCGACGACCTCGATGTCTCCCGCCATCTCGAGGTACCGGCGAAGTCCCTGGCGGACGAGGGAATGGTCGTCGGCGATGATCACTCTGATTGCCATGTCAGAACCATCGGCGATCCGCGCGCCGTCCTGAAGTAGTCCGATTGTAGGTGCCCGCCCCCCGGGACGGGAGGCCGGGCGACGAACGAGACCGTCAAAAGACGTAGTACCAGTTCACGAACAGCAGCGTGAGGACCCCGAGCAGCGCGGCGGAGCAGGCCACCAGCAGCTCGTGGGCCGTCCTGCGCCCCTCCGTCCAGCGGGCGAAGGCCCAGTAGACGGGGAAGACCGGCAGCACGAACCGTGGGAACGACATCAGGGGCCGGGGCGCGAACACCAGGCAGAGCGGGGCCAGGAAGCTCGCCCACGTGTAGACGCCGTAGAGCGGACGGAAGCGGACGGCCGCGTAGACGCCGGCCGCGAGCGCCGGCACCACGATCACCCAATCGAGCTGGTGGTAGCCGCCCGGATATAGGCCGGCGTAGCGCCAGAAGTCCTGGGTGGCGTGCCAGAGCGTGGCGAGTGGGAACGACCAGGTGCGCTGCCAGCCCGACTGCTGGTGCAGTGGAGCGAGCCAGTCGCCCGAGATCGCGCGCCAGTACCAGAGGTAGGCGAGCGTCCCCGCGGCCGGAGCGGCCGACCATGCGAGCGCGCTCGCGCGCGGCCGCCCCCGCCCCTGCTGCACGGCCTCCACGGCGAGCGGGAGCACGAGCAGCAGGCCGAGGTTCCGCGTGAGCGCCGCGAGGGCGCCGGCAAGGCCGGCGGCGGCCCACCGACCCCGACGGGCCGCCCACAGCGTGACCAGCGCGAGCAGCAGGAACAGCGACTCGCTGTAGGGGGCGACGAAGAACAGCGCGGTGGGGAAGACGGCCGCGTACAGCACTGCGCGACGGGCCACCCCCTCGGACTCCTCCTCTCGGGTGAACGCGTAGAGCACCGCGAGGCCCGCGAGGAAGGCGAGGTTCGACACGACGAGCGAGGCGGCGTAGGGATGGTTGCCGAGCGCGAACGAGACGGCCCGGACGAGCAGCGGGTACAGGGGGAAGAAGGCCGCGCTGCCGTCGTGGTTCGCGTACCCGTGGGCGGCGATCCGCAGGTACCAGAGGGCGTCGAACCGCTCCCAGGCCGTGAACAGGTTGTGCCAGCCCGGGGTGGCCGGCGGCGCCGGCCACCCCGGGACCGAGACCGCGTGCAGCGGCGGCAGCAGCGCCGTGCCGAGGACGGCGATCAGCGCGAGGCCGAGCCGGACCGCGACGAACACCTTCAGGACGTAGAGGAGCCCTTCCCTGGTCGCCACCCGGCGCGCCCGGTGGCGCGGGCCGTCGGCAGCGGAGGTGCTCACGGGCCCGGGAGCGCGGCCGTTCCCGCGGGCTCGACCTCCGACGCTCCCGCCGCGGGCGCCCCGGCGGGGCTTGGCGCGAGCGAGCCGCGCCGGAGGGTCCAGGTGACCAGGTAGGCGACCAGCACCGCGTCCCGCACGAGCAGGGCGATCTGGAACTCGCGCAGCGTGGCGCCGTGGTAGCCGTGGTAGGCGGCGACGCCGACCTCGGCCATCAGGGTCCCGAACCACGTGAACCGCGTGAGGAAGACCGCCACCTCCGCGGCGGAGAACGCGGCGAACAGGCCGACGCCGGGCTCCACCAGCGCGATCCACGGCAGGAGCCAGAGACTGTACTGGGGGGAGTAGACCTTGTTCGCGAGCAGGAACAGCACGAGCATAGGGAAGCCGAACGTCCAGCGGGGGAAGCTCGGGTCCCGGGCCTCCCGCACCCGCCAGACGATCGTCGCCAGGCCGGCGAAGATCGCGAGCGCGAGGGGGTCGATCCGCTGCGGCGGCCAGGTGCAGCTCGCGGTCGCGCCGAAGTGTGAGCAGGCGACGAACCAGAGGCTGTCCCAGTCCACGCCCCGGGTCGCGTTGAATCGGAAGAACTCCGACCACGAGCCGAAGCGGAGGACCGCGAACGGGCCGTTCAGCACGAGCCAGGTCCCGGCCGCCCAGGCGGCGACCACCGTGGCCGACCGGACCCGGCCTCCCTTCAGGCGGTCGAGCGCGAACGGGGGGACGAACAGGGCCGGGTACAGCTTCGCGGCCGTGCCGACGCCGAGCAGGATCCCGCTCGAGCGATCACGTGCGCGCAGGAAGGCCAGCGTCGCGAGCGTCGCGAGCATGACGGCCAGCAGGTCCCAGTTCATGAACCCGTAGAGCGCGAGCGTCGGCGACAGGGCGAACAGCAGCGCCCGCCGCCCGACCATCCGGTAGAGCGCCCACGCGGTGACCAGCGCGCACAGGGCGAGCCCCGCCGCGTTCGCCCAGAAGAAGCCCACGTAACCGTGCGAGATCCAGGCGGCGACGCGCATGAAGTACATCGTCGCGACCGGGTACTCGTCGCAGACGGCCGAGCCCGCACAGGGGTCGAGGTACGGGAGGCGGTTGCCCGTGAGCTCCTCGGTGCCGAGCAGCGGCACGATGTCGGAGTAGCAGAGCTGCCGGTACTGCCGCCCGTCGGCCCACGCCGCAGAGGCGCAGGGCGCCTTGATCGCGCCGCCGACGCCGAGCGTGACCAGCGTGGCGAGCAGCACGGCCGCCAGCGAGACGGACGTGACGGCGCGGTGGGCCGGTCGCCTTCGGCGGAGGTCGGTCGCTGGCACCCGAGCATTATCGGGCGCGGAGACGCTCGGTCCGGGCTACAGGCCGAGGATCTGGTACCAGAACTTCTGGTCCTTGGTGGGGGTCTGGTCGACGTGGACGTACTTCACCTGGAGGTACTCGGACAGCCCCCACAGGCCGTGCTCGCGGCCGATGCCCGATTGCTTGTACCCGCCGAACGGCGCCGCCGGCGTGACCAGGTGGTAGTCGTTCACCCACACGGTCCCGGTTCGCAGGCGCTTGGCCACCTCGAGGGCGCGCGGCACGTCCCGCGACCACACGCCGCCGGCCAGGCCGTAGATGGAGTCGTTCGCGATGCGGATCGCGTCCTCGACCGTGTCGTAGGGGATCACCGAGAGCACCGGCCCGAAGATCTCCTCCTGCGCGATCCGCATGCCGTTGTCGACCTCGCCGAAGATCGTCGGCTGGACGTACCAGCCGCCCTCGGGCAACCCGTCCGGCCGCCCGCCTCCCGTCAGGAGCTTCGCCCCCTCGTCCTGCCCGACCTCGATGTAGCGCTGGACGGTCGCGAGCTGCTTCGCGTCGGCAAGCGGCCCGAGGTCCGACTCGAAGTCCTCGGCCGGACCGACCCGGAGCCCCTCGGCCAGCTCGACCATGCGCCCGACGACCTCGTCGTAGCTGCCGCGCGGGACCAGGCACCGGGTCCCCGAGTGGCAGATCTGGCCCTGATGCAGGTAGGTGGCCCAGAGGGCGCCGGGGACGGCGACGTCGAGGTCGGCGTCGGGCAGCAGGATGTTCGCGCTCTTGCCGCCGAGCTCGAGCGTCACCTTCTTCACGGTGTCCGAGGCGACGCGCATGATGCGGCGGCCGACGGCTGTCGAGCCGGTGAACGCGACCTTGTCGACCCGGGGGTCCGCGACCAGCGCCTCACCGACGGTGGGGCCCGGCCCGGGCAGGATGTTCAGCACTCCGGGCGGCAGCCCGGCGTCCTGCGCCGCGCGCCCGAGCTCCAGGGCGGACAGCGGCGTGTACTCGGCCGGCTTCAGCACCATCGTGTTGCCGGTCGCGAGGGCCGGGGCGCTCTTCCAGACGGCCATGATGAAGGGGAAGTTCCAGGGGACGATCCCGGCGCAGACCCCGTAGGGCTCGCGCTGCACGAAGCTCCAGGCCGGCGCCGGGAACCCGAGCTGGGGGACCGGCTCGGTGAGGTCGAGCTTGCCCGCCAGCTCGACCGTGTAGCGCCAGTACAGCAGCCCGATCGGGATCGTGAACAGGTTGGCGAACCGGACGGTGTGGCCGGCGTCGCGCGCCTCGAGCGTCGAGAGGTCGCCGGTGCGCTCGTCCAGGATCTCGGCCATCCGCATGAGGATCCGCACGCGCTCCCCGGGCGCCATCGACGGCCATGGCCCCTCGTCGAAGGCGCGACGCGCGGCGGCCACGGCCCGCTCGGCGTCGGCCGGGCCGGCCTGTGCGACCGCGCCGATCACCGACCCGTCGGAGGGGTTGCGGGTCTCGAACGTGGCTCCGTCGGCAGCCTCATCGAACTCGCCGTCGACGAACAGCAGGTGGTCGGGGCCGGTGGGCATCGATGTCGCTCCTCTGGTCGGCTCGGGCGGCGCGGTCGGCCGGTCGCCCTCAGTGGTACGAGTGCTCCTCGTCGGGGAAGGTCCCGGCGGCGACCTCCTCGCGGAACGCGGCCGCGGCGCGCGCGATCTCCTCCCGCAGGTTGGCATAGGCCTTGGCGAACTTCGGTGGGCGCTCGGTGAGGCCGAGGACGTCGTTCACCACCAGCACCTGGCCGTCGCAGTGGGGGCCGGCGCCGATGCCGATCGTCGGGCACGCGACCGACTCGGTGATCTGGCGGGCGAGGTCGGCGGGGACGGCCTCGAGCACGATCGAGAAGCAGCCGGCCTTCTCCATGGCATGGGCCGAGTCAAGGAGCCGCCGCGCAGCCTCCTCGGTTCGCCCCTGCACCTGGTAGCCGGTCGCGTTCACCGACTGCGGGGTCAGGCCAAGGTGCCCCATGATCGGGATCCCCTGCTCCACGAGCTTGGCGGCGAGTTCCGGGTGGGGACCCTCGAGCTTCACGGCGTGCGCGCCGGCTTCCTTCAGGAAGCGCCCCGCGTTGCGGATGCCCTCCTCCAGCGAGCTCTGGTAGCTCATGAACGGCATGTCGCCGACCACGAGGGCGCGCGCGGCGCCGCGGACCACGGCCCTCGTGTGGTGGAGCATCTCCTCCATCGTGACCGGCAGCGTGGTCTCGTAGCCGAGCACGTTGTTGCCGACCGAGTCCCCGACGAGCAGCAGGGGGATCCCGGCGTCGTCGAGGATCCTCGCGGTGGGGTGGTCGTAGCACGTGAGCATGGCGAACCGCTCGCCGCGCTCCTTGAACGCCCGCACGTCGCGGACGGTGATCCTTCCTGCCTGCATCGCTCGCGCCTCCTCGTCGAGTGCACGGCCTCGGGCAGCGCCAGTGTACGCTGGCCGGGGCCCGGATCCCGGAGGGGCGGGGGAGGGCCGGATCCCGAGGGGGCGGGTGGGGCGGTTGTCGTACCCGAGGGATAGGATCCGAACCGGCTGGTAGGATTGACGCTCCACTCCTGCTCCCCCGTGGGGCCGTTCAGTCCAGAGGAGGTGGACGTGCGGAAATACGAGATCATGCTCATCCTGCCCGTCGAGGCCGACGAATCGGTTGTCTCGGGCGCCGTCGACCGGATCACCAAGGTGGTCGGGCCGACCGGCGGCGAGGTGACGAACGTCGACACGTGGGGCAAGCGGCGGTTCGCCTACGAGATCGACCGCAAGACCGAGGGCGTCTACGTCGTGGTCGACTTCACCGCGGCGCCGGAGACCCTGACGGAGCTCGAGCGCGTGCTCCAGCTCGCCGACGAGGTGGTCCGGTTCAAGACGGTGGTGAAGGCGGCGTAGCGCGCGAACGGGCGTCCCGCAGCGGGCGGGGCGCCGGAGCCTTCCCCCTCCGCCGGCCATGCCATCGGCCGGGGGAGCGGCGAGAACGCGAGGGTGGTGAGCGGGATGGCGAGCGAGAACCAGGTGACGATCGTCGGCAACCTGACCCGGGACCCCGAGCTCAGGTACACGCCGAACGGCGCGGCGATGGTGAAGTTCGGCGTGGCCGTGAGCCGGCGCGTCCGCGACGAGATGGGGCAGTGGAAGGACGCGGACACCTCGTTCTTCGACGTGGTCGCGTGGCGGACGCTCGCCGAGAACGTCGCCGAGTCCCTCGGACAGGGGAACCGCGTCGTGGTCGTCGGACGCCTCCGGACGAACAGCTGGGAGACGCCCGAGGGCGAGCGGCGCTCGAAGGTCGAGATCGAGGCCGACGAGGTGTGCCCGAGCCTCCGCTGGGCCACCGCGAAGGTCGAACGACAGGGACGCGGCGCGGGCGCGTCGGACTGGGGCGACAACGTCTCGGTCGGCGCCGGCGGCCCGCAGGAGGAGACACCGCTGGATGCCTAGGCCACGCAGCACCACCAAGAGGCGCAGGGAGAAGGACGAGAAGCCCTGGAAGAAGCAGAAGAAGAAGTTCTGCGTCTTCTGCAAGGACAAGATCGAGTACGTCGACTACAAGGACGTCACGGCGCTCCGGAAGTTCGTCTCGGACCGGGGCAAGATCCGCGCGCGCCGCGTGACGGGCAACTGCACGCAGCACCAGCGCGACGTGTCCACGGCCATCAAGAACGCGCGCGAGATGGCCCTGCTCCCCTACAGCACCCGATGAAGATCATCCTGCAGCGAGAGGTCGAGAGCCTGGGGACCCCCGGCGAGGTCGTGACGGTCGCCGACGGGTACGCCCGCAACTTCCTGATCCCGAAGGGGTTGGCCGTCCCGGCATCGAAGGGGGCGGTCCGGCACGCCGAGCGGCTGCGCGTCGCGCACCGGGATCGGGTACAGCGCGCCGTGGCCGAGGCGCAGGAGACCGCCGGGAGGCTCTCGGCGTCGCCGCTTCGCATCGCGGCGCGGGCGGGGGACGACGGGCGCCTGTTCGGCTCGATCACCGCCGCCGAGATCGCGAAGGAGCTCACGAAGGCCACCGGGGTCGCGGTCGACCGCAAGCGGGTCCGGCTGGCGGATCCGATCCGCAGCACGGGCGCGCACCAGGTGAGCGTCCACGTGCACCCCGAGGTCGACGCGACCGTGACCGTGGAGGTCGTCGCGCAGTAGGGGGGCGAGGGGCGGACGCGCGCTCGGCGCGCGTCCGCCGTCCCCGGCCGCGCTCGCCGCGCGGCGGGCCGCGCGTCCCCGCGATCCGACCCGTG
>JAJYHN010000010.1 GCA_021784765.1 Actinomycetes bacterium
ACGTACCTCGCCGTCCGCATGGCCCGCCGGGCACGCGCGGCCGGCGCGAGCGCGGTCGCGGCCGGGACCGGGCGGGCCGCCGGCGAGACCGACCCCCACGTCCTGATGATGAAGCACCTCGGCGCGCGCTGGACGGCGCCGGCGGCCGCCGGCGACGTGGTGAAAGGCTTCGCCTGGGCGCTCGCCGCCCGGCACGTCGGGCGGCTCGATCCCGCGTGGCTCGCGGCGGCCGGGACGGCCGTCGTCCTCGGCCATGCGTTCCCGTTCTACCTCGGCGAGTTCTCGGGCCGCGGGCTCGCCGCGGCGGCCGGGGTGCTGCTGGCCCTGCTGCCGGTGGAGATGACGATCGCCGGTGGCCTGTTCCTGCTCGGGATGGCGATCCGGAACTCCGGGCTCGCGTCGACCATCGGGATGGGGGGCGTCCCCGCGGTGGCGTCCCTCCGCGGCCAGCCGGGAGGGCTCGTCGCGATGGGGGCCGCCATCTTCCTGGTGATCCTCGCGCGCCGCGCGGTCGGGGTCCGGGCCCTGATCGCCGCCGGCGAGCCGGCAGGATGGGCGCTGTTCCGCCGGCTGCTGTTCGACGCGAGCGGCCCCTCGCACCGGCGCGCGTAGTCGCCTTCGCCGGCCTCCGCCGTCGGGTACCCTCGGGGGGTCATGGCGATCGTCGTCCAGAAGTACGGAGGGAGCTCGGTTCGGTCCGTCGAACGGATCCGGGCCGTGGCCGAGCGCGTCGTGGCCGCCAAGCGTGCCGGGAACGAGGTCGTCGTGGTCGTGTCGGCGATGGGCGACACGACCGACGACCTGCTGGCGATGGCGCACGAGATCACGCCGCTGCCGAACCCTCGTGAGCTGGACATGCTGCTCACGGCCGGCGAGCGGATCGCGATGTCGCTGCTCGGCATCGCGATCAACGCCCTCGGGTTCGCGGCCTCGTCCTACACGGGATCGCAGGCCGGGATCATCACCGACACCTCTCACGGCAAGGCGCGGATCATCGACATCCGCCCGGGCCGGATCCTCGGCGCGCTCGAGCGGGGCGACGTGGTCATCGTCGCCGGCTTCCAGGGCGTGTCGACCGCCTACGACGTGACGACGCTCGGCCGCGGGGGATCCGACACGACCGCGGTGGCGCTGGCGGCCGCCGTCCGTGCCGACGTCTGCGAGATCTACACCGATGTCGACGGCGTCTACACGGCCGACCCGCGCGTCGTGCTCGACGCGCGGAAGATCCACGCGATCTCCTACGAGGAGATGCTGGAGCTCGCCGCCTCCGGGGCCAAGGTCCTGCAGGTCCGCTCCGTCGAGTACGCTCGGCGGCACGGAGTGAAGGTCCACGTGCGCTCGTCGTTCTCCGACGAGCCCGGCACGTGGGTGGTCGAGGAGGTGTCCGCGTGGAGCAGGCCCTGATCTCGGGGGTGGCCGTCGACGGCGACGAGGCGAAGATCACGCTCGTCGGGGTCCCCGACCGGCCGGGGGTGGCGGCGGCGCTGTTCCGCGCGATCGCCGACGAGGGCGTGAACGTGGACATGATCGTGCAGAACGTCTCGCACGAGGGTCGCACCGACATCTCGTTCACCGCGCCGAAGGCCGACGTCCCGCTGCTGCGCACGATCCTCGATCGTGTCGCGGCCGCCACCGGGGCCGCCACCCACCAGGTCGACGACGGCATCGCGAAGATCTCGCTGGTCGGCGCCGGCATGAAGACGAACCCCGGCGTGGCCGCGGAGATGTTCGAGGCCCTCGCCGAGCAGCGCGTGAACATCGAGATGATCTCGACCTCGACGATCCGCATCTCGTGCGTGGTCCGGGCGGCCGACGCCGACCGCGCCGTGCGCGCGGTCCATGCGAAGTTCGAGCTGGGGCAGGAGCCGGCCGCGGCGCCCCGGGCCGAGGGGTAGGGCCGGTCGTGCGCGTCGCCGTCGTGGGGGCGACCGGCGCCGTCGGGCGCCGGATGGTCTCGATCTTGGAGGAGCGGGAGTTCCCGCTGGACGAGCTGCGCCTGTTCGCCTCACCGCGCTCGGAGGGAACGCGGATCCCGTTCCGCGGGGAGAGCCTGACCGTGCACGCGGCCGGGGGCCGCTGGCACGAGGGCGTCGACGTCGCGCTGACCTCGGCGGGCGGCTCCGTGTCGCGGGCGCTGCTGCCGGAGGCGGCGGCTGCGGGGACCGTGTGCATCGACAACTCGTCGGCGTTCCGGATGGACCCAGACGTTCCCCTCGTGATCCCCGAGCTGAACCCGGACGCGCTGCTCGGCCACCGCAACCTGATCGCGAACCCGAACTGCACGGCGATCGTGGCGCTGATGGCGCTCGGGCCGCTCCACCGCGAGTTCGGGCTGCGGTTCCTGATCACCTCCTCCTACCAGTCGGTGTCCGGCGCCGGCCAGAAGGGCATCCGCGAGCTGGCCGAGCAGCTCGGGAAGCTCCACGGGCAGGAGGAGGCGCTCGGGCTCGATGGTCCCGTCGATGCCGGCGGGCTCCCGTCCGGGTCGGTGTTCCCGAAGACCATCGCCTACAACGTGGTGCCGATCTGCGAGCGCCCCGACCCCGAGGGCTCCGGGTTCACCACCGAGGAGCTGAAGATGGGGAACGAGGCGCGCAAGATCCTCGGCGCGCCCGATCTGGTGGTCGCCGCGACCGCGGTGCGGGTTCCGGTGCCCGTCGGCCACGGGATCTCCGCCTATGCCAGGTTCGATCGGCCGACCTCGCCGGGAGCCGCGCGCGAGGTGCTGGCCGCGGCGCCGGGCGTGCGGGTCCTCGACGATCCGGAGGCCGGCGCGTACCCGACCCCCATCGAGGCGGCCGGCCGCGACGACGTGCTGGTCGGGCGCATCCGCCGCGCCCACGACGACGAGCGCGCCCTGATGCTGTTCTCGGCAGGCGACAACCTGCGCAAGGGCGCCGCGCTGAACGCCGTCCAGATCGCCGAGCTGCTCGCCGGCTGACCGGCTCCGGTCCCGCTCGGAACGGGGGCCCCTACCCGGCGGCGCGCTCGGTTCGGCGGGCGCGGGCGGCCTCGAGCGCCACCGGGCCGGCGCCCGAAGCCTCCAGCGCGGCCGCGCGCTCGATCGAGGAGGGGGCGAGGCACCCGCCGCCAACCTCGAGCACGCGCTCGGCCAGCGCGAGAAGGGCCGGGCGGTGGGTGGCCATGACGACCGTTCGCCCGTCCATCAGCGATGCGAGGGCCTCGACCACCACGCGCTCGGCCTCGAGGTCGAGGGCGGATGTGGGCTCGTCGAGCAGCACGACCGGGGCATCGCGCAGCAGCGCCCGGGCGATCGCCACCCGCTGACGCTGCCCGCCGGACAGCCCGATCCCGCGGTCGCCGAGCCGCGTCTGGAACCCGTCGGGGAGCGCCCGCGCGAACTCCGCGACCATCGCCCGCTCCGACGCCGCCCGGATCTCCTCCCGCGACGCCGAAGGCCGCCCGTAGGCGACGTTCTCCCAGAGGGTCCCCGAGAACAGGAACGTGTCCTGCAGGACGACGCCGATCTGGTCGCGCAGCCAGCCGAGTGGCGCCTCACGGTACGGCCGTCCGTCGAGGAGCAGCTCGCCGGCCTCGGGGTCGTAGAGGCGCGCCAGCAGCGCAAGGACGGTGGACTTGCCGGCGCCGTTGCCGCCGAGCAGGGCGATCCGCTCGCCGGGCCGGATCGCGAGCGTGGCATCCCGCAGCACGGTCTCGCGCCCGTAGCCGAAGGCGACGTCGCGGAGCTCGATGGCCCCGGCGGCGCGCTCGGCGCGCTCGGGGGTCGCGCCCGCGCCCCCGGCCGGCGCGTCGCCCCCCGCGGCGGCGTGGTCCGCGGGGCCCGCCGGCCCGAGTGGCTCCTCGTCCAGGATCGCCCGCACGCGCTCGGCCGAGGCCGCACCGGTGCTGAGCGTCAGCGACAGGCGCGAGAGGGACCGGATCGGCTTCAGCATGCTCGCCGAGTACGACAGCTCGACCAGGAGCAGCCCGAGCGTCCACGAGTGGTGCAGCACGCCGTAGGCGCCGACCCACACGAGGGCCGCCGAGCCGATCGCAGCCCCCACCTCGACGAGGGGCGTGAACCGCGCGCGGACGTCGACGGCCCGGAGGCCGGCCTCCAGCGTGTCGCCGTTCACCGCGGCGAACCGCCGATCGTGGACGTCGTGGCGTCCGAGCGCCTGCACCGCCCGGACGCCCGTGAGGGTCTCGGCCACGAACCCGGACAGCCGGCCCTCGCGGGCGCGCCGCGTCCGGGCCGCCTGGCGCGTGAGCCGCGTGTAGCGGCCGATCGTCACGGCGAGGACCGGCGCGGAGACGATGCCGATCAGCCCGAGCCGCCAGTCGACCACGAGCATCATCGCGAGGAGTCCGGCGATCGACAGGATCCCCGGGACCACCGTGGAGAACACGTCGACCAGCGCGTCGTCGATGTTGTCCGTGTCCGCCGAGACCCGGTTCGCGAGCTCGCCGACCGACTGCCCGTCATGGAAGGCGAGCGGGAGGCGGTGCAGGTGCGCGAACAGGTTGCTGCGGATGGCGGCGGTGATGCGCTCGCCCGCCCCGTTCATGACGCGGTCGCCCAGGTAGTCGAACGCCGCGCTCGCGAGCGTCAGGCCGAGGCCGAGGACCACGGCGGCGGTCAGCAGGTGGACGGGGCCGGTCGCGAAGCGGCCGAGCGCCGGGGCGAGCACCCCGTGCACCGGACGGCCGCCGAGCACCGAGTCGACCACGACGGCCAGGGGCCAGGGCTGCGCGAGGTCGGCGGCGAGCTCCCCGACGCGCAGCGCGACGCCCCCGAGCAGCGCCCGGAGGTGGGGGCGGGCGTAGCCGCGGAACGCCGCGAGGCTGCCGGTGCGGCCGCCGGCGCTCACGCTCACTGGGCGGCCTCGCCGACGGCCACCTCGCCGTCCAGGAAGACGTCGCGCATCGTGTCGTTGTCGAGTCCCCGGCGGATCCCTCGTTCGGCCAGCACGTCCTCGATCAGCGGGCCGAGCCCGGTCCCCCCGTCGCGGTCGGCCGCGAGGATGGCCTCGAGGAATCGCCCGAGGTGCCGCCGCCGGGAGAGGCGGGCCTCGTCCGGTGGTCCGGCCTCGACCGTGCCGAGCCGGTCGAGGCCCGCGACCACCAGGCGGTCGAATGCCTCGGCTGGCGCCCCCGCGGCGAGGGTCGCCTCGCGCGCCGCCCAGAGCGCCGAGGCCCAGATGCCGCCGTCCACATGGGGGTCGGCCACACGGCCGCCCCGCCACTCGGCCATCGTCCGTGGCAGGTCGAGCCGCCGGCGGTCGGGCGCCCCGTCGGGGGTCGCCCCCCGGTGCCAGCCGTAGATGTCGGGCGTGCCGAGGACGATGGCCGCGACGAAGTCGGCCGTTCCCTCGTCGAGCGGGACCTTTCGGTTCGCCTGCGCGGCGCGTGGCCGGCTGCGGTTCATCCGGAAGTCGGCCGTGTGCCGGGTCAGGTGGTGGCCGGCCTCGTGGACGAGGATCGCCGCGTTGTGCGACGGCGCCAGGAAGTACCGGCGCCCGCCGGCCCGGCCGTACCGCGCGCCGGGCCCGATGTGGATCTCGCCGTCCGGCGAGGGCGGCGAGTCCTCCGGCAGCGTGCGGTAGGAGGGGGCCGGCAGCCGGTAGTGGCCGCCGCCCCACGGCGGCCGGCGTTCGCCGTGCATCCCGATGCGACACACGAGCGGCGGGAGCGGTCGGCCGAGCAGGTGCTCGAACCTGGCCACCGCGCGCCGCAGGTGGAAGGCGGCGTTCGCGATCCCGAACGCGCGCGCCTCGCGCCGGGCCGCCGGTGCCTCGAACGGCCCGCCGCCGCCCGACGGGTCGGCGCGCAGGTCGTCCCGCCGGTCGAGGCCGAGGCCGCCCCGGACGTCCTCGACGACCAGCGCGGGCAGCTCGAGCCGGGCGTCGCCGACGGCGAGGACCTCGAGCTCGACGTCGGCGAGCCGTCCCGGACCGGGCGACCGGTCCGGGATCCAGACGGTGGCGGCGACCCTCATGCGAGGGCCGGCTCGGGCGCCAGCAGGTCGACGGCCGCGCCGTCGGCGAGGACCGACGGCTTGACGACGGGGAGGCCGGTCGCCGCCTCCGCCTCACGCACCGCGAGCGGGCTCCGGGTGAGGAGGCCGCTGACCGCACGGACCGGCGCGCCGGCCGCGCGGAGGATCTCGACGCCCGAGCGCGCCGACAGCGCATCGGTCGCCGCGAACACCACGGCGTCGACGAACCCCGGCAGTCGCTCGAGCAGCCAGGCCGTCTCGGACTGCAGCAGGCCGTCGGCGATCTCCAGGACGACGACCTCCGAGCCGTCCAGGATCAGCGCGTCGCGGATGGCGAGCATCGTGGTCCCGAGCCGGTCCAGCGGATAGCCGAACGTCGAGGCCATCCCGAAGTCGAGGAAGTCCGCCAGCGCGTGAGCCCCGGCGTCGGCGTAGGACCAGCGGTCCTTCCCGCTGCCCGAGCCGGTCACCTTCCCTGCGCCGACGGGGAAGCCGGCGCGGGTGAACGCCCGCACGATCGCCGCGGCCGTCGTCGTCTTGCCGGCGTTCATCGAGGTCCCGAGCACGGCGACCACGTGTGCGTGCGGCAGTCCCGCGGCGGTCGGGAACGCCCGCCCGAAGTCCTCCAGGGACAGCGGCCGGTCCGCGCCGTCGACCAGGCGCCCGATCACCTCGAGCTCGGTCGGCCGCTCGTGCGCGTCGTGGGCGGCCGCCACGGTGCCGATCAGCCCTCCGGCGGTCAGCAGGTGGGTGTCGGGTCCCTCGGGAACGTACCCCTCGTAGAAGTCGGTCGCGTAGCGGTTCCCGTAGGCGCCGACGAGCAGATCGCCCTGGTACAGGCGCATCCGCCGGCCGTAGGGGTCCTCGGCGGCGCCGTGCTCGCCGATGCGGCCGACCCGCGCGACGACCAGGTCGCCGGCGCGCGGCCTGCCCGCGTGCGGCCCGATCGAGGCGCGGCCCCGTTCGGGAATCGTCCTCGTGACATAGGTCCACTTCACCCGCGCGTCGCGGATCGCCATCGACGGTTCCCCCTCCATCTCGAACTCCGGCGACGCTCGCCGTGGGTGCGAGGCTAGGGGCGAGAGGGTAGGGGAAGGTAAACCCCCGGCGGTCCCCCGGTTAACTGTTGCCGGCCGCGGGACCCAATCCGCCGTGCGGCGCCCATGGCCCGGTCACTCCGGACAGCGCGGAGCGGCTCCGGCGGGCGGCGTCGAGGTCACTCCGGGTAGCGCGGGGCCTCGCTGGCGCCGAGGTAGGTGAACGCCAGCAGGCAGCGGTAGAGCTCGGGGAAGTCCGCAGTGTCGAACCGGAGGGTCCGCGGGCCGGTGCGCGTGACGCCCGGCGCCAGCGCGCACAGGTCGGCGGCGCCGGTCGTCGAGACATCGGCCTCCAGCGCGTAGGGTCCCGGGGGGAGCCACGGGCCGAGCGCGCCGGCGTCGGCCGCCCGGACCGCCGCCTCGGCCGCCTCCCGGATGCGCCCGCGCGCGACCGACGGGTGCAGGCTCCGGGCGGCGTTCCGCCCGTAGCCCTGCTTGACCGCCACCGTCCGAACGCCGGGGATGCGGGCGGCCCGCGCGCAGCACTTGTCGTCGCCGGTCACAAGGCCGACCGGGACCCCGAACGTGCCGGCGAGCGCCGCGTTCAGGTCGGCCTCGGTCCAGGGCTCGCCGTTCACCCGGACGTCCAGCAGCAGCCGGCCCGAGTAGGTGTGGTCGAGCACGGCGGCCTCGGTGCCGGCGCGCGCGTGGTAGGCGACGAACAGGCACACGTCGAACCCCGCGCCCAACCCCTGCATCATCGACCAGGCCTTCGGCGAGCCGACGACCAGCTCGGCCCGGGAGTCGAGCCGCTCCGGCAGCAGGTTGAACATCGTCCCGTGCGAGTCGTTCACCAGCACCGAGGTCGCGCCGGCGTCGAACGCGCCGACGATCGCGGCGTTCGCCTCGCCGGTCATCAGCTCGCGGGCCATCGGGTAGTCGATCGAGCCCCGCGTGACCTGTTGCAGGTGCGCCAAGCCTGCGACGCCCTCCATGTCGATCGAGACGTAGACGTTCATGGGTCGAAGCCTAGCGGTAGTTTCCCCCCTTTCATGATCACGCTGGCTGAGAGCTGAGCTCCCGTCAGCCGGTTTGACCGGTCTAGCTGGGCGAATGTGCCTGTCGGTGATCGACAGCGGATGGCCGTTGGTGTATTACCTAGAAGCATGGCGAGCTTGGTGGCCAAGCGGCAAGGCGGACGCACCTACTACTACCTGGTGCAGTCCGCCCGGGTCGGCGGCAAACCGCGGATCGTCTCGCAGCGCTACCTGGGCTCGGCCGAGGAGGTGGCGGCCCGCCTGTCCGAGGCGGGTCCCGGGGAGCCGGTGCGCAGCCGGCACCTGGCCTTCGGGGACCTGGCCGCGGTCTGGGGGATGCTCGAGCGGCTGGGCTACGCCGCGATCGTGGACGCGGTGGTCGGTCGGCGGCGCGCGGACGCGGCGGCGAGCGTGGGCACGTACCTGGCGTTGGCCGCCGCGAACCGGGTGGTCGACCCGCGCTCGAAGCTGGGCTTCGCCGACTGGTGGGCGAGAACGGCCGGGGACCGGCTGGTCAAAGTGCCGGCCGTGGCGCTGAACCATCGCCGGTTCTGGGACGCGATGCATCAGGTGGACGCCGCGGCGCTGACCGGCATCGAACGAGGGCTGGCGGTGGCGATGGTGGGTGAGTTCGACCTCGGGTTGGCGTCGATGGCGTTGGACATGACGAACTTCGCCACGTTCATCGACTCGGCGAACGAGCGGGCGCCGATCGCCCGGCGCGGGCACGCCAAGCAGAAACGCACCGATCTGCGCCTGGTCGGCCTCGGTGCGGTGGTCACCCGCGACGGCGGGGTGCCGCTGGTCGGGCACGCCTACGCCGGCAACCGGCCCGACGTCGCCGTGTTCGCCGAGGTGCTCGACGAGCTGGTCGCCCGCTACCGGTCGATCGCCGCCGCCGACGAGGAGCTCACCGTGGTCTTCGACGCCGGGCAGAACTCGGCGGACAACTTCACCCACCTCGCCGACGTCGGGCTGCGCTTCGTCGGCTCGCTGCCCCCAAGCGACTATCCCGACCTGCTCGCCGTCCCGGCCCGCCGCCGCCGCGTCATCGACGCCGAGCGCTACCCCGGGCTGAGCGGGTTCGAGGCCCGGGTCGAGGCGCTCGGTGCCTCCCGTCGGGTGCTGCTCACCCACTCCCCGACCCTGCACGCCAAACAAGCCCGCGGCTTCGACCAGACCCTGGCCACGGCCACCCGCAGGCTGGCCGAGCTCGCCGACACCCTCGCCCGCGGCAAGACCCGCCGGAGCCGGGCCGGCGTCGAGGCCGCCATCGCGAGGATCACCAAGCCCCGCTGGCTGGACCGGGTGCTCTCGGTCACGCTCACCGGGGAGAAGCCTGCCGAGCTGCGGCTGGCCTACACCGTCGACGAGTCCGCCCGCGCCGAGCTGGAGAGTGAGCTGTTCGGCAAACGGCTGCTGGTCACCGACCGCGACAACTGGCCCGCGGCCGAACTGGTCGCCGGCTACCGCTGCCAGTCCGACGCCGAGGGCGGCTTCCGCCAGCTCAAAGACCCCAAGGTGGTCTCCTTCTCCCCGATGTGGCACTGGACCGACGCCCACATCCGGGTGCACGTCTCCTACTGCGTCACCGCGCTCGCCCTCGCCCACCTGATGCGGCGGGAAACCGCTCGCGCCGGCCTTCCCATGAGCGTGCGAGAACTCCTGCACCACCTCGCCGGCATCCAAGAAACCGTGCTGCTCTACCCGTCCACCGGCGGACGTCCCCGCGCCCGGCGCATGCTCACCGAGCGCAGCCCGGTCCAGGACATGCTCTTCGACCTGTTCGGCCTCGAGCGGTTTGCCCCCACCCGATGACCGGCTTAGGTACTACACCCAGCCGCCCCCGAAATGGCCCCTGACCTGGGCAAACACCGGTCAAGATCACGCTAGGGGGGAAAGTAGCGCTAGCGAGGCGAGAAGACGTCCCGCCGCGCTGCTCATCGCGGCGGGCAGGCACAGGGGCGCGCGTTGCAGCGGGGGCAGCCCTCCGCGTAGCGGGCCGCGGCCTCGACGAGGTCGACGCCGGCGAGGTTGGCGACGGACGCCAGCCACGCGAGGGCGTCGCCGAACTCGTGCAGGCGCGCCGCGTGGTCGTCGTGGCGCAGGGCCCTGGCCATCTCGCCGACCTCCTCGACCATCCAGCGGAAGGTCCCGTCGACCCCGCGCGCGGCGTCGCGCTCGAGGTAGGTGTCCCGGATGACCCGCTGGAACTCGCCGAGGTCCACGGCCGAAGTCTACGTGGCGACGGCCTCGGGCTCCTCCTCCGCGTCGGCGTTCACGGCGCCCCCGTCCGGATCGGCCGGAAGGGCCGCGTCCGGGCGGAGGCGCAGCGCAGTCTCGGCTGGACCGGCGGGGGCACCCCAGCGCCGGACGAAGCCGAGGACGGGTGGTGCGTACCGGACGATCGCCTGCAGGGCCTGGGCGAGGAGCCACGGGGGGAAGGCCAGGGAGAACAGGGCGGTTCCCGAGAACGTGAGCATCGGGGCCGTGAGCCGCGTCCGGCGCGTCGCGGCGACGAGTGCGAGCGGCGCCAGCAGGTACCAGTACAGGAACCAGGGAGTCGAGATCGCGAAGGCGGCGAGCACGAGCGCCGAGCCGTGCCAGAGCCCCTCGTCGTCGCGCACGCGCCACGCGGCGACGACGATGGCCGCGCCGACGACGGCGATCGCGAGGACCCGCAGCGCCCACGTGACCGGCCCCTCGGGGGCCGTGACGCCGACGGCACGCAGAGCCGGCTCCAGCAGGTTCTGGATGGTGCCGAGCAGGGACTTGTTCGTCATGCCGGCGACCCGCACCACCCCGCGAAACGTCTGCGGGCCGTCCCAGTACACGGCCGACAGGGCGACGGTGACGGCGCCCGCCAGGCCGGCCTCGGTGACCGCGCGGCGCAGCCCGCGCCGTCGGAGCAGGAGCAGCAGGTGCAGCGCCAGCGCGATGCCCGCGTACAGCTTCACCAGGGTCGCGAGCACGAGGAGCACGGTCGTCAGCGTGAGCCGCCCCCGGCGCCGGGCAAGCACGGCGCCGACCAGGCCGGCGACGACCGCCGTGTCCACGAGGCCGCCGAGCGGGATCGTGAGCAGCACGAGTGGGTTCCAGGCGAACAGGAGGACCGCCCAGCCCGCCGCCCCCTCGTCCCCGGGCCGCCCCGACTCGCCGGCCTCCCGCTCCCGGGCGAGCACGACGAGCATCCGCAGGATTGCGAGGTCCATCGCGAGGATGACGAGCTTGTACAGGAGGAACGCGGAGATGATGCTCCGCGCGTGGGCGAGGGCCACCACGCCGGCCGTGAGAAGGGTCCACGCGGGCCCGTAGACGGTGGTCTGGGTCGGCCACCGGATCGACCAGTTGTACCAGGGGTCCCGCCAGAACACCGCAGGCTGCACCAGGTACGGGTTCGCGTGGTGCACCGCCTGCATGCGGCCGTAGAAGAGGTACTGCCACAGGTCCTGGGACTGCTGCGGGGGCGCGAACAGCAGCAGCAGATGCAGGCCCACGGCGCCGGCAACCAGCAACCGCAGCGGGACCCGCGCCCCCCGCCACCACGCGGCGAGCGCCAAGCCGTAGAAGACCAGCGAGAGCAGGATCGGGCGGTCGTAGCCGTAGGTGAATACCCCGAGCACGGGCCGGTAGTACCCGCGCCACGCCGTGGGGCCGAACAGCGGTCCGACCAGGAACCAGGTCCCGAGGGCGACCCACACGGCCGCGAACAGTCCGAGCCAGAGCTTCAGGCGCGGCGCGCGCGCGGCGCGCGCGCCCGGCTGCTCGGCGTCCACGCTCTCTTCGCTGGGCGCGATCTTCATCCGGCCTCGGGCTCCGGGCGCGGTCGAACACCGACAGGAGTCGGTGTTGCCCGGGCGCCCATCATCGTACCCGAGGCGGCGCCGGCGGGGCCGGTCGGCCTAGGACATGAGCTCGACGATCAGCCGCTCGTCGACCGGGATCGGCAGCGGGATCTCGTCGCGCTCGGGCTGGCGCACCAGCCGGCCGGAGACGGCGGCCTTGTCGCGTTCGAGGTAGACCGGCGGCTCGGGCGTCACCTCCAGGGCCTCGCGGACGGCGAGGAAGTTCTTCGCCTTTGCGGAGGGCTCGACGGCCTGACCCGGACGCACGGCCGCGCTCGGGACGTCGATCCGGCGCCCGTCGACCAGGATGTGGCCGTGGGAGACGAGCTGGCGCGCCTGGCGCATGGTCTGCGCGTAGCCGAGGCGCAGCACGATCGCGTCGAGTCGCGTCTCGAGCAGGCGCAGCAGCTCCTGGCCGGTGACGCCCTTCTGGTGGCTGGCCTGGTCGAAGTAGCGGCGGAACTGCCGCTCCTGCACGCCGTACATCGCGCGCAGCTTCTGCTTCTCGAGCAGGCGGAGGTGGTACTCGGACAGGCGCCGGCGGCCCTGGCCGTGCTGGCCGGGCGGGTACGGGCGCTTGTTGACCGGGCAGTTCGGGCGGCCGCAGACGGCCGCGCCGACGCGCCGGCAGATCCGATGGGAGGGGCCGATCTTCTGCATACGAGTTCCCGATTATTCCAGGGTCAGGGGCCCGGTGGCACATGCCCCGGGCCGGGTGGTCGGGACGGCGGGATTTGAACCCGCGACCTCAGCGACCCGAACGCTGCGCGCTACCAAGCTGCGCCACGTCCCGACGAGCCGGCGTGCCGGCCGCGCCAACAGTGTACGGGAACGCCGCCCGGCCGCGCCCCGGCCCCGCGCGACCCACCGCCACGGCGTCGGCCCGGCCGCGCGGGGGGATTGGTACGATGCCGGGACGATGCGGATCGCCGAGGTCGCGCCGCCCTGGCTCGCCGTCCCGCCCAAGGGCTACGGTGGCATCGAGTGGGTGGTGTCGCTCCTCGCCGATGGGCTGGCGGAGCGGGGACACGACGTGACCCTGTTCGCGACCGGCGACTCGGTGACCAAGGCGAAGCTCGAGTACGCGTTCGCCGAGGCGCCCGGCCCGCGGCTCATCAACGACATCTGGCACGACACCGTGCACACGCTGGCCGTCTACCGCGATCTCGGCGCCTTCGACGTCTTCCATGTCCACTCGCCGTGGTCGGCGCTCGCGGCCGGTGCCTCGATCGGGGTCCCGGTCGTCCACACGCTGCACGGCTCGTTCACGCCGGCGATGCGCGAGCTGTACTCGCGGGTCGGGGACCGCGCGTGGTTCGTCGCGATCAGCGAGGCCCAGCGCGCACACATGCCCGAGCTGAACTACGGGGGGGTCGTCTACAACGGCGTCGACGTCGGCTCCTGTCCGTTCCGCCCGGCCTCCGAGAAGGAGGACTTCCTGCTGTTCCTCGGGCGCGCCGATCCCGACAAGGGCGCCCTCCGGGCGGTTCGCGCGGCGAAGGCGGCGGGCCTCCGGCTGGTGATCGCGGCGAAGGTCGCGCACCCGACCGAGGAGGAGCACTGGCACAAGTCGGTCCTGCCCGAGATGCCGGCCGACGCCACCGTGCTCGGCGAGATCCGGGTCGAGGACAAGCTCGACCTGCTCTCCCGCGCCCGCGCCGTGCTGTTCCCGATCAGCTGGGACGAGCCGTTCGGCCTGGTGATGACCGAGGCGATGGCGTGCGGGACCCCCGTGATCGCGACCCCGTTCGGGTCGGTGCCGGAGGTGGTCGTCGACGGCGAGACGGGGTTCGTGGTCCCGGTCGATGACTACGCGGAGCAGGTCGCGGCCGTCATCCCCCGCCTCGACGACATCGACGCCGCCGCGTGCCGGCGGCGGGTCGAGGAGCACTTCAGCCGGGACGCGATGGTGCTCGGCTACGAGCGGGTGTTCGAGCGCGCGGCGGCGTCGGGGGCCTCGGGGGCCTCGGGGGCCTGAACGGCGGCCTCGACGGGTTCCCCGTCCTCCGGCACGAGCTCGAGCAGCGTCGCCTCCGGGCGGCAGAGGAACCGGAACGGCGCGTACTTGCTGGTTCCAAGGCCCGGCGACACGTGCATCAGCGCCGGCCCCACGCGCACGAGGCCCATGGCCAGGCGGGTCGGCATCTGGCCGTTGGTCACCAGCGCCCCGACGAACGGCATGCGCACCTGCCCGCCGTGGGTGTGCCCGGTGAGGATGAGCCGGTAGCCGAGGGCGGCGAGCTCCGGCGCCGGGTCCGGCGAGTGCACGATGGCGACCCCGACGGCCGAAGGGTCCTCGCGCAACGCGGCGCGAAGGTCGTGCCGCTGGATGTGCGGGTCGTCCAGCCCCAGCACCTCGAGGCGGGCACCGCCGGCCTCGAGCGTCGTCCGGCGGTTCCGGAGGTGCTCCCAGCCGTCGGCCTCGAGCGTCGCGAGCAGGTCGCCGGTGCGGCTTCGCACCGCGCGGCGCCGAGGTCGGCCCCTGCGGAAGTACCAGAGGTAGTTCAGTGGGCGCGGGGCGTAGTAGTCGTTCGAGCCGAGCACCGCCCACGACGCGAGGCGCCCCCGCAGCGGACGCAGCGCCCGGGCGACGGTTTCGACGGCCTCGGGCTCGCCCAGGAAGTCCCCGGTCACCACCAGGACGTCGGGCCGCGGGAGCCCGGCAAGGAACGCCGCCTTGCCGGCGTCGCGGTGCAGCATGTGCAGGTCGGACAGGTGCAGCACCGTGAGCGGCGCGGCCCCGGCCGGCAGCACCGGCAGCCGGTGGCGCTGCAGCCGGTACCAGCGCCGCTCCACGCACACCCCGTAGGCGACGCAGAGGGCGCCGGCCCCAAGGACGGCCGATGCAGCCATCCGGGGGTTCGATAGGCTTGCGAAGGGAGCGGGGCGAAGCCCCGCGGGGAAGCGTTCGAGGCGCACGAGGAGCAGATTCTAATGGCGGAGACGCTGAAGGACCGGCTGGCCGGGGAGATGCGCGCCGCCCTGAAGGCCGGGGAGCGGGTGCGGCTCGGCGCGCTCCGGCTGCTGGCGGCCGCGGTGAAGAACCGCGAGGTCGAGGTGCGCCACGAGCTCTCGGACGACGAGGTGGTCGAGGTCGCCCGGCGCGAGGCGAAGCGCCGGCGGGAGGCCATCGAGGCGTACGAGGGGGCCGGCCGCGAGGACCGTGCCGCGGTCGAGCGCCAGGAGCTCGAGGTGCTGGCGGCCTACCTGCCGGCCGACCTCGGGGAGGCCGAGCTCGACGCCATCATCGACGAGGCCGTTGCCGCGGCCGAGGCCGCCGGGCCGGGCGACCTCGGGAAGGTCATGGGTTCCGTGATGGCGAAGGTGAGGGGCCGCGCCGACGGCCGCCGGGTGCAGGAGAAGGTCCGCGCCCGCCTCGGCGCCGCCTGAGGACGGCCGCGGCTCCGGCCACGAGCGCCGCGTCCGCCGTCCGGGCCGGGGTCGCCCCGGTGGCCGTCGGGCTCGGGGTCGGGCCCGGCGACGGGCCGGCGTACTGGCCGACGGACAGGGTCACGTTCGATCCGGGCGCCGCCTTCGTCCCGCCGGGTGGGGACTCGGCCACGACGACGTGGTCCTGGGTGGGGTCGCTCACCGGCACCAGCACGACCGTCACGTTGAACCCGGCGGCCTGCACGGCCGCCGTGGCAGGTCCCTGCGGCTGGCCGATGACGTCGGGCACCACCGACGCGGGCTTCTTGCCGTTGCTCACCCAGATCGTGATGCCACTGCCCATCGGGGCCGAGGCCCCCGCGGTGGGGCTCTGGCGGAACACCGTGCCGGCCGGCATCGTCGAGGGTGCCTGCCGGACGATCGCCGACAGCTTGGCCTGCGCCAGGATCTGCACCGCGGCGTCCTGGGTCTTGCCGACGACGTTCGGCACCGAGACGAGCTTCGGCGGGGGCGGGGTCACGTAGGGGAACTGCTGGATCGGCAGCCCCTGCACGGCCTGTGCCATGTAGTCGTGCCAGAT
>JAJYHN010000024.1 GCA_021784765.1 Actinomycetes bacterium
CCTCGTGTGTGCCGCCGCCGAGAAGGGGCCGCACGACGCAGTCGGATCCGTCCGGCTCGTCCGGGTCCCCACGCTCCGCTCGGCGCTCGCGTGGGCCGGCCTCACGGGGTCTCGGAGACGCACGGCCGGGCCGGGCCGGGGCACCGCCCGCCGGATCTTCGAGCCGCTCGATCTCGCTGGTCACGGTACCGATCAGGCCCCTGACCAGGACTTTTGACTTGCGCCGCTCGCCAGGGCCGTGCTACCCTTGCTGCCTGCGATGGGATCATCCGTTCGCGCGCGAGGGGGTACCGTGTACCGAAAGGGAGACAAGGTCGTCTATCCGCACCACGGCGCGGCAGTCATCGAAGACCTCGTAGAGCACGGCGCGGCAGTCATCGAAGACCTCGTAGAGCGGGAGATCCTCGGAGAGCGCAGGACCTATTTCAAGCTTCGCCTCACCCACGGTGACCTGACCCTCATGGTCCCGGTCGACAACACCGAGGAGGTCGGCATCCGCGGCGTGGTCTCCAAGCGCGAGGTCAAGAAGGTCCTGGAGGTCCTGCGGGAGGACGACGAGCCCGCCTCGACCGCGAACTGGAGCCGCCGCTTCAAGCTGAACGTCGAGAAGCTGAAGTCCGGCGACATCTACCAGGTCGCCGAGGTCGTCCGGAGCCTCTCGGTCCGCGAGCGGGATCGGGGACTGTCGGCCGGTGAGAAGCGCATGCTGGCCAAGGCACGCCAGATCCTCGTCTCCGAGCTCACGTTCGCCTACGAGTCGACCGAAGAACAGACCGAGGCGATGCTCGACAAGGTCCTCCAGGAGGCGCGCTAGCCTCACCGAACGCGCCGTGCGGGCGGCCGGCCCCGGCGACCGTCGCGGCGCTCGTCCTTTGGAACCGGCACCGCCGGAGCTTGTCATGGGGGATCCGTCGGTGCAGGGTGAGGGAACGATGGGCGAGGTCCGGTCGAACGAGCCGCCCTCATCTGACGACGTGGGCGCCGCCTTCGAGCAGGCCGCCTTCGAGCAGGCCGCCGCCCGGCCGCCCGGCGCCGCGGTCGCGTCGCCGGAGCCTCCCGGCGGTCGCTCGACCGGGCGCGGGGTCGTCGTCGAGTTCGTCCGCCTGGTGATCGTGGCGCTCTTTGCGATCGGCGGATGGGAGGTCGCGACCAACGCCGGGCCGAGGAGCACGACGAAGCTCGCCCTCGGGATCGCCCTCGGCTCGATGATCGGTTTCGTGGTCGGGGGGGTGTTCGGCCGGCGGACGGCCGCGGCGGCCTCGGAGGTCGAGCGGGAGTTCCGCCGGATCCCCGCGCCCGAGATCCTGACCGGGGCCGTCGGCTTCGTCCTCGGGCTGGTCCCGGCCGCCCTGCTGTCGATCCCGCTGTTCCACCTGCCGGCGGCGGCAGCGTTCCCCACCGTCGCGCTCCTTTACTTCGTGCTCGCCTACCTCGGCTACCGGATCGGCCGCTCCAAGAGCGAGGAGCTGCTCGCGACCTTCGGCGTGAAGGCGCGCGCGGCCGGGACGCGGCCCGGCGAGGTCTCCATCCTCGACACCAGCGCCGTCCTGGACGGGCGCGTGCTGGCGCTCGCGCGCCTCGGCTACCTGCGTGGGTCGCTGTTGGTGACGCGATCGGTGCTCGCCGAGCTGCAGCGGGTGGCGGACTCGTCCGACGCGGCCCGCCGAGCTCGCGGTCGTGCCGGGCTCGACACGCTGATCGCGCTGCACCGCGATCCCGCCGTCGACCTGGAGCTCATCGAGGAGAGGGCGGGTTCCGCCGAGGATGTCGACGCGAGCCTCGTTCGCCTGGCCCGCGAGCGCGGCGCGGCGCTCGTGACCAACGACGCGAACCTGGCGAAGGTCGCCGCGGCGCTCGAGGTGCCGGTCCGCTCGATCCACGCCCTCGCGGCCGCCCTGCGGCTGCGGCCGCAGGTCGTTGCGGGTGAGCGTGTGCAGGTCCCGCTGACCCGCAAGGGCAGGGAGGCCGGCCAGGCCGTCGGGCATCTGCCCGACGGCACGATGGTCGTCGTGGAGCGTGCGGCTGAACGGGTCGGCGAGACGGTCTCGGTGGTCGTCTCGAACGTGATCATGAGCTCCACCGGGCAACTGGTGTTCGCCCATTCGCCGGGGGAGGACGGCGCCGACGACTCGGGGGCCGGCTCCTGAGGGCGGCGGCGCTGATCGTGGCCGCCGGCTCGGGCGCCCGGCTCGGCCGGGACGAGCCGAAGGCCTTCGTCCCGCTCGGGGGCCGGCCCCTGCTCGCGCATTCCCTGGCGGCCGTCGGCGGATGCGGGTGTGCGGAGGCCCTGGTGGTGGTCGTCGTGCCCGGACGCGAGGCGGAGGCGGCTGCGCTGGTGCTCGATGTCCTGCCGGGATGGCCGCAGGACGCGCTCACGGTCGTCCCGGGGGGCGCGACCCGGCAGGAGTCGGTGTGGCTCGGCCTCGTGGCTGTCGATGCGGACGTCGTGCTCTGCCACGACGCGGCCCGGCCGTTCGCCACGCCCGCGCTGTTCGCTCGAGTGGTTGCAGCGCTGCGCGACGACGCGGAGGCCGCAGGCGTGGTTCCCGCGGTGCCGGCCGTCGACACCGTCAAGCGGGTCCGGGGCGGCCGGATCGTGGAGACGCTGCCGCGGGCGGCGATCGTCCTGGCGCAGACGCCCCAGGGGTTCCGAACGGCGGCGCTGCGCGACGCGCACGAGCGAGCGCTCCGAGAGGGGCTCGAGGCGACCGACGACGCGATGCTGCTCGAGGCCGCCGGGTACGCGGTGACCGTCGTTCCGGGCGAGGACGAGAACTTCAAGGTCACGACCGCGGAGGACCTCGCCCGCGCGGAGCGGGTCGCCGCCGAGCGGGCCGCGGAGGAGGCGCCGTCATGAGCTCGACGGACGGCCGCCGTGGAGGCGGGGGGACGGGGCGGTGAGCGACGTGCGCGTCGGTCTCGGCCTCGACCTGCACCCGCGCGACCCCTCGCGGCCGCTCCACCTGGGCGGTCTCCGCTTCGAGGGGGAGGCCGGGCTCGCCGGCCACTCCGACGGCGACGCCGTCTGCCATGCCCTCGCGGACGCCCTCCTCGGCGCCGCCGGCCTCGGGGACCTCGGCCAGCACTTCCCCGACACCGACCCGGCCATCGCCGGGATCCCCGGCCCCATGCTGCTCGAACGCGTTGTGGCGATGCTCGCCGAGCGGGGTCTCCGACCCGAGCGCTGTGACCTGACCGTGCTGGCCGAGCGGCCTCGCATCGCCGGGCGCCGCGACGAGATGCGCGCCGTCCTGGCGCGAACCCTGGGCGTGCCGCCCGAGGACGTGTCGGTGAAGGCGACGCGCCCCGAGGGGCTCGGCCTCACCGGGGACGGGGTCGGGTGCCTCGCGGTTGCGACCGTCGTGCCGACCCCGAAGGCTCCGCCGACCGCCGCGGGCGCGGCGGACCCGCCCGGGGCCCCGCCGCCCCCGCCCCCGGCCGCCGGATGATTCCATCGCCCGGGCGGGAAGCGTTCGCCGTCGGCGGCCGGCGGGCGGTGGCCGAGGCCGTCCGTGCCGGCCGGGCGCGGCGGGTCCTCGCCCACCGGGCCGCCCGTCACACCGAGGGCCTCCGGGACCTCGAGCGCGCGGCCGCCGACGCCGGGGTGCGGATCGACTGGGTCGAGCGCGAGGCCCTGGACGCGACCGGCGCGGCCGACCACCAGGGGGTCGTGGCGTTCGTCACGGCGCCACCCGAGCTGAACGACCGCGGCCTCGCGGCGTTCGACCTCGCGCCCGACGCGCTGGTGGTCGTCCTGGACGGCATCACCGACCCGCAGAACCTCGGGGCCTGCGCCCGGGCGGCGGAGGCCGCCGGCGCCGCCCTGCTGGTGACCCGGCGACGCCGCGCCGCGCCGGCGACGATCGCGGCCGTCCGGGCCTCGGCCGGGGCGCTCCTTCACCTGCCGGTCGCACGCGTGACGAACCTCGCGAGGACGCTGGAGGCGCTGAAGGACCGCGGCGTCACCGTCGTCGGCCTGGACGCGGACGCGCCGTCGACGATTCACGACGCCCCGCCACCCGGGCGCCCGCTGGCGCTGGTCGTCGGCTCGGAGGGCGAGGGCATCTCCCGCCTGGTCCGCGAGTCCTGCGACCTGCTCGTCGCGATCCCCCTGCGGGGCAGGACGGCCTCGCTGAACGCCGCCACGGCCCTCGCGGTCGCGCTGTTCGGCTACGCGCTGCGTCCGGCGCGGTCGCGCTGTTCGGCTACGCGCTGCGTCCGGCCTGAGCGACCGTCCTGCCGCCGGGTCCGCAGCCCGGCAAGCGGCTACGATTCCCGCAGGCCGGCGTGGCGCAGCCCGGGAGCGCAAGCGACTTGTAATCGCTAGGTCGTGGGTTCGAATCCCACCGCCGGCTCGACGAGGGTGCGTGGTGGCACGGGTGTGCCGGTCCCGCCCTTGGAGCTTCCGAGGCGGAGCACGTCGACCGCGCGGATGTCCTCGGTCAGCACGTCCAGCCTGCGAAGGACGGTCGCCAGCCGCGCCGTGGCGAACGGCGAGGGCTGCTGCTTCTGTCCGAAGGAGAAGGTCTCGAATCCTCGGTAGCAGGACCTCGGCGTGACGCGGCCGTTGGGATCGAAGTTGTAGGCGATCATGCACGCCCCAAGCTCCGCCATCGCGCGGCGATCGTCCGGGTCCGCGTTCGGTCCCTCCCAGAGTCCTGGATATCGGCCGAGCGTGTCGAGCACCCAGTGGACGTCGTACCAGAAGGTCGGCCACTTCACGGTCTTGAACCCGCGCCCGTGGCCGAACATGTAGGGCTTCTCCTTCCCGCGAACGCGCCAGGCCTGCAGGGAGACCCTGGCGACGGCCAGGAGCTCGGGCGGCCGCTCCCGCTCGGGCAGGCGAGCGAAGGTGCGGAGGGCCTCCAGGGTCACCTGCGGGCAGATGTCGCCCTTGCGTCCCGGTCCCCGGAATCCCGTGGCGGCATCGGGGATGCACGCCCACGCAGGACCCTGCGGCGTGGTCGCGAGGTCGGCCGTCATGCGGTCGAGGGCGGCGCGCACGATCGGGGTCTCGGCGCGCCCGAACCGGACCAGGACCTCGGTGATCGCGTGGGCGTCGCAGAGCAGCGAGGTCCAGATGGGCTTGGGCGACAGCCGGCTCCTTCCGTAGGAAGCGAGCTTCCCGTCGGCGAACTGGTGCGCCGACATCGCGTCGAGCAGCCGCTCCACCCGCTCGTCGTCCCCGGCCTGCACTCCCATGTCGGCGAGCAGGTTCAGGAGGTTCGGGGCGAAGCCGGGACTGTTGTGACCGGAGAGGACGCGGTCCGCCTCCCAGTCCGGAAGGAGCGCGAGAAGGCGCTGCGTCCCCGGGTCGGCGAGGAGCGCTCGCCGTGCCGCCGCAGCCTCCGGTGCGCGGAGCGGACGGTCGAGCAGGTCGGTGATCGCGACCCACCGGGCGCTCGGCTCCTCCGCGGCGATCAGCCAGGGCCGGGGATCGCCTCCGAGGAGCGACACCCATGCGTCCCCGGGCAGGGCACCAGCCCCTGGGCGCGCCGCCCGTCCCGGCACTCGACGTCTCCCGTGTCCACGACCGCTTCCCGCGTCATCCTCTCACCCGATCGCGCCGGGCGGGAGGGCATCTCGGCCTCCCGGTGCCGGGTCCCCCGTCGCGCCTGGACCCCTGCCGCGCGGCTGCCGGCGCCTCGACGAGGGAGAATGATCGCGTGAACGATCCAGATGCGCCCGCCCCGCCCGCCCCGCCCGCCCCGCCCGTCCCGGCCACCCCGGTCGCTTCGCCGAGCCCGACGGCCGCGCCGATCCCCCAGGTCGGGATCATCATGGGCTCGCGCTCGGACTGGGAGACGATGCGGCACGCGGCCGAGACGCTCGACCGGCTGGGCGTCCCCTACGAGGTGCGGGTGATCTCCGCTCACCGCACGCCCGACCTGCTGTTCGCGTACGCGGAGCAGGCCGAGCAACGCGGCCTGGTGGCGATCGTGGCCGGCGCCGGAGGCGCCGCGCACCTGCCGGGGATGACCGCCGCGAAGACCCTGCTGCCGGTCATCGGGGTGCCGGTCGAGTCGGCGGCGCTGAAGGGCCTGGACTCGCTGCTCTCGATCGTGCAGATGCCGGCCGGCGTCCCCGTCGCGACGATGGCGATCGGTCGGTCCGGGGCGGTCAACGCGGCGCTGCTCGCGGCCCGCGTCGTGGCGCGGCTGGACCCCCAGGTTCGGGAGGCGGTGGCGGCGTTCGCCAGCGAGCAGACGGGCGAGGTCCTTGCGCACCCGGACCCCCGGGACGAGGCGTGATCGGGGTTCTCGGCGGCGGGCAGCTCGGGCAGATGCTCGGGCTTGCCGGCATCCCGCTCGCCGGCATCCCGCTCGGCGAGCGGTTCCGCTTCCTGGACCCGGCCGGCGACCCTCCCGCGTCGGCCGTCGGCGAGCACGTGCGGGGGGCGTTCGACGACCCCGTCGCACTCGATCGCCTGGCGGCCGGCGCCCGGGTCGTGACCTACGAGTTCGAGCGCGTGCCCGCGGCCTCGGCGCGGCGGATCGCCGCGACCGTCCCGGTCCGGCCGGGGCCGGCGGCCCTCGAGGCCGCACAGGATCGCCTGTCGGAGAAGCGGCTGTTCGAGTCCGTCGGCCTGCCCGTGCACGCCTACCGGCCGGTGGACACGCGCGAGGACCTCGCGCGGGCCGCCGACGAGCTCGGCCTGCCGCTGGTCGTCAAGGTCCGCCACGGCGGCTACGACGGCAAGGGGCAGGCGCTCGTGCGGGACCCGGACGGCATCGAGGCGGCCTGGGCTGCGCTCGGGGGGCGACCGCTGCTGGCGGAGGCGCTCGTTGCGTTCGATCGCGAGGTCTCGATCGTCGCCGTCCGGGACCCGGGCGGTGTCACGGCGGCCTATCCGCTGGTCGAGAACCGCCACCGGGACGGCATCCTCGATCTCACGCTCGCCCCGGCGCCCGGCGCGCCGCCCGAGCTGCAGGCCGAGGCGGAGCGCCACGCCGCCGCCGTGATGGGCGCGCTCGACTTCGTCGGCGTGCTCTGCATCGAGCTGTTCGAGGCCGGCGGCCGGCTGCTCGGCAACGAGCTGGCGCCGCGCGTGCACAACTCCGGGCACTGGACGATCGAGGGCGCACGCACCTCCCAGTTCGAGAACCACCTGCGGGCGATCGGCGGGCTGCCGCTCGGCCCGACCGACGCGATCGGTCACGCGGCGATGGTGAACCTCGTCGGGGACGAGCCCGACCGGGCCGCGCTGCTCGCCGTCCCGGGCGCCGCCGTCCACCTGTACGGCAAGGCCTCGCGCCCGGGGCGCAAGCTCGGGCACGTGACGCTCGTCGACGAGGATCCGGAGCGGCTGGCGGCCCGTCTCGCGGCCGTGCGGGCGCTCGTCCCCGGGCGACCGGATCCGGGCGTCGGGGCGTTCGCCGGGAGCGTCGGGTAGACTCGGGCGCCGTGAGTTCGACATCTGCCTGGGAGTCCGCGCTCACGCAGCTCGAGAACGCGGCCCGCGTCATGAACCTCGATGGGGGGGTCCACGAGACCCTCGCCCATCCCCGCCGCATCCTCGAGGTGGCGATCCCCACCCGGATGGACGACGACACGGTGGAGGTGTTCACCGGCTACCGGGTCCACCACAACACCTCCCGCGGCCCCTCGAAGGGCGGCATCCGCTACCACCCCGACGTCACGCTCGACGAGGTGAAGGCCCTCGCGATGTGGATGACGTGGAAGTGCGCGGTGGTCGGGATCCCCTACGGCGGCGCGAAGGGCGGCGTGGTCGTCGACCCGAAGCAGCTCTCCCCGCGCGAGCTGCAGGCGATGACCCGCCGCTACGCCTACGAGCTCCTCCCGTTCATCGGACCAGAGCGCGACATCCCGGCGCCGGACATGGGCACCAACGAGCAGATCATGTCCTGGATCATGGACACGTACTCGACCCGCGAGGGCTATTCGGTGCCCGGCGTGGTCACCGGCAAGCCGGTCGCGATCGGCGGCTCGCTCGGCCGCCGCCAGGCGACGTCCCGCGGCGTCACCTACGTCACGCTCGCGACGCTGAAGAACCGCGGCGCGCCGGTGGAGGACGCCCGCGTGGTCGTCCAGGGCTTCGGCAACGTCGGGTCGAACGCCGTCGACCTGCTCGCGCAGATGGGGTGCATCGTGGTCGGCGCCTCCGACGTGGGCGGAGGCGTCTACAACCCGAGGGGCCTCTCCTACGGGCCTCTCCTACCAGGCGCTGGCGCGCCACAACGACGAGGCCGGCACGATCGCCGACTTCGAGGGCGGCGATCGGGTCAGCAACCAGGAGCTGCTCGAGCTCGACTGCGACGTGCTGGTCCCGGCGGCCCTCGAGAACCAGTTCACCGAGGAGAACGCCGAGCGCGTCAAGGCCGAGATCATCGTCGAGGGGGCGAACGGGCCGACCACGCCGGCCGCGGACGAGATCCTCGAGGATCGGGGGGTCCTGGTCGTGCCCGACATCCTCGCGAACTCGGGCGGCGTCACGGTCTCGTACTTCGAGTGGGTGCAGGACCTGCAGTCCTACTACTGGTCGGAGGAGGAGGTGAACGACCGCCTGCGCACGATCATGGAGCGCGCCTACGTCGACGTGCTCCGCATCGCCGAGGAGAAGAAGATCTCCATGCGCAACGCGGCCACCGTCCTCGGGGTCTCGCGGGTCGCCGAGGCCCACGTGACCCGCGGCCTGTACCCGTAGCGCAGCGCCGCCCGGGGCGGGATTCGGCCGTTCGGTTCCCCTGCCGTGTCGCTTCCCCATGGTAGGCTCGGTGCCGCGCGGCCACCAGATCGACGGACGGAACGATGAACGGCGAACCGGTGGCACCCACCTGGCAGGACATCCTCGACTTCGAGCGCGACTGGTGGAAGGGCACGGCCCGGAAGGAGGTCGCGGTCCGGGAGCGTTTCGGCATCTCCGCCGCCCGGTACTACCAGGTGCTGAACCGCGCCATCGACCTTCCCGAGGCTTTGCAGTACGATCCAATGCTGGTTCGGCGCCTCCGCCGTCTGCGGGAGCAGCGCCGCCGGCAGCGGTTCGCGCGGCGGCTCGGCCTGCGGGGCTGAGGCCCGGCCCGGGCGATGGACGCCCGGGAGCCACGGGAGCGCGAAGGAGCGGATCCGCCTCATGTCGACCTCGGCGCTGCGAGCGCTGATCCTTGCGGCCGCCGTCGTGATCGGCGGCATGATGCTGGTGAAGGCATTCCCTCACGGCGCCGTGCAGGCGTTCACCCCGCCGTCCGCCTCTCCAGCCGCGACCCCATCGCCAACGCCGTCGCACTCGCCGACCCCTTCGGGGCCGTCCACGTCGCCGACGATCAAGGGCGTGACCATCCAGATCCTGAACGCCACCCAGACCCCCGGCCTCGCCGCGACGTGGGCGGCGAAGCTGAAGAAGGCCGGCTACAAGGTCTGCGCGACGTGCGTTGGGAACGCGGCCGTCGCCTACGCGCAGACCACGATCTACTACGCGCGGGGGGCGAAGGCGGACGCGCTGGCGATGAGAGCGCGGTTCTTCCCGAAAGCCAAGATCGCCCCGAACCCGCCGTCGATCCAGGCCAAGGTCAAGCTCTCGCTGTTCGTCGGGGCCGACCTGGTGGCGACGCCCTCGCCGACCGCGTCGGGCTGAGCCGAGGGCCGCCCTCCCGGCCGGCGGCGGATCCCGCCCGCGATCAGCGCGCGGCGTTCGCGGCGTCCAGGTCGCCCAGCTGGCGGCGCACCCAGCGCTCGGGCGGGCTCGCGAGGACGGCGCGGCGGAGCCCCCGCAGCCGCCGCCGCCGCTCCGCGACCGGCATGTCCAGCGCGGCGGCCATGGCCGCGGCCGTGCCCTCGACGTCGAACGGGCTCACCCGGACCGCGTGCCGGCCGAGCTCGGAGAACGCTCCGGCGTTCTCGGAGAGGACCAGCGCCCCGTCGCGACGGTTCAGCCACGGTCCCTCCTTCGCGACCAGGTTCATACCGTCGAACGTCGGGTTGACGAGCAGCACGTCGTAGCGCGCGTGGGCCGCCAGGGTCGCCGGGTAGTCGTCGGCGATGACGACCCGCACCGGGTCGTCGGGGCCCTCGCCGAAGCGCTCGTCGACCCGGGCCGCGGCGGCCAGGCAGTCGTCCAGGTAGGCGCGGTACTCGGGCAGGTCCAGCCGCGAGGGGTTCAGCATCGCGAGCATCGCGACCCGGCCTCGAAGGTCCGGACGGTTCGCCAGGAGCGCCTCGAACGCCAGGAACCCGCGCAGGACGTTCTTCGACAGCTCGGTGCGGTCGGCGCGCAGCACCAGCCGCCGGTCGCCGAGCCACGCCTCCAGCGCGCGTCCGGCCGCCGCCGCCTCCTCCGAGGCGGCCAGCGCGTCCAGCCCGGCCGTGTCCACCCCGACGGGATAGACGCCGACGCTGACCTCCCGGCCGCCGAAGCGGACCCGCCGCCGGCGGGCGTCGACGGACGCGCCCGGCAGCAGGCGGCATGCCGCCAGGAACTGCCGCGCCCACCCCGGGGCCTGGAACCCGACCACGTCGGCGCCGAGGGTGCCGGCCAGCAGCTCCTCGCGCAGCTCCCGGGGGAGGATCGCGAGGTAGTCCGGCCCGGCGAACGGCGTGTGCCAGAAGTGCGCGATGCGCGCGTCGGGACGGAGCCGCCGCAGGGCCGCCGGGGCGAGCGCCAGATGGTAGTCCTGCACCAGGTACGCGTGCGTCCCGCCCCATCCTCCGCCGGCGCCGCCCGGCTCCTCGGCGAGGGTGGCCGCGAACGACTCGTTCACCTGCCGGTAGGCGAGCCACGCCCCGGCGGTCCCGGCGTCGAACGAGGGCAGGCGCGCCGTGTCCCACAGGTAGTGGTTGAGGAACCACAGCACGCGGTTCGAGATGCCCTGGTAGTAGGCCTCGTACGCGCGGGGCTCGAGGGCCAGGAACCGCACCCGGTAGGAGCCCGACCCCGCCGGCCCCTCGACCTCGACCGGCCCGGTCCCGGCGAGCCGGCGGTCCTCCTCGCTCATCGCGGCCGCGATCCAGCGACCCCCGGTCGCGGAGAGCGCCCCCGTGAGCGCGGTGACCAGGCCGCCCGCTCCCCGCCGGGCCACGACCCGCCCGGCGTCGTCGCGCTCGAACGAGACCGGCCCACGGTTGGAGGCGACGATCACGTGCCGTCCGTCCATGCCCGTCCTCCCACGCCCGGGCTTCCGCGGTCGGGCTTTCGCGCCCGGGCGCGTCGCCGGCTACAGGGCGGCCAGCATCCGAAGGTAGTCCTCGAGCTCGCGGGGCGTGAGGAACCGCTGGCGCACACGCTCGCGGCCCGACGCGCCCATGCGGGCGCGCTCGTCGGGATCAAGCAGCAGCCGAACCATGCGCCCGGCACAGACCTCGACCGAGTCGACCAGGAAGCCGCTCACGCCCTCCTCGATCTGCAGCCGGATCCCCCCGGCGTTGCCTCCGATCACCGGCCGTCCCTTCCACAGCCCCTCGGCGACGACCAGGCCGAAGCCCTCGCGGATGGACTTCTGCACGATCACGTCGGAGGCGCGCTGGAACGCGTTGACCTCGACGTTCCCGACGCCGTCGAGGTTCGACAGCAGGTGCACGTCGGCGTCGCCGTTCCGGTGGGCCTCGGTCAGCTCGAAGTAGTACTGCCCCTCGGGATCGTCCGCCGCCATCGAGGCCACCATGAGGAGCTGGAGGTCGGGAAGCTCCTCGTGGGCCAGCCGGTAGGCGTCGATGACCCCTGTCGGGTCCTTCCAGGGGTCGAACCGCGAGATCTGGGTGGCGATCGGGCGCGTGGGATCGACCCCGTACCGCGCGAGCACCTGCCGCACGACGTCGTCGGCCAGCGTGAGATTCTTGTCCGAGACCGGGTCGATGGACGGCGGGATCGTGAACGTCATCGGCCCCTGCAGGCCCGGCCGCACGAAGTCCGGCATCGTGAACACGGCCGCGTCGTAGCGGGCGACGTGCCCGGCGAAGAACTCCCACGCCGACGGTGAAGGGGCCGACAGGTCGATGTGGCAGCGCCAGGCCCACTTCCCGGACCTCCGGCCCTCGTCCTCGAGCATCGAGAGGACGGCCGCCGGCTGCGGGTCGTGGACGATCACGAAGTCGTAGCCGTCCGGCAGTGCGGCGGCGTTCGCGTGGCACCGCTCCAGGTAGATCCGCTCCATCTCCGGCGTCCACGCCAGGTCGGCCCCCTGCAGCGCATTGTGGACGGCCTTCGTCACCGCGAAGAACTCGGGGGTGCCCTCGATCACCTGCCAGTCCGCATGGATCCCGAGGTCGTTCAGCAGGGCCACCTGCGTGTGCAGCAGCTCGGCGACGCCGCCGCCGTAGGCCGTGGAGCTCACCTGCAGGACCCGGGCGCCGGCGAGGGCCGACGCAGCGTCGCGGAGCCGTTCGATGGCCTCGTCGCCGGCGGCTGGGCGGAGGTCCTCGACACGCCGCGGCACCACCGGCACGAAGGGGGACATCGGCCTCACTATAATGGGAGGGGGACATGGGCCTCACTATAATGGGTCGATCGTTGCCGCCCTCCCGACCAGGGGATTCCCGTGACGAACCAGCGAGGGCCCTTCTTCTCCAACCCGTTCGTCGCGCGGGCCGCGCGCTGGGGGCTCCTCGCCTGGTCGGGCATCGGTGTGCTGATCGTCGCCTGGGGGATCTACCGCTACGTCCTCCACCCGATCCGGATCGTCTTCCCTCCCCTGATCCTCGCGCTGGTCGTCGTCTACCTGCTGAACCCGCTGATCGACCGCCTCGAGCGGCGGGGGATCCGCCGGCTGCTCGGCACCATCGTCTGCTACGTGGTCCTGCTCGCCGCCGCCGTCTCCCTGCTCGCCTGGATCGTGCCGGTCATCACCCACCAGGTGTCGGGGTTCGCGGGGGGGCTCCAGCCGTTGCTGAGACGGGCTCAGGACGGCCTCCAGGCGATGGCCGCGCACCTCGGGGTCCGCCTGCAGGGCGCGAACCTCGTGGGCGCGTTCGGGCCGAGCGGCGTCGCCTACCGGTTCCTTGGCCGGCTCTGGTCGCCGACCTCCGGGGTCATGCGGCTCGCGTTGGTCGTCGTGCTCGGGCCGCTGCTCGCCTCGCGCTGGTCGTGGTGCTCGGGCCGCTGCTCGCCTTCTACCTGCTGGTCGACCTCCCGAAGATCCGCCGCGGCGCGACGGCCCTGGTCCCGCTCCGCCGCCGGGAAGAGGTGCTCGGCCTCGGGCGCAAGGTCGGGGACACCCTGGGGGGGTTCTTCCGCGGGCAGCTGGTCGTCGCGGCGATGGTCGGGGCCGCCGCGACGCTCGGGCTGTGGCTGGCCGGGGTGCCCTACTTCGCGGTGCTCGGCGCGCTGACCGGGCTGCTCGCGCTGGTGCCGCTGATCGGCATCGTGATCGCGGCGGTCCCGGTGCTGTTCGTCGCGCTCGCCACGGAGGGCCGGAGCGGACCGCTGCACGTGCCCGGCGGCTGGCCGCTCGCGCTCGCGGCCGTCGTGGTACTGGTGGCCGCGCAGTCCCTGGACACCCGCGTGCTCTCGCCGCTGTTCCACGCCCCCACCGTTCGCCTGCATCCCGTGTCGGTGCTGCTGTCGCTGCTCGTCGGCGGGGCCCTGCTGGGCTTCTGGGGGATGATCCTCGCGGTGCCGACCGTGGCGGCCGGAAAGGTCGTGGCCCTGCACCTCTGGGACACGCGGGCCCAGTGGCCGCCCCGGCCGACGGTCGTCCGCGACGCCGGCGAGGCGCAGCACCGCTCCTCCGCCTCGGGATAGGGGCGGTCGGGCGGGCTGTCGCCTGGCGGCCGGGGAACGCGTTGACGTGCGCAATCGCCCCGGCTACCTTTGGCGCGGAGGTGGCTGCCGTGCTCAAGGTCTCCCAGCGGGCCGAATACGCGATGCGCGCCATGATCGAGCTCGCGCTGCGGCGCGAACGGGAGGGTGACGCCCTGGTCCCGGCGCGGGCCCTCGCCGAGTCCCAGCAGATCCCGCTGCGGTTCCTCGAGCAGCAGCTCGGTGCGCTCCACAAGGCGGGCCTCGTGGAGAGCTTCCGCGGCGCGGGCGGTGGCTGCCGTCTGGCGCGCGACCCGGCCGAGATCCGCATGGCCGACATCGTCGACGCCGTGGAGGAGCCGACCTACCCGATGAGCTGCCTGCACGACGAGGAGCACACGTGCTTCGCCGACCAGCAGTGCGGCCTGCAGGAGCTGTGGGGCGACGTCTATGCGGCGATTCGCGAGGTGTTCGAGCGGATCACCCTGGCCGAGCTGACCGAGCGCCATCGCCGGCGGCTGCGGCCGACCGTGTTCACTCTGGGCGACCTCGTCCGCCCGCGCGGCTGAGGCCGGCGGGCTCCGCGCCCCGCGCCCGGCGCCCCTCGCCCGGCGGCAGATGCGGGCCGTAGCGCCCGCCGGCTACTTCGAGCCGAGGATGCGGTTGAGGGTGATGCCGCAGACCGGGCAGGTGCCGCGCGCAGCCTTCCGCCCGTTCTTCATCTCGACTTCCTCGCCCTCGAACTCGCGCTTGGTCTTGCACTTGACGCAGTAGGCCTCGTAGGTGGCCATGGTCTCCTCCCCTCCGGAACCGTCCGGCCCGAGACACGACTCGAGGCCGCTCCCCACGCGGCGGCCTCGCGCTCTCATTCTCCGGGACCCGGGGCGAGTGCGCAAGGACATCGGCGGGAGCGCCTGCGCAGGCAGGGCAAGACGGATCGAACGGAAGTGTCAGGCGATCCGGTTACCCGGGATGCTTCTCCAGCAGGTAGCGGCCCAGGAACAGCGCGTCCATGCCGGTGTTCAGGTAGTCGGCGAGCGCCTCCTCGGGCCGATGGACGATGGGCTCGCCGCGCAGGTTGAACGAGGTGTTCAGCACCACCGGGACGCCGGTGCGACGCTCGAACTCCTCGATCAGCCGGTAGTAGGCGCCGTCGTTGCCGTCCCGGGTCACCGACTGCAGCCGTCCGGTCCCGTCCACGTGGGTGACGGCCGGGATCACCTCGCGCTTGTCCTCCACGATCGGCAGCACCAGCAGCATGAACGGGTTGGTGTAGTAGCCGTTGAAGTACTCGTGGCCCCGCTCGTCGAGCACGGACGGCGCGAACGGCCGGAACCCCTCGCGGTGCTTCACCTGCTCGTTCACGATGTCCTTCATCTCGCCCCGGCGCGGGTCGGCGAGGATCGACCGGGCGCCGAGCGCGCGGGGCCCGACCTCGGCCTTGCCCTGGAACCATCCGACGATCTGCGAGCGCGACAGCAGCTCGGCCGCCTCCGTCGCCGGGTCGGCCACCTCGCGGAACGGCAGCTTCCGGGCCTCGAGGACCGTGCGGAAGTCGCCGTCGCCGTAGGCGGGGCCGAAGAACGCGTGGGTCATCCGCCACTCGCGCGGCTTGCCGAGCTGCTGGTGCCACACGTGCAGGGCGGCGCCCAGCGCGTTGCCCGCGTCGCCGGCGGCCGGCTGGATGAAGATGTGCTCGAAGGGGGTCTCGGCGAGGATCCGGGCGTTCATCACGGAGTTCAGGGCCACGCCGCCGGCCATCGCGAGGTTGTTCGAGCCGGTCGCCGCGTGGAGCCCCCGTGCGACGTGCAGGGCGGCCTCCTCCGTCACCGTCTGGACGCCGAAGGCCACGTCCCTGTGACGCCGAAGGCCACGTCCCTGTGATGGTCGGTGAGGGCGCTCTCGGGCATCCGGGGCGGCCCGAAGCGCTCGAGGAACTTCCTCGACAGCGGCCCGAACTCGAGGTGGTAGGCGAACCAGGACAGGTTGACCTCGAACAGCCCGTCGGAGGTCAGGCGGACGAAATCGCGGAACACCGGCGCGTACCGGTCGGTGCCGTAGGGCGCGAGCCCCATGACCTTGCCCTCGTCGGCGTTCGGGTGGAACCCGAGCCAGTCGGTGACGGCCGTGTAGACCTCG
>JAJYHN010000075.1 GCA_021784765.1 Actinomycetes bacterium
CGCGGACGGCATGTGCTGGGACTCGCTCGCGCGCGGGGACGGGGCCGTGTTCAGCCGCCAGGCGGCGATCTGCGCCGAGCTGTGGGAGTTCGCCGTCTGTGCCGATCTCCTGGAGGAGGGCGTGTCCGCTCTGGGCTGAGCGAGTTTGGCGAGCGTTTGGGGTGCCGTGCGCGCGAGCGCGTTCGCGAGACAATCAGCACGTGGACCTCGCGGGGGATGGGGCGGAGCTCGTCGCCGATGGCGCCGGGGAGCGGTGCCCGGACCTGCGCGAGACGCCGTGGTGGCGGCCTCTGCGGGTCGCGCGCCTCGATCCGCTGCGAGGCACGGATCCGCTGGACCGCCTTGCCGCCGATCTGCTCGACGCGTTTCGCGATCAGGGCCACGCGGTGCTGGACGCTGCTGCTCCCGACCTCGACGTCATGCTCGCGCTCCTCTCGGTGCCCCCCGGCCCGGGTCCTCTCCGGGAGCGGGTCCCCGAGCGGGTCCCGCCGCTCGCCCTGGCCCTGATGCGGGAGTTCGGCCTTCCTCGACGCCCCGACAACCTCGTCGCCCTGCTCGGCGTCGACGAACGGCTCTCGGACCGGCCGCATCAGGAGGTCGTCGAGACGGCACGCACGGCGATGGCCCGCATCGGCGCCCCGAAGGTCGTGTTCGTCTCGGGCGAGGGGCCCGACGAGGTGACCTACTGCACGCTCGAGGGCGGCCACCCGAGCGACCGCGAGGCGATGGCGACCACGCTGCGAGACCGGCTGGTCGCCGCCGCCTGCGCCCGCGAGGTCGGCGGGCGCTTCGAGATCGCCGCCGACGCGATCCCGCACCAGGCGTGGGAGCGCACGCGGGTGCCCGAGCACCTGGTCGCGGCCGGCCGCCGGATGCACGGGCTGGGGCTGCTGCCGGCCCCAAAGCGCGTCGCGGAGTACGTGTCCGCGGACACCGCACGGACCTACGAGCGATTCCTCGGCCTGAAGGGCTACAGCGAGGGGATGCTGTTCGCCGTCGATCCGGAGACCGGCACGACGCTCGTCACGGCCTCGGGAAGCTGGAACGTCGACAAGCGGGCGCTGCGTCGAGACGAGGTGACGCCGCTCGGCGGCATGCGCGACGGGCACGTGCAGGTCCTCGCGCCCGAGGGCGTCCGGCCGAAGGGGCCCTCGGTCGAGGCCGCCGAGGTGCTCGCCCTGCTCGAGGCCGTTCCCACGGTGCGGGTGGGCCGGAGTGCCGCCGGGGACTGGATCCCGGACCCCTCGGGTCCCGTGGAGGTGCCGATCGTCCGCGCCGGCATCCACGTGCACGTCGGGGTCACCGGGGCAGACCCCGAGACGGTCGAGACGGTCCCCGCCAACCGGCGGCTCTACCCCTACGGGTTCGGCTGCGGCACCGACCTCATGTGCGAGCTCGCCCAGGACGTCGCGCGGCGCTCGCGCGCCATGCAGGATCCGGACGACCCCCGCGCCTACGTTCGCTGGCCGATGCTCTACCACGGCGAGATGGTCGTCGAGCTCTGGAAGCCCGGGGTGCCGGCTCGCACGCTGCAGGGGGTGCTCGACCTGTTCGACCCGGCGCGACGGCGCGCCATCCGCTACACCCCGGACGAGGTCGCGCAGCCGGTCTAGCCACGCGGCGGCATCCCGTCCAGCGGGGACGTCGAACGAGCCGTCCCGGGGCCGGGCGGCCTCCGCGCGTCTCGGAGTTCTTGACCCGGGACGATTGGGTGCCGATACTCACCAACGGGGATCAGACCTGGGCCGTCGGGCGGCCCGGGCGAGCGATGAGCCAGGGCCTGCTTCCGGCGAGCCGGAGGGCGACATGGCACACGAGCGTGGGGTGCTCAGCGGCTCCTACCTCCAGAACCTCGGCCCCGCGTTCGAGGGCCTGCCCGACGGCGTCCTGATCTCGGACGCGCAGGGGCGCATCGTCCACGCGAACGGCCCGGCCGAGGCCATGTTCGGCTACTCCTCCGAGGAGCTGATCGGCAGGCCGGTCGACCTGCTCGTGCCGGGGCGCCAGCGGGACGCGCACGCGTACTTCCGGGCCGAGTACTACCGGCACCCGCGGGTCCGCCTCCACAGCTCGGATCTCGAGCTCGCCTGCCGCCGCAAGGACGGCAGCGAGTTCCCGGCCGACATCGCCCTGTGGCCCGTCCGCACGGACGAGGGGTTCTTCATCATCAGCGCGGTCCGGGACACCACCGAGCGCAAGCTGGCCGCCCAGCGGCTGCGCGAGTCCGAGACGCGCTACCGCACGCTCGTGGAGCAGATCCCCGCCATCACCCACATCTCCGGGCTGGAGGAGTCCTCGCCCACGGTCTACATCAGTCCCCAGGTCGAGGCCATCACCGGCTACACGCCCGAGGAGTGGCAGGCCGACCCCGATCTCTGGGTGCGGCTGCTGCACCGGGACGACCGCGACCGGGTGCTCGAGGAGAACCGGGGCTTCCTGGCCGGCGCCGGAGAGTTCGAGTTCCAGTCCACCTACCGGGTCGTCGCCCGCGACGGCCGGGTCGTCTGGATCCACGAGCGGGCGAGCATCGTCCACGACGACGACGGCCGTCCCCTGCACGTCCACGGCGTGATGCTGGACATCACCGCCCGCAGGGAGGTCGAGGAGGAGCTGCGACGAAGCGAGGAGCGGTACCGGAGCCTGGTCGAGGTCTCGCCCGATGCCATCCTCGTCCACGTCGGCGGGCAGATCCGGTTCGTCAACGATGCCGCGGTGCGGCTGTTCGGGGCCGGGGACGGCAGCGAGCTCATCGGTCGCCGGGTCCTGGACCTGGTGGAGCCCGGATACCGCGGCCACGTGCGGGAGCGCGTGGAGCGAGAGTACGCGGGGGCGTCGAGCGAGGTCATGGAGCAGACCGCGCTCCGGCTGGACGGCTCGCCGATCCGTGTCGAGGTGGCGGCGGCGCCCATGCTCTTCGAGGGCGAGCGCGCCGCGCAGGTCGTGATCCGCGACGTCAGCGACCGCGAGCGCGCCCTCGGCGAGCTCACACGGAGCCTGGAGGAGCTGCGAGCGGTGGACGAGCAGCGACGGCGCCTTCTGGCCGACCTCGTCACCGCGCAGGAGGAGGAGCGGCGGCGTGTCGCCGGTGAGATCCACGACGACTCCGTCCAGACGATGGTCGCGGTGAGCATGCGCCTTGAGATGTTCGGGGCCCGGCACCCCGAGCTCCTCGAGGAGGACCGCTTCGGGGCGCTCGCGGAGTCCGTGCAGGACGCGATCGCCCGCCTGCGCCGGCTCATGCTCGACCTGCGCCCGCCCCTGCTCGATACCGAAGGCTTGGTCGCCGCGCTCCGCAATGTCACGCAGCGTGGCGAGCGCGTG
>JAJYHN010000066.1 GCA_021784765.1 Actinomycetes bacterium
CGACTGCCTGCTCTGCCTGGCCGAGCGCATCACCCCCTGGCACCTCGCGGACGAGGACTGCTGGGTGGCCGACTGCCTCGTGTGCCGGACCCCGATGATCGTGTGGCGCAGCCACGGCCTGCCCGCACCGGAGGTCGAATCGACCCTCATCGACCGCCTCGCCGGGGTCGCGGCGGTCCGCTACGGGCCCGCCGGGTTCTGGATCGACGGCGAGCGCCGCCGTATCCCCGACCACTGGCACGCCCACGCGCGGCCGGCCGGCGGCTTCTTCGACCCGACGAGCGATCTCTACGGGACGCCGTGGGAGTTCCCGCGCACGCCGGGCGCGCCGGCCATTGGGGGGTAGCGGTGGACATCGGCTCGGTGTACCGGCCCGAGGTCTTCTCGATCGCGGCGGGGGCGTCGCTGGCCGAGGCGGCGCTGCGAATGCAGGAGCACCACGTGGCCTCGCTGGTGATCCTCGACGGCGAGGAGGGCCTCGCCGGGATCATCACCGAGCGGGACCTCGCCCGCGCGGCCGCCCAGGGAAGGGAGCCGATCTCCGCGACCGTCGACGAGCTCATGGTGCGCGACCCCGTCACGATCAGCCCGTCCGCCGGGCTGCGCGAGGCCGCGGCCGAGATGCTCTCGCTCGACGTCCGCCACCTGCCGGTCGTCCTCGGCCGCGACGTCCTCGGGATGCTCTCGATGCGGGACCTGATGCAGGCCCTCGTCGAGCACGAGGAGCTCTAGGCGCCGGCCGGGCGCCCCGGTGGGGACCCCCAGGCCGGGCGGCCGGTGAGCCGGATCCCCGCCGTGCGGACCCCGTAGGTCCGGTTCGCCCCGACCAGGACCGCCGTGAGCGGCTCGACCACCCGGGCCATGGAGAGCGGCCCGACATCGGCCCACCGCAGCGCGGGGATCTCCTCGACCAGCCCGCCGATCACCGCCTTCGCCTCTGCGTCGGCGCCACAGAGCAGGACGTCGCCGTCGAGGTCGCGGTCCAGATCCCGCAGGGCCTCCGCCGCCACCGTCTGGAACCCCGACACCAGCCGGGTGCCCGTGCGCAGCAGGGCCCGCGCCTGCTCGGCCGCCGATCCCTCCCAGGGCCGGAGCACCTGCCACGCCCTGCCGCCAACGGCCGTCGCGAGTGGCGAGGTCGCGTCGCACACGATCGCGTCCTGGCGCACGGCGTCGCGGATCCCCCGGTAGGTCTCGGCCTGGGCGGCGTAGGGCACGGTCACCAGCACCACGCCGCACGCCGCGACCGCGTCCTGGTTCGGCGCCCCCTCGATGCTCACGCCGCCCCCGAGCGTCACGGCGGCCTCCGCCGCGCGGGCGGCCGCCCGCGCGGCGTCGCGCGAGCCGATCACGACGCGCTCGCCGGCCCGCCCCAGCCGCAGCGCCAGCCCAAAGCCGATGTCTCCCGTTCCGCCAACGATCGCGATATCCATGGGACCAGAGCGTAGTGAGCGGGGCGCGTTCCGTCAGGGTCTGGGGTCCGTCCGGCCTCAGTCGCCCTCGCGCGCGTAGGGGACGCCAAGCGCCGCCGGCGCGCCGACCCGTCGCTTCGCCCAGCCGGTCGAGACCAGCACCAGCGCGAGGACCGTCATCAGATAGGGCAGCGACGAGAAGAACTCCGACGGCAGCTGGACCCCCCGCGCCTGCAGGTCGAACCCAAGGCTGGAGAACCCCCCGAACAGGTAGGCGCCGACGACGAGCAGGTCCGGACGCCAGAAGGCGAAGATGACGAGCGCGATCGCGATCCAGCCGGCGCCCGCCGTGATGCCGTCGGTCCAGTTCGTCGACAGCGCGAGGGTGAAGTACGAGCCGCCGATGCCGGCCAGCATGCCCCCCACCACCGTGTGCGTGTACCGGTAGGCCGTCACGTTGATGCCCATCGCGTCCGCCGCCTGCGGGGACTCCCCGACGGCGCGCAGGTGCAGGCCGGTCCTCGTTCGGTACAGGTAGTAGGCGGCCACCGCGACCAGGATCCAGGACAGGTAGACGAACAGGTCCTGATGGAACACGATCGGGCCGAGGATCGGGAGCTTGGCGAGCCCGAACAGGTCGACCGCGCTGAACTGGTGCAGGCCGGCCTTCGCCCCGAGCTTCCAGACCTGCCCGAGGTACGAGGAGAGCCCCGCGATCCCCGCGAAGATCGTCAGGGCGAGGCCGGAGACGATCTGGTTCGCACGCATCGTGATCGAGAGGAACGCGTGGATCAGCCCCATCAAGCCACCTGCGAGGGCCGCCGCGAGCACCGAGAACAGCAGCGCCATCCACGCCGTGCCGTGCAGGCTCTGGGAGACGAAGAAGGCCGTCACGGCGCCCATCAGCATCATCCCCTCGACCCCGAGGTTGAGGACGCCCGAGCGCTCGGCCAGCAGCTCCCCGAGCCCCGCCAGCAGCAACGGGGTGCCGTAGAGGATGGCCGAGACGGCGATCGAGACCCCGATGTTGTCGTTCACGGCGTCGCCTCCGTCCCGAGGACCGCCGCGGGCTCCCCGGCCGCCAGCGCGCCGGTGAGCTCGCCTGCCGGGGCGGCCGCCGCCGGCGCCCGGCTCCCGACGCGGACGCGGTAGCGAACCAGCATCTCGCCGCCGAGCATGCAGAACAGGATGATGCCCTCCATCGTGCCGACGAGCCCCGGCGGGAAGGCGGGCCCCTGCAGGGCGAACCCGGCGTTCGTCAGGGCGCCGATCAGCAGGGCCGACAGGATCACCGCGACCGGGTTGTAGCGCGCGAGCGCCGCGACCACGATGCCCGTGTAGCCGTAGCCCGCCTGCTGGAGCCCCCGCGGGTCGAGCACGTGGCCGAAGTCGCCGATCTGGCTGGCCCCGCCGAGCCCGGCGAGGCCGCCCGACAGGGCCGTGACGGCGACGATCGTCTGCTTGGTGCGCATGCCCGCGTACCGGGCCGCGGTCGGGGAGTCGCCGATGACCCGCATCTCGTAGCCGAACCGGGTGCTGCGGATGAGGACCAGCAGCAGGGCCGCCACCCCGATCCCGACCAGGAACCCCATCGGCAGCGTCGCGGTGCCGAGATGGAGCCCCGGCCACGAGGCCTTCGCCGTCAGGAACTTGCCCTGCGGGAACACCTTCGCCGAGGGCGACGTCAGGTCCCGCCAGTACGACGTGCTGTCGTAGATCAGGTAGTAGATGAAGAGCCCCGCCACGTAGTTCAGCATCAACGACGTGAGGATCTCGTTCGTCCGCAGGTAGGCCCGCAGGAGGCCGGGGATCGCAGCCCACAGCATCCCCGCCAGGATCCCCCCGACGACCATGGCGGCGAGCAGCAACGGCGCGGGCCACCCGGCCAGCGCGAGGCC
>JAJYHN010000213.1 GCA_021784765.1 Actinomycetes bacterium
GCCGAGGTGGCCGGCGAGGATCGGGTTCATCAGCACGCTGATCGTCGGGTGGGCGAACGAGTCGGTGGTGAGCGTCGGCTGCATGAGCAGCGCCGCGAGCTCCCAGATGGCGAACGCCACGAACACCGCCACCCAGGCCGCCGCTCCGCGGAACGCCAGTGGGCCCGGGGCCGGCCGTCGCGACGGGGTGACGTCCCAGGCTCGCGCGACGGCGGCCGCGCCGGGCACGAGCACCGCGAGCGTCGCCGGCCACGAGAACCGGGCGAAGGCGCCGACCAGGCTCGTGTAGACGAGGATGCCGGCCGCCACCAGGGCTCCACGGCCGAGCCGCCTGCCGGCCGGGGCGATCCCGACCCGGGCCCCGACCGCGGCTGCGTCCGCCGCCCCGTCCGCCGCCCCGGCCGCGTCCTCGATCCCGGGGCGATCGGGAACCGGGCCTGCCGACGGCTGAGGGGAGCCGCGCGCGAGGTCCACGAGCAGGGCCACGGCCACCGCGAGCAGCGGCCAGGCCTGGACGTGCTCGCCGGAGAGCCACGCGAAGATGGCAGAGAGCAGGAAGATGACGACGACGGGATGGGTTCCCGCGCGGGCGACCCCGGCGAGCGTCGGGCCGCGCGCTCTCCCGGCGGCTTCGTGCGCGCGCGCCTCGCCGTGGGCGGCACCCGCAGCCCCGCCGGCCTCGGTGGGACGCGGTCGCGGGGTCTCGTTCGGGTCGGCCATGCTGGCACCCCGTTCGAACCAGACGTTCGAGACCAGCATAGCCACGTCGGCGGACACGCTCGGTTCGGCCGGCCGAGCCGGGCCGCGGAATCAGTCCCTGACCCCGGCGAGCGCGGCCGCCGCAGCGAGGTGCGACAGGTGCGTGAGCCCCTGGGGGAAGTTGCCGAGCATCTCGCCGGCGCGCGGGTCGAACTCCTCGGCGAACAGGCCGAGGTCGTTCGCCGTCGAGACGGCACGATCGAAGACCTCGCGCGCCTCCCCGCCGCGCTCCTGGCGGGCGAGGCACTCGGCGAGCCAGAACGTGCAGGCGAGGAACGTCCCCTCCTCGCCGTCCAGCCCGTCGGACGCCTCGTAGCGGAGGATCAGCCCGTCACGGTCGAGGTCGGCCTGGATCGCGTCGACGGTGCGGACCATGCGCTCGTCGCCGTAGTCGACGAACCCCACCGAGGGCAGCAGCAGCAGCGAGGCATCGAGCGCCTTCCTGCCGAAGGTCTGGACGAACACCCCGCGCCGGGCGTCGTAGCCGCGCTGTTCGATCGCCTCGCGGATCGCCCTGCGGGTCGAGCGCCACCGGCGGACCGGCGCCGCGCGCCCGCACTCCTCGGCCAGGCGGAGCCCCCGGTCGAGCGCGGCCCAGCACATGGCCTTGGAATGGACGAGGTGGCGGGGCCTCGCCCGCAGCTCCCAGATGCCGCGGTCGGGCTCCTCCCAGCGCGCGGCGGCCGTGTCGACCAGGTCGACCAGGAACCGCCAGTAGTCGTCGTCGGGCGACTGCCCCCGCCGGTGCCACCGCCAGGCCAGGTCCAGCAGCTCCCCGTACACGTCGAGCTGGAGCTGACCGTAGGCGGCGTTCCCGACGCGGACCGGTCGCGCGCCCCGGTAGCCCTCGAGGCGGAGCTCCAGCTCGATCAGCCGGCGCTCGCCGCCGACGCCGTACATGATCTGGAGCTCGTCGGCCGAGCCGGCGGCGCTGCGCTCGACGAACCGCCGGAAGCCGTCGGCCTCGGCGTCGTGGCCGACCTCGCCCAGGGCTCGCACGGCGAAGCACGAGTCCCGGATCCAGCTGAACCGGTAGTCCCAGTTCCGCGCGCCGCCCGGGGCCTCCGGCAGCGACGTGGTCGGCGCGGCCACCATCGCCCCGGTCGGCGCGTTCGTGAGGGTCTTCAGCACCAGGGACGAACGCAGGGCGCCGGCGGCGTACGTCCCGTCGAGAGTGGTGTCCTTCGCCCACCGCCGCCACCAGGCGATCGTCTCGTCGAGGCGCCGATCGAGCTCCTCGGGGCCGACGTCGTCGAACAGCCGCTCGTCGAGGCGCTCGGGCAGGACGTGCTCGAGCGACAGGCGGTGCCGCTCGCCGGCGTGCACCGAGATCGTTCCGCGCAGATCGTGCCGGCCCTCCATCTCGAGGTCGACGTCGCCCCTGATCAGCAGGCCGTCGTTGCCGCCGGTCGCGCTGTGGACCCGCAGGCCGTGCCGCCGGATCCACGGCCGCACCTCCCCGTAGTCGAAGCGAGGGGAGATGCGGACCGCGAGGTCGACCCGGCCCCGCACGCCCTCCACCACGCGCAGGATCTGCCGGTGCGGGCGATCGCGGCCGCCGGGACGCATCGTGAAGCAGTCGAGCAGTCGCGCCTCGCCGCCCCCGGCGCGCACGGTGGTCTCGAGCACCATCGTCCCTTCGACGTACCGGCGGGAGGTGCGGATGTTGCGCCCGGTCGGAGCGATCTGGCAGAAGCCCCCGCGCTCCCAGTCGAGGAGGCGCCCGAAGTAGCTCCCCCCGTCGAAGCGCGGCAGCGAGCACCAGTCGATCGATCCCTGGCGCGAGAGCAGCGCCGCCGTGTGGCAGTCGCCGATCAGCGCGTAGTCGGCGATCGGCGGATACGGATCTGCCCTCACGCTCAGAGCCTACCCCGCCCCGATGTCCATGCCCCCGCCATCCGGGCCGACCTCGTCACTCACGACGGCGACGGCAGGGCCCAATACAAACCGACTCGTCGGTTTGTATAATTGGGAGACACGGGTCGGGGATGGTCGGTCCCGGCCGTTGACCGCTAGGGGAACCATGCCGAAGCTCGACGCCACCGCCAAGTCGGAGCGGCGCCGACGGCTCGTGGAGGCAGCCTGGCGATGCGTCGCCACCGGCGGCTTCCGTGACCTCACGGTGGACACTGTCTGCGCCGAGGCGGGCGTCAGCAAGGGTGCGTTCTACGTCTACTTCCGCCGGAAGCGGGACCTGCTGGCCGCGCTGCTCGACGACGAGACCTCCACGATCGACGGCCTGATGGAGAGTCTGGCGGCGACCGACCTGTCATGGGTCGAGCGACTGCGTCGCGTGGTGCGCGCGATGCTCCAGCGAGGTGAGGATCCCGCGCGCGTGCAGGTGCGTGCCGACCTGTGGGTGGCCATCCGGCAAGACCCTGCCCTGCGGGACGCTCTGGCGGAGTCGATGCGCCGTCGCCGCGCCGTGCTGCGGGACTGGATCGAGCGGGGGACCGCGGCCGGCGAGCTCGATGCGGTACCGGCAAACGCGCTCGCGGCAATGCTGCTGGCCCTGGGGGACGGACTCATGCTCCATGCGGGCCTCGAC
>JAJYHN010000117.1 GCA_021784765.1 Actinomycetes bacterium
CTTCAAGGAGGTCGTCGTCGAGGTCAGGGGCGACGGCGCCTACTCGCGGCTGAAGCACGAGTCCGGCGTGCACCGCGTGCAGCGCGTGCCGGTGACCGAGTCGAGCGGGCGCATCCACACCTCGACGGCCACCGTCGCCGTCCTGCCCGAGGCCGAGGAGGTCGAGGTCGAGATCGACCCCGACGACCTCGAGATCGACGTCTACCGCTCGACCGGGCCGGGCGGCCAGAGCGTGAACACGACCGACTCGGCCGTCCGGATCACCCACAAGCCCACGGGCATCGTGGTCGCCTGCCAGGAGGAGCGCTCGCAGCGTCAGAACCGTGAGAAGGCGATGCGCTACCTGCGGGCCCGCCTGCTGAAGCTCGCCCAGGACGAGCAGCAGGCGAAGGAGGCCGCGGCCCGCCGTGCGCAGGTCGGCACCGGCGATCGCTCGGAGAAGATCCGGACCTACAACTTCCCCCAGAACCGGGTCACCGACCATCGGATCAACCTCTCAGTGCACAACCTGCCGGCGGTGATGGCCGGGGACGTCGACGAGTTCGTCGACGCGCTGCTCGCCGAGGAGCGCCGTCGCCAGCTGGCCGGGGAGGACGGGCGAGGCGCCCGATGACGACTCCGGCCGCCCCCGTCGCCGGCGGCCCGTCGCTCCGAGAGGTGATCCGCCGGTCGGCCTCCTACCTCGAGCGCCACGGGATCGAGCGCCCCCGCCCCGAGGTCGAGACCCTGCTGATGCACCTGCTCGGCACCGACCGGGCCGGCCTGTACGCGCGCCGGCGCGGCCTCGACGTCCGGACGGCCCAGGCGCTCGGCCGGGCGCTCTGCAGGCGCGCCGCCGGCACGCCGCTGCAGCACGTGACCGGCGAGCAGCAGTTCCTCGACCTGGTGCTGCGCGTCGAGCCGGGGGTCTTCGTGCCGCGCCCCGAGACCGAGGGGCTGGTCCTCGCCGCGCTTGAGGCGCTCGAGGGGTGGCCGTCCCCGGCCGTCGTCGATGTCGGCACCGGGACCGGGGCGGTGGCCCTCGCGATCGCCTCGCGCCGCCCCGACGCCCGGGTGCTCGCCACCGACGTGTCGGCCGAGGCCGTGGCGCTGGCACGGGCGAACGCCGAGCGGCTGGGCCTGCCGGTGGAGGTCCTGCGGGGCGACCTGCTCGGCCCGGTGCCGGCGGAGCTCCGCGGCCGCCTGGCGCTCCTCGTCAGCAACCCGCCCTATCTCGACCCCGAGGCGTACGACGACCTGCCGGCCGAGGTCCGAGCCGATCCGTACGAGGCGCTGGTCGGCGGCACGGACGTCCACCGGCGCCTCGCCGGGGCGGCGGTGGCGTGGCTCGCCCCGGGTGGCTGGCTGGCCCTGGAGATCGGCGACGCTCAGGCCGGCGAGGTCCGGGACCTGATCCTGGCGGCCCTCCCGGGTGCCCGGGTGGAGGTCCGGCCGGACCTCGCCGGACGCGACCGGGTCCTGCTGGCGCGCGCCCCCGGAGTCCCGGGGTCCGACGCACGGGATCTGGGGGCCCGGTGAGCCAGGCCCTGCGAGTCGACCTCGGCGACCCCGCGTCCTCCGGCGCGGCCCTCGACGCCGCCGCGGCGGCGCTGGCGGCGGGGGAGCTCGTGGTGCTCCCCACCGAGACGGTGTTCGGCATCGCGGCCCGTCCGGATCTCCCAGGGGCGACCGCGCGCCTGTTCGTGGCCAAGCGGAGGCCGCGCGGGCTGAACCTGCCGGTGCTGGCCGCGACCGCGACGGCCGCACTCGACCTGGCCGCGCCCCGGCCCGGCGCGGAGGCCCTGGCCGCGCGCTTCTGGCCGGGGCCGCTGACCCTGGTGCTGCCACGCGGGCCCCGGTCGAGACCGTTCGACCTCGGGGAGGATCTCGACACGGTCGGCCTGCGCGTGCCGGGATTCGCGCCGGCGCTCGCCCTGCTCGAACGCGCGGGGCCTCTGGCCGTCACCAGCGCGAACCGGTCGGGCGAGCCGCCGGTCGCCGATCTCGCGGGGCTCCGGGAGGCCTTCGGCGACCTCGTTGCGGTCTACCTGGTGCCGGGCGGCCCGTGGAGCGGCGGCGCCCCGTCCACCGTGGTCGACCTGACCGGCCCGCGCGCTCGCATCCTGCGGCCGGGGCCGGTCGGGGCTCGGGAGCTCGCGGCGGCGCTGGCCGGACCCGGCGTGGAGGTCGACTCGGTAGACTTCCGCGTGTGAGCTCGGTCCTGCTCGTCTGCACCGGGAACATCTGCCGCTCGCCGATGGCCGAGGGCTTCCTGCGGGCCCGGCTCGCCGAGCGGGGCATCGACGCGATCGAGGTCGCCTCCTCCGGCACGAACGGGCTGGCCGGGTGGGGGGCGGCCCCCGAGGCCGTCGAGGCGATGGCCGAGCACGGGGTCGACATCTCGGGGCACGTTGCGCGCGAGCTCGCACGCGACCAGGTGCGGCCGGCCCGCCTCGTCCTCGGCATGACCGAGGCCCACGCCCGGGCGGTGGCGGGGCTGATGGCTCCGGCCGCCGGTCGCACGTTCACGCTGAAGGAGTTCGTCCGGCTGCTCGACCACCTTGCGGCGGCCGGCCGGCTGCACGCCGACGGCAGTCCGCCGGAGCTGCTCGTGTCGGCGGTGGCGCTGGCCGAGGAGCTCCGCCGGACGGGGACGCTGCCGCCCCCGGCGGACGCCGACATCGCCGACCCGCTCGGGCTCGGGACGCAGGCGTTCCGCGCGACGGCCTGGGAGATCGAGGGGCTCTGCCGCCGCCTGGTCGACCTGGTGCTCGACGGCGACGGCGACGGCGCGGCGCCGGGGCCGGTGCCGTCGACGCGAGCGGAGGCCGCCGTGTGGGGTGGCCGGGAGGGGACGGGATGAAGGACTACGTCGCGAGCTGGGAGGCGCTGCGCCGCACCGACCCGGAGATCGCCGAGGCGATGGTGGACGAGCTCCGGCGCGAGCGGACGATGCTGCGGCTGATCGCCTCGGAGAACTACGCGAGCCCGGCCGTCCTGGCGGCGCTCGCCTCGACGATGACCAACAAGTACGCCGAGGGGTACCCCGGCCGCCGATACTACGGCGGGTGCGAGTTCGTCGACGTCGCCGAGTCGCTGGCGATCGAGCGCACGAAGGAGCTGTTCGGGGCCGACCACGCGAACGTCCAGCCGCACGCGGGCGCGTCGGCGAACCTCGCGGTCTACGGGGCGTTCCTCGACCCGAAGCGCACGGACGAGAAGGTCCTCGGCCTGGTGCTCGCCCACGGCGGGCACCTGACGCACGGCTCGCCCGTGAACGTGTCGGGCAAGTGGTTCAACTTCGTCGGGTACGAGGTGGACAAGGACACCGAGGTCATCGACATGGACCGGGTCCGCGACCTCGCCCGCGAGCACCGGCCGCGGATCATCCTGGCGGGGTTCACCGCCTACCCGCGGGCGATCGACTTCGCCGCGTTCCGCCAGGTCGCCGACGAGGTGGGCGCGCTGTTCATGGTGGACGCCTCCCACTTCATCGGCCTGGTGGCCGGGGGCGCCTACCCGAGCCCGGTGCCCTACGCGGATGTCGTCACGTTCACCACGCACAAGACCCTCCGCGGGCCGCGTGGCGCGATCATCCTGTGCCGCGCCGAGCACGCGAAGGCCATCGACCGAGCCGTGTTCCCGATGATGCAGGGGGGGCCGCTCGAGAACGTGATCGCGGCGAAGGCGGTGGCGCTGAAGGAGGCGATGGCGCCGGAGTTCCGCGACTACGCGGAGCGGACGGTCCGCACCGCGCGCGCCCTGGCCGCGGCCCTCGCCGAGGAGGGACTGCGGCCGGTCTCGGGCGGGACCGACTCGCACCTCGCGCTGGTCGACCTGCAGCCGATCGGGATGACCGGCGCCGACGCCGAGCGCCTGTGCGAGGGGGTGGACGTCGCGCTGAACAAGAACGCGATCCCGTTCGACCCGCTGCCCCCGACGACCTCGTCGGGCATCCGCGTCGGCACGCCGGCCGTGGCGACCCTCGGCATGGACGAGCCGGAGATGCGCGAGATCGCGCTCGCGATCGCCGGGGTCCTGCGGGCGCCGGAGGACGAGAGCGCGCGCGCGCGGGCGCGGGGGCGCGTCCGGGATCTGACGGAGCGCTTCCCGGCGTACCCGGACGAAGGGTAGGGGATGCTGCTCCCCTACCTCGTGGTGTTCGCGGCCACGGCGGCGGTGGCGGGGCTCGTGGTTCCCGCCGTCCGGCGGCTCGCGGTCCGGATCGGGGCGATCGACTATCCCTCCGACCGCAAGGTGCATCCGAAGCCGACCCCGACGATCGGCGGGCTCGGGATGCTGGTCGGGGTCCTGGCCGGCTTCGGGGTGGCATGGGCCTTCCCGGAGATGCGCGCCACCTTCCGCTACTCCTCCGAGCTGGAGGGGACGCTGCTGGTCTCGATCGTGATCGCGGCGGTGGGGGTCGTCGACGACCTGCGCACGCTCTCGGCGCCCGCGAAGCTCGCCGGGCAGGTGCTGGCCGCCGGGCTGCTGATCCTGTTCGGCGTCCAGCTGCTCTTCTTCTACTTCCCGACCCAGGGCACGATCTCGCTCGGGCCCGACCTCGCGGTGCCGCTGACCGTGGTCTGGGTCCTGATCGTGGTGAACGCGGTGAACCTGATCGACGGGCTCGACGGCCTGGCCGCCGGCGTCGTCGCGATCGCCGCCGTGGCGTTCTTCGTCTACGCGGTGCGGGGCGGCACCGGGTTCGGGCAGCCGTACCCGCCGGCCGCGATCCTGGCGGCGATCACCGCCGGCGCAGCCATCGGGTTCCTGCCCCACAACTTCCACCCGGCCCGGATCATCATGGGCGACACCGGCAGCATGCTGCTCGGACTGCTGCTCGCGGCGACGACGATCTCGGGCGTGGGCCGGACGGTGCAGCCCACGGGGCACGACATCGCGGCGTTCTCGATCCCGGTCCTGATCCCGGTGCTGGTCCTCGCGGTGCCGCTCGTCGACGTCGTGCTCGCCATCGTGCGCCGGCTGCGGAGCCACCGGCCCTGGTACGCGCCCGACAAGCAGCACATCCATCACCAGCTGCGTCGGATCGGGCACACGCAGCGCCAGGCCGTGCTCCTGATGTACCTGTGGTCGTCCGTCCTCGCCGGAGCCGCCCTGGTGCTCACCTTCGTCAGCAGCCGGGGGACGGCGCTCGCGCTGCTGGGGTTCGCGGCGCTGGTGATCGCCGTCACCGTGCTGCCGCGTGTGGTGCGGGCGCGGGGCCTGGCGAGGGACGCCGGCGCCGCGCAGGCGGGCGCCGACGCCGCGCACCCGGACGGCGGGGGCGGGGACGGTGAGCCCGCGGGGAGCGACGGGGCGGCCGAGATCGGCTCGCCGGCGGGTGAGCCCGCCGAGCCGGAGATCGTGCCGCCGACCAGGGCCGTTCGGCCCGTGGGGAGCAGGGCCGCCCGGCACCACGGCGGCTGAGGCCGCCCGGGCACGGGTTGGTATACTCGCGCCGCCCATGGCCGAGGAACCGGACGGCGGGGATCCCTGGAAGGGTGCTGGACTTGCGTACACCGTCATGGGGCTCCTGCTCTCCGGCGTCCTCGTCTGGGGGGGCATCGGCTACCTGTTCGACCGCCTGATCGGGACCCACCGGGTGTTCCTCCCGATCGGCATGGTGGTCGGCGCCGCCGGTGCCACATACCTCGTCTACATCCGATATGGCCGCAACCAACCCAAGACCTGAGCATGCGATGGTGCGCCGGGGCCTGGTCCCCGGTGCGGCGGCGACGGTCCTCGCGCTCGTGGCGGGGCTCGTCGCCGCCGGGCCCGGCGTCGGCGCGTCCGCGGCGCTCGGCGTCGCGGTCGTCGTCGCGAACTTCTCGGCCAACGGGCTCGCGCTCGCGTGGGCCGCCGGCGTCTCGCCGGTCGCCTACCAGGCGGTCGCGCTCGGCGGCTACCTCGTTCGGATCGGCGTCATCCTGGGCCTGCTGTTCGGGCTGGCGCGCCTCTCGTGGTTCTCGGCCCCCGCCTTCGGCTTCGCCGCGATCCCGGCGGCCGTCCTGCTGCTCGCCTACGAGGCCCGGCTGTGGCTGCGCGGCCTCGGGCAGGAGCTGGTGCTGCCGGAGCCCCCCGGCAGCGGGACGAGGGACCTCCCGTGAGAGCCATCAGCGCGCCTTGGATCCTCGCGGCACAGCCGGGCTTCCAGCCGCCCAGCGTGAACGAGCTGTTCAACTGGCCGAACATCGTCACGCTGCACCTCGGCCCGCTGAACCTCGGCATCAACCGCACGGTCCTCTTGATGTTCCTCGGAGCGATCGTGGTCGTGGGGCTGTTCCGCGGCGCGTTCCGCCGCCCGAAGCTCGTTCCGCGCGGACTGCAGAACGTGATGGAGGCGCTGATCGACTTCATCCGCAGGGACATCGCGATCGACGTCATCGGCCCCGAGGGGGTTCCCTGGGTCCCGTTCCTCACCACCATGTTCATCTTCATCTTCGTGGTGAGCGTGTTCGAGGTCGTCCCGGCCATCCAGTTCCCGGTCACCTCCCGGGCCGCGATCCCGGTGATGCTCGCGTTCGTCTGCTGGATCCTCTACAACGCGGCCGGCATCAAGAAGAAGGGTCTCGGCGGGTACCTCAAGGCCGTGATGTTCCCGCCGGGAGTGCCGAAGCCGATCTACATCCTGCTCACGCCCATCGAGTTCGTCTCGACGATCGTGATCCGGCCCTTCACCCTGGCGATCCGACTGTTCGCCAACCTGTTCGCCGGGCACCTGCTGCTGGCCGTCTTCTACGTGGCCACCGCGTACCTGATCCAGCCGAAGATCACCGCGCTGTTCTCGATCGCCTCGTTCGCGATGACGGTGTTCCTGACCGGCCTGGAGGTCTTCGTGTCGGTCATCCAGGCGTACGTCTTCACGATCCTCACCGCGGTCTACATCGCAGGGGCCGTGAGCACCGAGCACTAGGGGAAAAGGAGGAACGAACCAGATGGTCCACCTGAGCATGCTCTCCGCGCTGATCGCGGCGGTGAGCGGGAGCCTCAACCTGGTCGGGTACGGCCTCGGCGCCATCGGGCCGGGTATCGGCATCGGCATCATGGTCGGCAAGACGGTCGAGGCCATGGCCCGCCAGCCGGAGTCGGCGGCGCAGGTGCGCGCGACGATGTTCATCGGCATCGCGTTCACCGACATCCTGACGCTGATCGGCTTCGTCCTGGCCTTCATCCTGAAGTAGGGGCCGTGCACGCCACGACGTTTGGTCTGATCGGGGCCGGCTCGGCCGGGATCAAGGAGATCCTGCCGGCCGCGAACGAGCTGCTGTGGGGGACGGTCTCGTTCCTGGTGCTGTTCCTCCTGCTCTGGAAGTACGCGTTCCCGCCGGCTCAGAAGGCGCTGCAGGCCCGCAGCGACAAGATCCGCGACGACCTGGAGTCGGCCGAGCACGACCGCGGGCAGGCCGCGGCGCTCCTCGCCGACTACCGGCGCCAGCTCGCGGAGGCGCGGGAGGAGTCCGGTCGGATCCTCGAGGACGCCAGGAGGCGCGCCGAGGAGATCCGCAGGGAGATCCAGGGCAGGGCCGAGGCGGAGTCGGGCCGCATCATCCAGCGGGCGCAGGAGGAGATTGCGGCCGAGCGGGAGCGCGCGATCGCCGAGATCCGGCGCGAGGTCGGGACGCTCGCCGTCGACCTCGCCGGCCGCGTCATCGGCGAATCGCTCGACCGCGAGCGGCAGCTCGTGCTCGTCGACCGCTACATCGACGACCTCGCCGCCGGCGGGCGCGGGGAGGAGAACTAGGCCGTGCGCGGCGCCACCGCGGCCGTCCGCGAGGCCGCCGAGCGGGCCTTCGCGGCGTCCGACCCCGAGGCGCTCGGGCGGGTCGCCGAGGACCTGTTCGCGCTGGCCGCGCTGCTCGACCGCGAGCCACGGCTCCGGCGTGCCCTGACGGATCCGGCCGTGCCGGCCGACTCTCGCGGGACCCTGCTGTCCGGGGTGGTCGGCGACCGGGTCGCTCGCGGTGCCACGGCGCTCGTCGCCGAGGCCATCGAGCTGCAGCGGATGGACGACCGCGAGCTGGTCGACGTCGTGGACTCGCTGGCCGCCCAGGCCTCGCTGGCCGAGGCCGAGCGCGCCGGCGAGCTCGAGCGCGTGGAGGACGAGCTGTTCTGGTTCGCCAAGGTCTACGAGCAGGGCCGCGACCTGCGGATCGCGATGATCGACCCCGGCGTGCCGGGCGAGGCGAAGCGCCGGGTGGTCGAGGACTTGGTGGCCGGGAAGGTCAGCCCGCGCACGGCCCGGCTGCTCGGGCTGCTGCTCGATCGCGGCCACGCGCGCGACCTCGACCGTACCCTGGAGGGGCTGGTCGGGCTCGCGGCCGAGCGCCGCGGCGCCGTCGTCGCGGAGGTTCGCACGGCCGTGGCGCTGGACGCGACCCGCCGGGAGCGCCTGGCCGCCGCCCTGGCCGGGGCCGTCGGCCGGCCGGTGGAGCTGCACGAGGTGCTCGACCCGGGCGTGGTCGGGTCGCTCACCGTCCGCGTGGGCGACGAGGTGTTCGACGGAAGCGTGCGTCGCCAGCTGGAGCTGGCGCGCGAGCGGTTCGGCACGGCGTAGCCGTGCCACGAGGGAGGAGCTGAGAAGGTGGCTGAGCTCACGATCCGGCCCGAGGAGATCACGGAGGCGCTGCGGCGCCACGTGGAGGCGTTCACCCCCGAGGTCGCGCGCGAGGAGATCGGCCGCGTGACGATGGCCGGCGACGGCATCGCCCGCGTCGAGGGGCTGCCGTCGGCGATGGCCAGCGAACTGCTCGAGTTCCCGCATGGGGTCCTCGGGATCGCGTTCAACCTCGACGAGCGCGAGATCGGCTGCGTGCTGCTCGGCTCGGCGGCCGAGATCGAGGAGGGCGACGAGGTCAAGCGGACGGGCCGGATCCTGTCGATCCCGGTCGGCGACGCGTTCCTCGGTCGCGTGGTCGACCCCCTCGGCCGTCCCCTGGACGGCAAGGGCGAGATCCGCGCCGAGGCGACCCGGCCGCTCGAGGTCCAGGCCCCGTCGGTCGTCCAGCGCCAGCCGGTGAAGGAGCCGCTGCAGACCGGCATCAAGGCGATCGACGCGATGACCCCGATCGGCCGCGGGCAGCGCGAGCTGATCATCGGCGACCGGCAGACGGGAAAGACCGCCGTGGCCATCGACGCGATCGTCAACCAGCGGGACAGCTGGGAGTCGGGCGACCCGAAGCGCCGGGTGAAGTGCGTCTACGTGGCGATCGGGCAGAAGGGCTCGACCGTGCGCGAGGTCGTCACCGCGCTCGAGGAGAACGGGGCGATGGAGTACACGGTGGTGGTCAGCGCCCCCGCCGCCATGCCGGCTCCGTTCAAGTACATCGCGCCCTACGCCGGCTCGGCGCTCGGCCAGCACTGGATGTACAGGGGCGAGCACGCGCTGGTCGTGTTCGACGACCTGTCGAAGCAGGCCGAGGCCTATCGTGAGGTCTCGCTGCTGCTGCGCCGGCCGGCCGGGCGCGAGGCCTACCCCGGCGACGTCTTCTACCTGCACTCGCGGCTGCTCGAGCGCGCGGCGAAGCTCTCCGAGGATCTCGGCGGCGGGTCGTTGACCGCGTTGCCGATCATCGAGACCAAGGGCAACGACGTCTCGGCCTACATCCCGACCAACGTCATCTCGATCACCGACGGACAGATCTACCTGGAGTCCGACCTCTTCAACGCCGGCGTGCGCCCGGCCATCAACGTCGGCATCTCGGTCTCGCGCGTGGGCGGCAACGCCCAGATCCGGGCGATGCGCCAGGTGGCCGGGCGCCTGCGCCTCGACCTCGCCCAGTTCCGCGGCCTCGAGGCGTTCGCGCAGCTCGGCACCGAGCTCGACAAGACCTCGCAGGCCCAGCTCGACCGTGGGCAGCGGGTCGTCGAGGTCCTGAAGCAGCCGCAGTACCGTCCGATGCCGGCCGAGGAGCAGGTCGTGTCGATCTGGGCCGTCACCAACGGGCACCTCGACGCCTACCCGGTCGCCGACGCGAAGCGCCTCGAGGAGGAGCTCCTCGCGTTCGTCCGGCGCGACCACGCGGAGATCCTGGAGCACATCCGCACGAAGGGCGACTTCCCGGCCGACGTGGAGGAGCGGCTGAAGGCGGCGGTCGAGGAGTTCAAGCGCCGCTTCGCGCCCTCCGGCGAGCCCCTGCCGCCGCGCGAGGCCGAGGCCACGCCCCTCGAGGGCGAGGAGCAGGAGCAGCTCACGAGGTTCCGGCGCCCGACCCGCGAGGAGTTCGAGGAGAAGGCCGGGCCGGTCGGCGGCTCCGGGGGCATCCCGTAGGGACGCTGCGAGGGACGAGGAGCCAAGGGGACCCATGGGAGCGAAGCTTCGCGAAACGCGACGGCGGATCCGCTCGATCCAGTCGACGATGCGAATCACCCGGGCGATGGAGCTCATCGCCGCCGCGCGGATCGTGCGCGCTCAGCAGCGAGTGCGGCACGCTCGCCCGTACGCCGACCTCATCACGGCCGTGCTGCAGGACCTGACCTACCGCGAGGCCGAGCTCACGCACCCGCTGCTCGAGGGGCGGCCGGAGCGGCGGTCGGCGGCCGTGTTCGTCGTGACCTCCGACCGCGGCCTGGCGGGCGCGTACAACGCGAACGTCCTGCGGACGGCCGAGGAGCTGTTCTCGAAGCTCCGCGCCGAGGGCATGGAGCCGCGCGTCTACGTGACCGGCCGCAAGGGTGTCGCGTACTTCCGGTTCCGCGATCGGCCGATCGTGCGCTCGTGGACGGGGTTCTCCGAGGGCCCCTCGTACGAGCACGCGAAGGAGCTTGCCGAGGAGCTGATCCGGGCCTTCGTCGAGCGCGAGGTCGACGAGATCCACGGCGTCTTCACCGACTACGTGTCGGGCATGGTGCAGCGGCCGGTGGCCCGGCGATTCGTGCCGCTCGAGGTGGTCGAGGTGGAGGCGGTGCCGCCGCGGCCGGTGCCCCTGTACCTCTTCGAGCCGAGCCCGGAGGCCATCCTCGACGCGCTCCTGCCGCGCTACGTCGAGGAGCGGGTGTTCCTGGCGTTGCTCGAGTCGGCGGCCTCCGAGCATGCCGCCCGGCGCCGGGCGATGAGCGCGGCGACCGACAACGCGGAGGAGCTGATCAAGGTGTTCACGCGGGTGGCGAACCAGGCCCGGCAGGCGGAGATCACCCAGGAGATCATGGAGATCGTGGGCGGGGCCGAGGCCCTCGCCGGTGCGGAATCGTGACGAGCAGGGGGACGAGCATCGATGGCTGAGCAGGCGAACGGCAGCAAGGCGACGGGGCGCGTCGTCCGGGTCATCGGCCCGGTCGTCGACGTGGAGTTCCCGCCCGCCGACCTCCCGCAGATCAACACCGCGCTGCAGGTCGAGCGCACGCTCGACGGCGAGACCATGGTCATCACGTGCGAGGTGGCCCAGCACGTCGGCGAGAACGCCGTCAGGACGATCGCGATGCGCCCGACGGACGGCCTCGTGCGTGGGGCGCCGGTCGTGAACACCGGGGCGCCGATCAGCGTGCCGGTGGGGCCGGCGGTGCTCGGACACGTGTTCAACGTGCTCGGCGACCCCCTCGACGTCGACGCGGTCGACGTCGAGGTCCGCTGGCCGATCCATCGCGAGGCCCCGCCGTTCGACGAGCTCGAGCCGAAGACGCAGATGTTCGAGACCGGCATCAAGGTCATCGACCTGCTCGAGCCCTACGTGCAGGGCGGCAAGATCGGGATGTTCGGGGGCGCCGGCGTCGGCAAGACCGTGATCATCCAGGAGATGATCTACCGCATCGCGAAGCAGCACGGCGGCGTGTCGGTGTTCGCCGGCGTCGGCGAGCGCACCCGCGAGGGCAACGACCTGTTCCGGGACATGACCGAGTCCGGCGTCATCGCGAACACGGCGCTCGTCTTCGGCCAGATGGACGAGCCACCGGGCGTGCGGCTGCGGGTCGGCCTGGCGGCGCTCACGATGGCCGAGTACTTCCGCGACGAGATGCGCCAGGACGTGCTCGTGTTCATCGACAACATCTTCCGGTTCACGCAGGCCGGCTCGGAGGTCTCGACGCTGCTTGGCCGCATGCCCTCGGCCGTCGGCTACCAGCCGACGCTCGCCGACGAGATGGGCGAGCTGCAGGAGCGGATCACCTCCACGCGGGGCCACTCGATCACCTCGCTGCAGGCGATCTACGTGCCGGCCGACGACATCACCGACCCCGCCCCGCACACGACGTTCGCGCATCTCGACGCGACGACGGTGCTCTCCCGGGAGATCTCGGCCCTCGGGATCTACCCGGCGGTCGACCCGCTGGACTCGACCTCGCGGATCCTCGACGCGCGTTTCGTGGGTGACGAGCACTACCAGGTCGCACGCCGCGTTCAGCAGATCCTGCAGCGGTTCAAGGATCTGCAGGACATCATCGCGATCCTTGGCATCGACGAGCTGTCCGAGGAGGACAAGACCATCGTGAACCGCGCGCGCAAGATCCAGCGGTTCCTGTCGCAGCCGTTCTTCGTCGCGGAGCAGTTCACCGGCATCCCCGGCAAGTACGTGCCGGTGGAGGAGACCATCGCCTCGTTCAGGGCGCTGGCCGGCGGCGAGTACGACCATCTGCCCGAGCAGGCCTTCTACATGGTCGGTGGGGTGGAGGAGGCCGAGGAGCAGGCCAAGCGCCTGGCCGGGACGGGGGTCTAGCCGATGCCCACCATGCTCGTCCGCGTGGTCACTCCCGAACGAGAGGTGTGGCGCGGCGAGGCGACGGGGCTGGTCGCGCGTGGGCTGGAGGGCGAGGTCGGCATCCTCCCCGGGCACGCCCCGCTGCTCGTCGAGCTCGGCATCGGCGTCCTGCGCATCCAGCAGGGTGACCGCGAGGAGCGCGCGGCCGTGCACGGCGGGTTCCTGCACGTCGTCGACGGTGCGGCGCCGAGGGTCGACGTGCTGGCCGAGATGGCCGAGCTCGCCTCGGAGATCGACGTCGAGCGCGCCCGCCTCGCCCGGGAGCGCGCGGAGCGGCGCGTCGAGGAGGTCGCCGGCACCGAGGCCAGGGCCGACCTCGCCCGCGCGCTGACGCGGCTGCGGCTCGGCGAATGATCCGCTCGCGACGAGCCGGCCCCGAACTTAGAATCGTGCCGTGGATCGCCTGATCGTGACCGGGGGACGGCGCCTCGAGGGCGCCGTCCCGATCGCTGGGGCCAAGAACTCCGCGCTGAAGTTGATGGCGGCGGCGCTCCTCGCCGAGGGCACGACGGTCGTCGAGCACGCGCCCCGCATCGCCGACGTCTCGACGATGGCGGAGGTCCTGGAAGCTCTCGGGTCCCGCATCGCCTGGGTCGATCACCGCCTGGCGATCGACGCCTCGCAGGCGGGTGGGCACGAGACGCCGTACGAGCTCGTGCGGCGGATGCGGGCCTCGATCGTGGTGCTCGGCCCGCTGCTCGCCCGCCACGGGCGGGCCCGCGTCGCGATGCCGGGCGGGTGCAACATCGGCTCGCGGAAGATCGACCTGCACCTGAGGGGCCTCGAGCGGATGGGCGCCTCGTTCTCGTTCGACCACGGCTACCTGGTGGCGGCGGCCCCGGCGCTGCGCGGCGAGGTGATCTCGCTGGACTTCCCGTCGGTCGGGGCGACCGAGAACGTCCTCATGGCGGCGGTCTGCGCGTCGGGCACCACGGTCGTCGAGAACGCGGCGCGCGAGCCCGAGATCGTCGACCTGGCCGGCATGCTGACCGAGATGGGGGCCAAGATCGACGGGGCCGGGACGACCACCATCGAGATCCACGGGAGCGGCGGGCGGCTCCTGGAGGCCGTGTCCCACCGGGTCGTTCCCGACCGCATCGAGGCGGGGACCTTCGCGGTGGCGGCCTGCGCCACGCGCGGCGACGTCCTGCTCGAGGGCGCCCGCGCCGAGCACCTCGACCTCGTCCTCGCCAAGCTGGTCGAGGCGGGGGCGCGGGTCGAGGTGGGAGACCGCGGCATCCGCATCGGGATGGACGACCGGCCGGCGGCCGTCGACTTCGTGACGCTGCCCTACCCGGGATTCCCGACCGACCTGCAGCCCCAGATGATGGTGCTGCTCTCGGTCGCACGGGGCACCAGCATCGCCACCGAGAACGTCTTCGAGAGCCGGTTCATGTTCGTCGACGAGCTGAATCGCATGGGAGCCGACATCCGGACCGAGGGGCACCATGCGGTCATCCGGGGCGTCGAGCGGCTGTCCTCGGCGCCGGCCCGCGCCCTCGACATCCGCGCCGGCGCGGCCACGGTCATCGCCGCCCTCGCTGCCGACGGCGTCACCGAGGTCTCCGACATGCACTTCGTCGACCGCGGCTACGAGGATCTGGAGGGCAAGCTCACGCTCCTCGGCGCGGAGGTCGAACGCGAGCGTGCGCCGCGTCCGGCTCTGAGGTGAGCCTGGCACGGGCCTCGGGAGGGCGGACGTGAGCGAACGGGTCGAGCTGGTCGTCTACGGAAACGATGCGCCTGCCTACGACCACGGTCCCGAACACCCGTTGCGGCCCGCGCGGGTCTCGCTGACCCGCTCGCTGATCACCGAGCTCGGCCTGCTGGACGGGGCGAGCGTGCGCGAGATCGCGGCCCGCGACGCGTCCGACGAGGAGCTGCTCACGGTCCACACCGAGCACTACGTCGAGGCGGTCCGGGCGGCCGGCCACGGGCGGGAGGGGGAGTGGTACCGGTACGGGCTCGGCCCCGGCGACAACCCGATCTTCCCGATGATGCACGAGGCCTCGGCGCGAGTGGCCGGCGCCTCGCTGGTGGCGGCCGAGGCGGTCTGGACGGGGCGCGCGGAGCACGCGTTCAACCCCTCCGGCGGGCTCCACCATGCGATGCCCGATCGCGCCAGCGGGTTCTGCGTCTACGACGATCCCGCGATCGCGATCCGGTGGCTGCTGGACCACGGGGCGGAGCGTGTCGCCTACGTGGACGTCGACGTCCACCACGGCGACGGCGTGCAGGAGGTCTTCTACGGCGACTCGCGGGTGCTGACGATCTCGATCCACCAGGACGGCCGGACCCTCTTCCCGGGGACCGGCGCGGTCTCGGAGACGGGCCGCGGCGAGGCCGTCGGCACGGCCGTGAACGTCCCGGTCCTCCCGTACACTGGCGACGAGGCCTGGCTGCGGGCCTTCCGCGAGATCGTGCCGCCCCTGGTGACCGCCTGGCGGCCCGACGTGCTGGTGACCCAGCTCGGCTGCGACACGCACACGACCGATCCGCTGGCCTGGGTCGACCTCACGACCCGGGCCTACCGCGAGGCGGCCCGGACCCTCCACGCGCTCGCGCACCAGGCCGCCGGCGGGCGGTGGGTCGCGACCGGCGGCGGGGGCTACCAGTGGGCCAAGGTCGTGCCGCGGGCGTGGGCGATCTACTTCGCGGAGATGGTCGAACGGGACGTTCCCGAGGACGTGCCGCTCTCGTTCCTCGAGATGGTTCAGTGGGAGATGGGGGTCTCGACCCCCGACGTCCTGATCGATCCCCCGGTGCCGAACCGCGGCGACGACGAGGCCGTCGCCCGCGTCGTCGAGCAGGTCAAGCGGGCGCTCTTCCCGGCACACGGCCTCCGGCCCTGAGCCGGGCGCGGTTCGCCGCCACGCACACCAGGACCCCGACGATCGTCATGGCGCCCCCGGTCGCGCACACGCCGGCCCACCCGCGCCGCCATCCGCGACCCGCCCGGCCGTCTCTTCCCTTGCGACGAGTGGCGTCGCGATTTTCTCTTCGCATGGATCGGGGCTAAAGTCCTGAGCCGTGTGGGACCATCGCCCCTCACCCATAGGGCCCTC
>JAJYHN010000007.1 GCA_021784765.1 Actinomycetes bacterium
GTGCTCGGGCTGTGAGGGCGATGACGGACCGCGACGGGGCGCGCCGGATGATCCTGTGGGACATCGACGGGACGCTCGGCATGTTCGGCCCGGCCGCGCGCTACGCGTTCGCCCGCGCCGTCCACCGCGCCACCGGCCGCGACCCCGACGGTCACGGGGTCAACATGATGGGCATGACCGACCCGCAGATCGCGCTGGAGATCATGGCGGCGGTCGGCATTCGGGGCGAGCCGGCACGGGCGTTCCTGCCGGCGGCGCTCGCGTTCCTGGAGGAGGAGGTCGCGGCGGCCGCCACCGTCCTGCGGTCCGCCGTCCGGGTGCCGCCGGGGGTCGAGGCGGCGCTGGCCATCCTGGCCGGGACCCCAGGGGTCGTGCAGACGCTCCTCACGGGGAACCTCCGGCCGAACGCCCGCGTGAAGGTCACGGCGGCCGCGCTCGACGGCTTCCTCGACCTCGAGCTCGGCGCCTACGGCAGCGATCGCCTGAACCGCGACGAGCTGGTGCCGGTCGCGCTCGAGCGCGCCGAGCGGCGGGTCGGGGTCCGCTTCGAGCCGGGCGACGTGTGGGTCATCGGCGACACCGCGCGCGACCTCGCATGTGCGCGCGCGGCCGGCGCGCGATGCCTGCTGGTGGCGACCGGGCTCTCCCCGCTTGCCGAGCTCGCGCCGCTCGGGGCCGACGCGACCCTCGCGGACCTGTCCGACACCGCGGCCGTGCTCGACCTGCTGCTCGGCTGAGCGGTCGAACGCGGCCGGCTCCCCCGGGCGCAGCCGGGCGCGACGGGCGTCCGGCTGTCAGGTGGTGGGGTCGGCCGGAGTCGCCGGCGGCCCCTCCTCGACCTTCTCGATGACGATCGTGAACCCGCTCACCAGGGCGGCCAGCGCGCCGAGCGCGGCCCACACGGGCACCAGCACCGCGGCCGCCGCCCCCACCGTCAGCGGGATCTCGAGGAACGTGTGCCCCTCCTGGTTCTTCACGATCACGCGCCGCACGTTGCCCTCGTGCACCAGCCGGCGGACCGCCTCGACCATCTGGTCGCCGGCCACCTTGACCTCCTCCCAGCGCACCCTCGGCTCGCCCATCGCCGCCTCCTCCCCGACCTGACCCTCGATGGAGCGTCCACGCCGGCCGCCCCACCCTCCAGCCTGATGCCCCGCGTGCCGTCCGGAGCCGGGCAAGCGACCCGCAACCGGAGGGCCGGCCGTCCGGGCCCCGCGTCTGAGCGCCGCCCCGCACGGTCCGCCCCGTAGACTCGCCGCCCATGACCATGCACCGCTACGACGAGGAGTCCGAGGCGATCGCGCAGGCCGCCCTCGACTACGCACGCCGCCGCATCACGATGGACCCGCCGCCGCTCGACGGACCGCTCCCCGAGGAGGTCCTGCGCGAGCGGGTCGGCCAGACGATCACCGAGCGGGGGCTCGGCGGCCTGGAGGCGCTGCGGGTGTTCGTGGAGGAACTGGCGCCGGCCACCATCTCGATCGACCACCCGCGCTTCGCGGCGTTCGTCCCGGCCGCGCCGACGAAGGCTGCGATCCTGTTCGACCTGGTGGTCAGCGCCTCGTCGATCTTCGGCGGCACCTGGCTCGAGGGCGCCGGGGCCGTCTACGCAGAGAACCAGGCGCTCGCGTGGCTCGCCGGCCTCACCGGGCTGCCGGAGGGCGCCGGCGGGGTCTTCGTCTCGGGTGGCTCGGCCGCCAACCTCTCGGGGCTGGTGGCGGCCCGGCACGCGATCGCCGGACGGCGCGGGGGGCGGCCGGCGCGCTGGCGGATCGCCTGCTCGGTCCACGCCCACTCGTCGGTGGGGGCGGCCGCGCGGGTCATGGACGCCGACGTGCTGTCGGTGCCCGAGGACGAGCGCGGCCGCCTGACCGGGCCGAATCTCCGGGCGGCGCTCGCCCGGGCGACCCCCGAGGAGCGCGACGCGCTGTTCGCCGTGGTGGCGACCGCCGGCACGACGAACGCCGGCATCGTCGACGACCTCGCCGGCCTCGCCGAGGTCTGCGCAGAGGAGGGGCTCTGGTTCCACGTCGACGGCGCCTACGGCGGCGCGGCCCTCGCGGCCCCGTCGGTCCGGCACCTGTTCGACGGCGTGGAGCGGGCCGACTCGTTCGTGGTCGACCCGCACAAGTGGCTGTTCGCGCCCTTCGACTGCGCGGCGCTCCTGTACGCCCGCCCGCTGGAGGCTGCCCATGCGCACATGCAGGAGGCGGCCTACCTCGACGACGTGAACGTCCTCTGCGAGTGGAGCCCGGCGCACTACGCGCACCACCTGTCGCGGCGGCCGCGCGGGCTGCCGTTCTGGTTCTCGCTGGCGACGCACGGGACGACCGCCTACCGCGATGCGGTCGAGACGGTGCTGGCCCTCACGCGCGAGGTGGCGGCGGAGATCCGGGGCCGATCCGACCTCGACCTGCTGCTCGAGCCCGAGCTGTCGGTGGTGCTGTTCCGCCGCCGCGGCTGGGGGAACGCGGAGTACGGGGCCTGGAGCGAGCGGCTCCTGCGCGAGCAGGTGGCGTTCGTGCTGCCGACCACATGGGGGGGCGAGCGCGTGGGGCGCTTCTGCTTCGTGAACCCGCGCACGACGATCGAGGACGTGCGGGCGATCCTGGACACGATGGGGTGAGCCCGGCGAGGGACGGCGGCGGCGAGGCCGGGCGCAGCGCGGCCGAGACCGGGGACGCGCGCGGCCCCGAGACGGCGATCGGCGAAACTAGCGGGGCGTGTCCGGCCCGGGCGCGAACCCCGGGCCGTGGCCGGGGACGATCAGCGCGAGGCCGGGCGCAGCGAGCACCCGCGCGCGGTGCTCGTGCACCAGGGCGGGGTCGGGCGCGTAGGGGTCCTCGGCCGGGCCCTCGGCCGTCCACCACAGGTGGGTGAACGCGACGAGCCCCTCGGGAGTGCGGACAACCGTCGTGACGTCCTGCGGCGTGTGGCCGGGCGTCTCCCAGAGGGTCACGTCGGGCGAGAGGGCGAACCCCTCGGCCGGACGGCTGGTCCACAGGTCGCCCTCGTAGACGGCCCAGTGGTCGTGGATGCGCGCGTTCGGGAACAGCGCGGCGTTCACCGTGTGGTCGGGGTGGTGGTGCGAGAACACCACGTCGGTGACCTCGTCGGGCCGCACGCCGAGGGGCGCCAGCGGGTCGAGGATGGCCGATCGCGACGGAACCAGGCCGGGGTCGACGACGATCAGCGCCGCGCCGTCGCGGACGAGCGAGACCGTCGACCCGACGCGCGAGGCGTCGCCCTCGTCGCGCGCGTACCCCTCGGAGAGGATGTGCACC
>JAJYHN010000206.1 GCA_021784765.1 Actinomycetes bacterium
CGGCCGCGGCGCGCGCGGCGGCGCTCCGGGCGCCGTCGCCGCCCTCGCCGTCCCTCGCGCCGAGCGCCGGGCGCGGCCCCGACTGGACCGCGATCGCAGCGTGCGAGTCCGGTGGCAACTGGCACCTGAACACCGGCAACGGGTACTGGGGCGGCCTGCAGTTCGTCCCCTCGACGTGGTTCGCCTTCGGCGGAGGCGCCTTCGACGGAGTCGGCCCGTTCCCGTACTCCCCGGCGCAGCAGATCGCCGTCGCCGTGCGGGCCTTCGCCTCCGGCGGTCCCTCGCAGTGGCCGGTCTGCTTCCGCTGGGGGTAGGACGCGACCGGCACCGTCCGGCCAGCTCGAGCTAGCCACCCTCCCGCCCGGCTCCCGGCGCGCCGGCACCCGCAGCGGCCGCCGCAGCGGCCGCCGCAGCCCCCACGCGATCCCGCACCAGGAACTGGGCCACGCCCGCGACCGGGATGGCGGCGAGGATCCCCAGGAACCCGGCCACCTCCGCCCCCACCAGGACCGCCAGCAAGACGACGACCGGGTGCAGATCGGTCGTGCCCTTCAGGACGATCGGCGAGAGCAGGTAGCCGTCGGTCGCGTGCGAGACGACGATCACGACCAGCACGACCAGGAGGAACGAGGGCGGCTTCGTCTCCAGGGCGACGAGGGCCACCGGGACCCCGCCGATCCACGAGCCGAGCACGGGGATCAGGTTCGCCACCCCGACGACGAAGCCGAGCAGCAGCCAGAACGGCATGCCGATGAGCCACAGCCCGAAGGTCGCGACCGCCCCCACCGCCAGCGAGACGATGAGGCGGGCGCGCACGTATCCGGCCACGATGCGCCGGACCTCCCGCAGGACCGGCTCGACTCGCTCGCGGCGGCCGGGGGGGATCAGGGCCAGCAGCCCCTGGGCCGTGCGCGGCAGGGACAGCAGCAGCAGGAAGCCGAGGAACCCGCCGAGCACCAGCACCAGGCCGGCGTGCACGAGCCCGACCCCCGCCGAGACCAGCGTGTCGAGCTCGTGCTGGACGGTGCCGACATGGTCGCGGATCCAGGACGACGAGACGTCTCCGGCCCTGCGCAGCACCAGGTCCGGCGAGCGGGAGAGCCGCCCGAACAGGCCCCCCGCCGAGGCGAGGTGCGGAGAGGTGCGGGCGAGCTCGCGGGCCTGGCGCACGGCGACGGGGACCAGCAGATCGACGGCGGCCGCGACGAGCAGGACGGCGGCGACGAACACCAGGGTCGCTGCCGGCCGTCGCGGCACGCCCCGGCGTCCGAGGGCGCGCACGGCCGGATCGAGCGCGAACACGACGAGGCCGGCCGTCAGGAGGTATGGGAGCACACCGGCGATCCGGCCGAGCAGGCCGCCGAGGGTCCCGAACACCACCGCGGCGCCGATCAGCGCCCAGGCGATCACGCCCCACCCGACGACCCGCCGGGCCCGCCCGCCCCGGGGCAGTAGCCGCTCGAGGTGCTCCAGGATCGAGAGGTCCCCTCCGTCCATTCCCCACCCAGGGTACGCCGGCCGCGGAGCGGTAGGCTCACCCGGCCATGCGCAAGCCCGCCGGGACGGTCAGCTCCGACGCGATCCGCGCCTACTGGCTCGCCTACGAGGAGCGCAACGCCCGGTTCCTGCGGACGCCCTGGGGAACCGTGACCGCCGACCCGCGCTTCCCGCTGATCTACGACGCGAACCACGCCGCGGTGATCGACGCCGCCCCTGCCCCCGCGCTCGCGGAGATCCGCGCCGCGCTGCACCCCGTGGCCCGCGAGACGGGGATCTCCTACGAGCACGTCGAGTTCCTGTTCCTGGACGGCCCCCAGCCCGCGTTCGACGAGCTGGCGGCCGGGCAACCGGAGCGGGTGGAGCTCGACGTGGTGATGGCCCACGACGGCAGGACGGCGCCCGGGCCCTCGCGCGAGGTCGAGGTCCGCGAGGTGGCGCTCGACGAGCCGTTCTGGGCCCTGTACCGGCGGACGCGGAACGAGTTCGGCACCACCCTCGCCGCCGAGGTGGTCGACCAGATGGTCGCCCGCGACCGGACCGTGCTGGCGGCGGCGGGGCTGCGGGCCTTCGCCGGGCTGGTCGGCGCGCAGGTTGCCGGCTTCACGACGCTGATCCGTCTGGCGGGGGTCGGCTACCTGGACAACGTGGTGACGGTGCCGGAGCTCCGGGGTCGCGGCGTGGCGACGGCAACGGTCGCGCGCGCCGTGGAGGTCTCCGCGGCGGCCGGCGACGCCGTCACGTTCCTGCTCGCCGAGGAGGGTGGCGCCGGAGCGCGCCTGTACGAGCGGCTCGGCTTTCGCGTGGTCGCCCGCGCCGCCGGGTTCACCCGCCCGCTGCCGCCGGCCTGACCCGCAGGCGGCGCGCCGCGAACCACACGGCGCCCCCGAGCACCGCGATCGGAACCAGGTAGCCGAGGCCGACCACGACCGAGAACAGCACCCCGAGGAACCCGGCCGCGGCGAATCGCCACGCCCGCCCGAGGTCGGGGAACCGCGGGCCGGCGGCGACGTGCACCCGCGGGGCGCCGCGCTCGACGAGCCTCGCCGTGATCGTCGCGAGCGCGGTCTGGTTCGCGAGCGTCGCGAGCTGCCCCCGCAGGTCCTCGATCTGGAACTGCACCTGCTGCAGCTGCGCCTCCACCTTCAGCGAGTCGCGAATGGTCGTGGCCTGGGCCATCAGCCGCAGCAGCACCGACTCCTCCGCCTGCCAGGCGCGCAGGCGCGCGCCGAGGTCGACGACCTGTCCGGTCACGTCCTGACCCCGGATGCTCGCGGCCGTCACCGTGCCGAGGGCCCGGAGCGCCGCCATCGCCGCGTCGAACCGCCGGACCGGCACCCGCATCTCGAGCCATCCCGAGCGCGTGCCGGTCGTCGACGAGGCGTCGACGTAGCCGCCGGCCGCCGTGGCGATCTCGGCGGCCCGCTGGAACGCGCCGCCGAACCCGCCCCGGCGGACGCGGACCGACAGGGTCGCCGTCCGGACGATATCGGGGCCGACCGACGGGCCCGCGCCCGAGGCGCGGACGGCGAGGGATGCCGGCGCGGGGCTCGGCTGGGCGATCGCCGGCTGATAGGAGGCGGTCCCGGGCGCTGAGATCCCCGCCGCGGGAGCCCGCGCGAGGAGGGCCGGCCCCCTCGGGGCCGCGTGGCTCACCGCACCGCCCGACCCGGCCGCGGGGCCCGCGCCCCGGCCGAGCCGGTGGAGACCGCCCTGCGCGACGAACCCGACGACCCCCGCCAGCGCCAGGAACAGGACCAGCACGACCGCGACGCGCCTCATGGCT
>JAJYHN010000085.1 GCA_021784765.1 Actinomycetes bacterium
CAGCTCAGAACAGCCCGGGCCCGTCGCCGGGCCGCGGCGGGCGGGGCGCCAGCCCGAGGTGCGCGAACGCCGCCTCGGTGGCCACCCGGCCCCGCGGCGTGCGCTTCAGGAACCCGAGCTGCATCAGGTACGGCTCGTAGACGTCCTCGACGGTGTCGGCCTCCTCGCCGACCGAGACGGCCAGCGTCGAGAGCCCCACCGGCCCGCCTCCGAACTTCGTCACGACGGCGTCCAGGATCGCGAGGTCGACCTTGTCGAGGCCCCGCTCGTCGACCTCGAACAGCGCGAGGGCGAGGGCCGCCACCTCCCGGCTCACCGTGCCGTCGTGGCGAACCTCCGCGTAGTCGCGGACCCGCCGGAGCAGCCGGTTGGCCACGCGCGGGGTCCCCCGCGAGCGGCGCGCCACCTCGACCGCGCCCGGCGGCTCGACCGTCACGCCGAGGATCCCGGCCGAGCGCGTCACGATCCGCGCGAGGTCCTCCTGCGAGTAGTAGTCGAGGCGCGGCGAGAAGCCGAACCGTTCTCGCAGGGGCAGCGTGATCAGGCCCGGGCGCGTCGTCGCGGCGATCAGCGAGAACCGCGGCAGCTCGAGACGGATCGTCCTCGCCGAGGGGCCCTTGCCGATCACCACGTCCAGCTTGAAGTCCTCGAGGGCCGGGTACAGCACCTCCTCGACGGCCCGGGGGACCCGGTGGATCTCGTCGACGAAGAGGACATCGCCCTCCTGCAGGTTGGTCAGGATCGCCGCGAGGTCGCCGGCCCGCTCGAGCGCCGGCCCCGAGGTCGGCTGGAACCCCACCCCGAACTCGTTCGCGACGATCGCCGCCAGGGTCGTCTTCCCGAGTCCCGGGGGCCCCGACAGCAGGACGTGCTCCATCGGGTCCCCGCGGCGACGGGCGCCCTCGAGCAGCAGCCCGAGCTGCTCCTTGATGCGGTCCTGGCCCACGAACTCCTCGAGTCGGCGCGGGCGCAGGGCGACGTCGAACGCCACGTCCTCCTCGCCGGCCTCCGGCAGCACGACGCGGCCGGCCGCCGGCTCCCGCTCGCTCATCGCCCGACCCCCTGCAGCGCGCGCCGCAGCAGCTCCTCGACGGAGGCGTCGGCATCCTCGGCGAGCCCGGAGAGCGCCTCGCGCGCCTCCTCCGGCGAGAGCCCGAGCGCGAGCAGCGCCTCGCGGACCTCGGCCACGGGCCCGCCGGGCGTCGCCTCGACCACCGCGCCGACCCTGTCGCGCAGGTCCAGCACCACGCGCGCCGCCACCTTCCTGCCGACTCCGGGCACCACCGTCAGCGCCGCCGGGTCGTCGGTGGCGATCGCGCGCCGCAGCGCCTCGGGCGGGAGGGCCGAGAGGATCGCCATCGCGACCTTCGGCCCGACCCCGGTCACGGTCGTGAGCAGATCGAACAGCTCCCGCTCGTCGGCGGTGGAGAACCCATACAGCGCCATCGCGTCGTCGCGGACCTGCAGCCGGGTGTGCAGCCGGGCCGGGCGGCCCGTCGCCGGCAGGGCGGCGAGCGTCCGCGTCGGCACCTGCACCTCGTAGCCGATGCCGCCGGCGGCGATCACGACCCGCCCCGCCCCCTTCTCCGCGAGGATGCCCTCGAGGAACGCGATCACCGCGCGGCCCCCGCGAGCCGCCGCAGCGGCGACTGGGTCAGGTGGCAGAGCGCGACGGCCACGGCGTCGGCGGCGTCGGGCTGGGTCGGGACGGCGGCCGGCCCGACGATCATGCCGAGCGCGCGGCGGACCTGGGCCTTCGTCGCGTTCCCGACCCCGGTCGTCGCCATCTTCACCTCCATCGGGGCGTACTCCTCGACCGGCACGCCGGCCTCGGCGGCCGCGAGGAGCACCGCTCCCGAGGCGCGCGCGACCTCCATCGCGCTGGTGGTGTTGCGGCCCCACAGCAGGCGTTCGATCGCAAGGGACCCCGCGCCCGAGGCGGCCAGGGCATCCCGGACCCGGCGGTGGACCTGCAGGAGCCGCTCGGGCATCGGGGCGTCGGCCCTGGTTCGGACCGTCTCGGCGAACAGCACCCGCGGGCGGCCGTCCCGCCCGCGAACGACGGCAGCGAGGCCGACCGTCGCCACGCCGGGGTCGACCCCGAGGACCACGCGATCGAACATACGTTCCCCAGGGTAGCCCCCGGCCCCGGGCGCTTCAACCATCCGGAGCCCATCCGGAGCCGACGGCCGGGTCCCACGGCCCCAGGCTCGGCCCGGCCGCCGGCCTCAGCCGACCTCGGTCAGGACGTCCCCGGGAATGTCGAAGTTCGACCAGACGGCCTGGACGTCGTCCAGCTCCTCCAGCGCATCGACCAGCCGGAGCACGCTCGCGGCCCTGTCGGCGCCGACCGGCACCGTCGACTGCGGGAGCATGCTGAGCTCGGCCGAGGCGACCGGCACCCCGGCCTCCTCGAGCGCGGCGCGCGTCGGCCGGAAGGCCTCGACCGGGGTCACGATCTCCCACTGGTCGTCGGCGTCGCGCAGGTCCTCGGCCCCGCCCTCCAGGATGATCTCGAGCAGGCGCTCCTCGTCGGGGGCCTGGCCCTTCTCGACGGCGATCAGGCCCCTGCGGTCGAACATCCACGCCACGCTGCCAGGATCGCCGAGGTTGCCGCCGAGCTTCGAGAACGTGTGGCGGATCTCCTGGCCGGTCCGGTTCCGGTTGTCGGTCATGGCCTCGACCAGCACGGCAACCCCGCCCGGCGCGTAGCCCTCGTAGAGGACCTCCTCGTAGTTGGCCCCTCCGGCCTCCCCGCTCGCGCGCTTGATCGCGCGCTCGATGTTCTCCCAGGGCACGGACGAGTCGCGGGCCTTCTCGACGGCCGAGGCGAGCGTCATGTTGCCCTCGATGCTCGGCCCGCCCTCGCGCGCCGCCACCTCGACCGCGCGCAGCAGCTTCGCGAACTGGCGGCTGCGCGCCGCGTCGGTCGCGGCCTTCTTCCGCTTGATCGTCGCCCACTTGGAATGACCGGACATGGCACAGAAACTGTAGCGAACGGGGGCCGCGGCGACCGCCTACCCGGCGGCCAGCTCGAGCAGCCGGGCGTGCAGGCGGTGGTCGCCGGCGATCTCGGGATGGAACGCGGCGGCGAGCAGCCGCCCCTGGCGGACCAGGACCGGCGCGCCGCCGTGCTCGGCCAGCACCTCGACGGCCCGGCCGACCCGCGTGATCCTGGGGGCCCTGATGAACACCGCCCGGACCGGCCCGATGCCGGCGACCTCGACGTCGGTCTCGAACGAGTCCACCTGCCGGCCGTAGGCGTTCCGGCGCACCG
>JAJYHN010000018.1 GCA_021784765.1 Actinomycetes bacterium
CCGTGACGGCTCCCACGCGCGTATTCTCGGCTGAGTGTCACTCTCCTCTGCGTCTGACGGCTTGGCTCCTATGCTCGCTGCCCACCCGGCGGGTGTGGCTTCCATGCGTTGTGCCGGCCGTCAGACACGTCGGACCGGCCGGCGTGACTTGATAGGAGCGTGGCTTCGCCCCCACTCAGGTGTGTCCGCCGACCGGTCCTCGGCCGTCACCTCGGGTGAGGAGGAGACACGGACATGGTCATCCTGGGAGCGGATCTGCACAAGCGGTCGCACACGGTGGTCGTGATCGACGCGACGGGTCGCAGGCTCGCCGAGCGCCGAGTGGACGCGACACCCGAAGGCCACCTCGAGCTCCGCCGCTGGGCGGCCCAGTGGCCCGAGCGGCGCTGGGCCCTCGAGGACTGCCGCCACCTCAGCCGGCGACTCGAGGCCGACCTCCTGCGGGCCGGCGAAGCGGTCGTCCGGGTGCCGCCCCAGCTGATGGCCGGCGCCCGCCGCTCGGTGCGTGAGCCGGGCAAGAGCGATCCGATCGACGCCCTCGCCGTCGCCCAGGCTGCCCTCCGCGAGCCCGACCTGCCGGTCGCCACGCTCGATGGCCCAGAGCGCGAGCTGCGGCTCCACGTCGACCATCGCGAGGACCTGATCGGCGAGCGGACCCGCCATGAGCAGCGCCTGCGCTGGTTCCTCGTCGAGCTCGGCATCGCCGAGCCCGCGCCGCGGTCGCTCGGCCGCACCGTCGTCCAGACGGCGCTCGAGCGGGCCCTGGTCGAGCGGACCGAGCCCGTGGCCCGCTTCGCCCGGGACCTCCTCGCCCGCATCCGCGAGCTCACCGGTGCGATCCGGATCCTCGAGCGCGAGATCGAGCGCCTCGTCCGTGACCTGGCGGTCACGCTGCTGGCTCTGCCGGGCTGTGGGACCCTGACCGCCGCCAAGATCGTCGGCGAGACCGCCGGCCTCGGTCGCTTCCGCTCGAAAGAGGCGTTCGCCCGGCACAATGGCAGCGCGCCGGTCCCGGTCTGGTCCGGCGACACCACCCGCCACCGCCTCAGCCGTGGCGGCAACCGCCAGCTCAACGCAGCCCTCCACCGGATCGCGATCACTCAGATGCGGATCGATGACCGTGGCCGCGCGTACCTCGAGCGTCGGCGCGCCGCCGGCGACACCAAGACCGAGGCCATCCGGGCCCTTCGTCGGAGGATCAGCGACGAGGTGTTCCGCCGACTCCAAGCCGATGAGGCGACCAGGTCGACAGGCCTGGCCGCGGCGGCTTGACATAGGAGCAACGCATGATGATCGGTGGCGGACCCGGCGGACGCGAGCGACCGGCCCGCATCCTCCTCGTCGACGACGACCCGAACCTCCTCGTCGTCCTCGCCGAGCAGCTCCGCGACGACGGGTACGACGTGGCGACCGCGCGCGACGGCGTGGAGGCGATGCGGCGCCTCGACGCCGGCTGGCCCGACCTCGCGATCCTCGACATGATGATGCCCCGCCGCGACGGGCTCTCCCTCGCCCGCGAGATCAAGGCGCGGGCCGACCTCCCGATCATCGTCCTGTCGGCGATCGACGCCGCCGACTCGAAGGCCGAGCTCCTCGACGAGGTGGCCGAGGACTACGTCACGAAGCCGTACCACTACCCGGAGCTCCGGGCCCGGGTCAACCGCGTCCTCCGGCGCCTCGGCGACCGCCTGCCGGGCCAGCGCGTCGTGCTCGGCCCGACTCTCACCCTCGAGCTCCACCGCCGCTCGGCGACCGTGAACGGCACCCCGGTGTCCCTCACGCCGACGGAGTCGCGGCTCCTCTACGCGCTGGCGGCGAACCTCGGGCAGACCGTCGCGACGGAGACGCTCCTCACCCGCGGCTGGGCCGACACGGAGGACGCCGACCCGTCGTACGTGTGGGTCACGATGCGCCGCCTGCGGACGAAGCTCGAGCTCGACCCGAACCGACCGCGGCACCTCATCACGGTCCGGGGGATCGGCTACCGGCTCGAGGCGGAACCGTCGTGACGGCGGCGCAGGTCCCGCCGCCGGGCGCCGCCGGGAGCGCGGGGGGGCGGCCGTGATCGGCGGCGGGATCCGCGCCCGCATCACCGTCGCGGTACTCGTCGCGGCGGTCCTGCCCGTCGCCTTCTTCGGCCTCCTCCTCGTCCTGAACGGCGGGACCGGCATCGTCTCCCTCGTCCTCACGGCCCTCGTCGTGGCCGCGCTCGTCGGCCTCGCGGTCGGGGGGTGGCTCGCGGGGACGGTCGTGGGACCGCTGCGGGCGCTCGGGACGCGCCTCGACCGGATCACGGCCGGCGAGCGTCCGGGGCCTCCGCCGCCACTCCCGGACGACGAGCTCGGGCGCCTCGCCGACCGCCAGGAGGAGCTCGCCGCCGACCTCGACCGGCGGAACCGGCAGGTGGAGCGGGCCGTGGCGGCGATCACCGCCTGGGCCCCCGGCGACGGGATCACCCGGCTCCTCGAGCAGGCCGCCCACGACGCGCGCGAGGGCCTCGGGCTCGTCGACGCCCGGATCGTCCTCGGCGATCCCGCGGCGGTGGATGGGGAGGAGCGCGTCCCCGGCGAGCCCCGGCCCGTCCGGGCCGAGATGCGGACCGGTCGGGACGTCGCGGGCGTCCTCGTCGGGCACGCCCCGGCGACGACGCGCTGGGAGCCCGCCGACCAGGACCTCCTCGAGCTGTTCGCGGCGAGCGTCGCCGTCGCCCTCCGCGACGCCGACCTCCTCGCCCGGGTCGAGGCCCACAACGAGCGCCTCCGGACGCTCGACGAGGAGAAGGACGACTTCCTCCGCGGCGTCTCCCACAACCTCCAGACGCCCCTCGCGCGGATTCGGGCGAACGCCGACCAGCTCGCCGGCGAGCGGGCCGCCGCCGGGGACCCGGATCGGCGCCTCGCGATCATCGCCGAGCAGAGCGACCGCCTCTCCCGGATGGTGCGCCAGCTCCTGACGGTGAGCCGCGTCGATTCGGGCGTCCTCCGCCCGGTCGCCGAGGTCTTCGCCCTCGGCCCGCGCGTCCGGCGCGCCTGGGAGGCGCTCGGCGCCGGCGGCGTCCCCTTCGAGCTCGTCGACGACGCGGGTGGCTGGCTCGCGGTCGCCGACCCGGACCATATCGACCAGGTGCTCTGGGCACTCCTCGACAACGCCGTGAAGCACGGCGGCGGGACCCGCGTCACGGCGCGCGTCGGCGTGGACGCGACGGCCGGGCGCGTCGGGGTGACGGTTGCCGACGAGGGG